>NZ_JACJEN010000014.1:0-120418 GCF_014164075.1 Pseudoalteromonas sp. SG45-3 | reverse complement strand
CAACGTTGATAGGCAAGATGTGGAAGTGGTGTGAGCCATTAAGCTAACTTGTACTAATTACCCGTGAGGCTTAACCATACAACGCCAAACGCGTTTTATGCGACAGTTTAGACAGAAGTTAATATGACTAAAGTAGACATTACTTAGAAAGACTTAAAAAATATTATCAGATATTTTCCAAATTCAGTTAATGCGTAGCGATACGAATTAACGCCCAAATTTGCTTGGTGACAATAGCGTTTTGGACCCACCTGATTCCATGCCGAACTCAGTAGTGAAACGAAACAGCGCCGATGATAGTGTAGCATTTGCTATGTGAAAGTAGGACATTACCAGGCTTCAAATTAAAGAAACCCGTTACAGCAATGTGACGGGTTTTTTGCTTTCTTGGATTTAGTAAATAGCCAAGAGCCCATCCCGAACTCAGTAGTGAAACCAAACAGCTCGAAGGCGAGCCCCGGCCAACGATAGTGTAGCATTTGCTATGTGAAAGTAGGACATTACCAGGCTTCAAATTGTAGAGAGCCCGACTAGAAATAGTCGGGCTTTTTTACGTCTGCAGAAAAGTGAAATACGCGCAATTAATACACACTCATATCGCGACACTAAGATAGTGTAGCATTTGCTATGTGACTTTCTACCGCTGTGGGCACTACGACATCATCAGGCTTCAAATTGTAAAAAGTAAAATGTGGTGAATTACTCACATATCGCATTATAATTTAGCTAATTTACATCCTACCAAGCACTTATGTTAAGCACTCAATCTTGGTGAACGAGATAAATTAAGAATCAGTTTGATCCCCTACTTAGTTGAAAAGTATCTATATAAATATAGTTAAGCTCTATCTCGATAATACTGAATGGGATTGAGGTAAAAACAGTGTTACCTAGGTACTTAATACTCTTATAGAGCACATATATTGTGCCAACATGTAATTCATTGACTATAATCATTAATCCTAGGTCGCGGTAAAGAGCGCTACTTAAAATAATTAAATAATTGATTATCCGAACTGGTGAATTATTTCCTTGTTAGCATAATTAATCTTCATTGTACTTTGCATAATTCAACAAAGGATTTAATTTTCTCTGATGCGATATAAAATATCTTGGTGCTTACTTTTTACCACTATGCTTACTCATTTTTCAGCTTTTTCTAATGAGTTAGAATTTTCTGGTTATGCTCGAGTTATTGGTGGTTACTTAGACGAAAAAAATGTCGAGTTTAAGGGATATGAAGACAGTCTTAAATTTTCTCCATCTAGTTTAATTGGATTCCAAGGCGAGTATCAGTTTGATGATAAGTGGTCTGCAACAGCTCAATTTTTGTTAAGAAGCAATAACACAACAGCTTCCGATAACTCAGAAAGTTACGCACACCTTTTTTTACCATGAGTGACTTTTCGGATGTTGGTTTTGCGTACCCATGGATCAATCCACCTCAACAAGTTTATGATACTTATTTATTTAAAACGTTTAATGGCATAGATGCTGTTTATAAATTTGGTGCAGAAAACTTTGATTTGAGCTTTGAAGGTTACTATGGTGAAGAGTCGGGTGATATAGGGATTGGCGCCTTAAGAACGGGCTTTGAAGTTGATAATCTTTTAGGGTTCATTGGTAAGATTAATATTGAAAACTTAGAATTTAGAGTTTCCCGTTATAATGGGAATATCAAGCTTGATATTGATGAGATAAGACAGCTAGAAAATGTGCTTAATAGCCTTAATTTTACAAAAAGCGCCAGCTCGGTAAAAACAAAAGGTAGAGCACATGCAAATCAATTTGGCGTAATTTACGACAATTTAGATTATTTTTTTAGAGGTGAATGGGTCCGCATTAAAACTGATTTGGGGATAGTGCCTATAATTCAAAGCTATTATTTAACTGCCGGTGTTAATCATGCTCCTTTTACATACCACTTAACATTTGCAGATAGCGACGTAGAAACTCGTTCTGCTGAAAATGAAATTCCGTTAGGTATTAATAGCGACTTAGATCAACTTGCATATGGGTACAATCGTATTTTTGATGAATCTACGCCTGATTCAATTAAGAGTTGGACGGTTGGTGTACGCTGGGATGTGCTGCCAAACCTTGCCTTAAAAGCTGAGTTTTCAACCCTAGAAGGTGACGATGTAAAAGACTCGTTTTTCGTTACTCCTGATGACTCTGATTTTGATAAAAAAACTAATCTTTATCTTATTGGTTTGGATTGGGTGTTTTAATGATATTTTTTAAACCTATTAATAACATTAAAAAAATAATGATGCTCTTTGTAGTCGCTAGTAGCCTATTTGGTTTTAGCATTTCAGTTTATGCAGAAAATACAAACCCCTCGAACGTCATTATTGTAGTAAATACCACAGATAAAAACTTATCTTTTAGTAAGCAACAAATTCGCCATATTTATATGGGCGGAGCTATGAGCAGACAATTTAAAGCAGTTAACCTATTTGTCGGCAACCCGCTTAGAATAAATTTTAACACTAGGATGGTAGGTCTTACTGAGTCTAGAATACAAGCTTATTGGGCCCAAATGCGATTCACGGGGCGCAGCAAGCCCCCTGTTGAATTTGAGTCTACAGAAGAGGTTATAGAGTACTTACTAACCGTTGAAGACTCAGTAGCTTACCTTCCAGCAGGAATTACTATACCTAAAGAGCTCACCATAATTGCACTAAATTAAAAGTAAGCCGTTTGCTTAGTAAAAAATCAATTGCACTGAGTTATTTTGAAGTTATTGTTAGTTCTTTAAATAATATTTTCGCTCGTTCAATTGCGTGTGGTAGTTGTGCAATGCACACTGGTTTTGCAAAGTAATAGCCCTGCATTTCATCACTACCATTTGATACTAGGTAGTTAGCTTGGTCGGTTGTTTCAATTCCTTCGCTACATATTTTTAAACCAAGGCGTTGGCCTAAATCGAGTATTGCTTGTAATACTGCAGTGTCTTTTGCTGAGCTTGCATATTGATTTACAAACATTCGATCTATTTTTAATGTATCAATTTCAATTTTAGTAAGGTAACTCAATGAAGAGTAACCTGTGCCAAAGTCATCTAATGCAATTGAGCCTCCCATAACTTTAACTTGATTAAAAAATTGATTCGCGTTTTCAAAATTTTCTAAATAGCTTGATTCTGTTATTTCAAACTGAATATTTGAAATATCGACGCTATGTTCAAGTAGTTTACTTTTTACAGTATGAATGAAGTTATGATCTTTTAAGTCATGGCTTGAAAGATTCATGGAGACGAGTACATTATTCCCCATAAGTTGTTTTAGCATTTGCATATCTTTAAATACTTGTGTGATCACCCATTGAGTAATCGCTTTTATTTTACCTGCTTGTTCCGCTATAGGTATAAACTCACTAGGAGAAACAAAGCCTAGCTCTTTGCTTTGCCATCTTATTAAGGCTTCTAAGCCTTGAGCTTCGCCTGTATTCGACATTTTAAGCTGATAAAATAACTCAAATTCATTTTGCGCTATTGCGTGAGATATTAAGTTAGCGACTTGCGCTTTTCGTTTGTTATCTTCAAGCATTTTATAGTGGAATATTGTATATGCGCCTTTGCCTTTTTCTTTTGATGTGTACATTGCAATATCGGCATTACTGATAAATGTATTTATATCAAATTCAGCTTCTTTGGCACTTGCAATACCAATACTAATACCCGCTGGTACGTCCCACTCATTTATAGTGAATGGCTCTTTCATACCCTCAATGATACTTTCGGCAATATCTATAACAATAGATTGCTCAGTGATATTAGGTAGCATAATTAAAAACTCATCACCGCCTAAGCGTGCAATTATGTCGTTACTACGCAGATAACTTTTCACTTTTTTAGCCACAGCTTGTAAAAGCATATCTCCGGTTTCATGGCCTAGGGTGTCGTTAACGCCTTTAAAACTATCAACATCAAAGAACATAATCGCAACGTCTTGATCGTTACTTTTACTACTAGCCAGCTCGAGTTTGAGTAGGTCCATAAAAAACATGCGATTAGGTAAACCTGTTAATATATCGTAGTTGGCGAGGTGCTCCATTGAATGCGTTTGTACTAAAAGTTGTGCGGTATGTTTATGATTGGTTTGAACTTGGGAGTCAATTGTTTGTAGTAATGCATTAATGTCGTTACCAAGTTGAGATACTTCATCATGACCAGTGACTTGGTATTGAAGCTTATAATTTGTTGATTTTTCAACTTTCTGTGTGAACTTCGAGAGCGCTAAAAGTGGGCTTAATAAACGCTGATATATCCAAAATGAAATAATAATGGTGAGTGCAATAATTAAAACAACAAATGGAGCTGCACTATAAAAAAGGCTAATTTTACTTTCATTCAGTGGCTTTTTAAAGTCTTGCACAATGAGCAAATATCCAATAGGAAACTGCTCCTCCCCAATTGCCTTTAAGGCCACTAGTCCTTCATTGGTTATTGTAACCGCATAAGGTAAATTTTTTGGTTGAATACTTATAAGTTCAGGCTTAAAGCTCTCAAGCTCTAAATAGTTAGGGTGGACATACGATTGGATTAATTGCCAGTCAGCGTCAAATACATTAACAAACTTAATGTGTTCATATCGATCAAAACCGAGCAATTCGGTGGTTATAGAGAACAAATCAACTTGCTCAGACATAACACGTAATAAGCTATCGGAAATATTTGAAGACATTGCATCTAAGTTTTGTTTAACAGATTGGCGATATAAATCTTCGTGTTCATTAATTGCGAGGAAAAAAACTAAATTTGCGCTAAATATAATTAAAACCGTTGTTATTATAATAAATTTATATCGAATACTATGAAGCATCAAATCTAACCCTTAACCATCATTTAATTATGTTTTAGTTATTATTGTGTAATCAGGCAATCCATAATTACAAAAAAGTTACTTACTACGCCCTTTGTAGCACTAAAAGCTTAACATTGAGAATGCTTTTAAATTCATATACTAAATATAGCTGTTTATTTAATTTTGTACTGACTTACTTTGTTGCAATTTCATTCTTGGTTTAATAAGTGACCTGTGTAAAACTACCTAAGTTAATTTAGTAAATCAGGTGACATGAATGTCGAATATTAAAGCTTGGAAACTTATAAGCCTGTTTTGTTTGTTCGCAGTGCTTATGGGTTGTCAATCTAAAGAAGAGCAGCTGCAACAAACAATTCAAGAGTCTATTAAAAAAGCAGATACAGAGCTGTCACAGCTTGGTACTGCGCTTGATAATGGGAATGTGCGCAATGCTGTATTACTTAAAGAATATGGCGAGCTCCTTAAAAAACAACAGCCAGAGCTTACAAAAGTTGTTGATGTAATTACCCTTGATGCAACGCGCCAAGGTGCACTTTATAGTGGTTTAACACAGCGACTTAAAGATATTAAAGGAACTTACTTAATTCCTCCTTACGAAGATACGTTGCATAGCATTGATTTGTTGCGTGATGCGTCTAAACCTACGCTATTTTCTGATGCGTTAACCGATCCTATTAATATGCTAGCTGATATGTCCAAAGGCACTTTAGCGCGTGTAGGCGCAATTAGTAAGCAAGCTGAAGGTGAGGGTGTTGGTAACCAAATGGTAGGTAACCCTAACTATGGTAACTGGCAAACAAATAGTAATGGTATTAGCTTTTGGCAATGGTACGGCATGTACCGTATTTTAGGCGATGTATTTGACCGTGTTGAATATGGAAGTTGGAGCAAACGCCGAAAGTATAGTTATTACAATGACTATGGCCGTTCGCGTTATTCAAGCCCTAAACAAATTAAAACCCAAAGCGCGCTAGAAACACGCACGCGCCAAACATACCAACGCCAAGGTAAGCAGTTTACAAGCCCTTATGCGAGTAAAAAAACAGGTGCATCCGGTTTAAGCCGTAGTAGTTATACGCCACCAAAAAGCCGCAGTAGTTATTCTCGTTCGAGCAGTTATAGCAATAGCTCAGGATCGGTGCGTGATAGCGGTAGCAGAACCTCTCGTGGCGTGAGCCGTGGTAAGTAAAAGAATAAAGTTGGAGTTAGAATAATATGTATGAATTTAATGGAATAACTATGTGGTCGCTACAAGCATTGGCGATTGATTTTGCAATTATTGTTTTATTATTTGTAAGCCTTAAATATATAAAAGGTTGGGTTTCAAACTTACACGCAAATGATGAAATAACAGAGCGTGATAACTTTGCTTTTGGTATTAGCTTTGCCGCTGGTTTAGTGGCACTGGCGATTGTATTAACAGGTGTAAGTAGTGGTGCTTTTGCTGCAACATTGCAACAAGAAGCACTGCAAATGTTAGCTTACGGCGCATTAGCAATTGTACTTATTAAGTTGGGTCACTTTTTTCAAGATAAAGTAGCGCTTCGTAAAGTAAGCCTGCACGACGAAATAGTTAAAGGTAACGTTACAGCTTCAATAATTGATTTTGGTCATGTTGTTAGCGTTGCAATAGTTATTCGCTCAGCACTTTTATGGGTGGCTACTGATGGCTGGCATGGTCTTCCAATTGTAATTGCTGCCTTTATTATAGGTAGTGTTGTATTACTACTTGTTAGCCAGTACCGAGTGCAGTTATTTAAGCGTACAAACAAAAGTGGCGACTGCCTACAACAAGCAATTGTTGATGGTAACTTAGCTGTGGGTATTCGTTACGCTGGATTTTTAATAGGTAGTGCATTAGCTATTACAGCTGCAACGGGTGTTGCGCCATACGCTGCTGATAACATTAATGCGAGTTTACTATACTGGGCTATTAGCGCTGTTGTGAGCCTTGTCGCATTTATTATTTTGCACTTAGTGACAATTAAAATAATTTTATCTGGTTGCGATATTTCCGATGAAGTTAATCGTCAAAAAAATGTAGGTGTAGCAGCTATTTCTGCAGCAGTATCATTTGCTGTAGGTATCACTATGGCAACCTTACTAGGCGCATAATCAGTGTCATCAACCAACACTCCCCCAAGTAAGTCTCGCTTACTTGGGCACGATATATTACTAATTACTGTTATGGCCGTGCTTGCTGGGTGCGGCCTTATTTATGAATACTTACTGTCTCATTATGCGGGCCGTGTACTTGGCTCAGTAGAAAGCGCTATTTACGCCATGATCGGTACTATGATTGTAGCAATGGGCTTAGGCGCTTTTTTAGCGCGTTGGTTTAAAGATGCATTTACCGCTTTTGCTTGGCTAGAAAGCATTATTGCTTTGGTTGGCATGGGCTGCATTTTAGCTATAGCGGGTGTAATAGCTGTAAGTTATTCTCTTCCTCATTTATTTTCGAGCGTTTTTAATTTACCCCCAGATGTTGTACTTAATGGTTACGTATTTCAAAAGCTACAAGAGTGGTCACGTTTTCTACCTTATGTTTTTGGTTTAATACTGGGCTTATTTATTGGTATGGAAATACCGCTTATAGCGCGCATTCGTCAGCACGTTTATGGCCGTTTTTTAGAAAACAACGCAGGGACTATTTATGGTGCCGACTATATCGGTGCTGGTATTGGTGCCGCCATTTGGGTAAGTATCATGCTCTCAATGCCTATAATGCAAGCTGCGGCGTGGACGGCGTTATTTAATATCATCGCAGGACTCGCTTTTTTATGGCGTTACCATGCCCATGTACGCTTTGCTAAGGCACTTTTAGTTTGCCATATAGTACTGCTGGCATTGTTTGGCTTTATTTTAGTATTTGGCAGTAGCTGGATGAACAATCTAAGTAATGTTTTATACAAAGATAAAGTAATTTATTCGCAAGCAACCAAATACCAGCACGTAGTTTTAACCGAAAGGTTAAGCAAAAACCAACCTCAGCCAATCACCGATTTATATTTAAATGGGCGTTTGCAGTTCTCAAGTATTGATGAACAAATATATCATTCAATGCTGGTTTACCCTGCAATGCTTGCCTCTAACAGACACGACCGTGTATTAATAATTGGTGGTGGTGACGGGTTAGCGCTTAGAGATGTTTTAAAATGGCCTGTGAGTGAAGTAACGCTAATAGATTTAGACGCGCAGCTTCTCAATTTATTTGGTCATAAAGACGGTGACTTTACCCCGCCAGAGCACATCAATAAGCGATTACTACAGCTAAACAATAAATCGATGCAAGACTCGCGAGCCAACATAATTGTGGGTGATGCATTTTTAGAAGTAGAAAAGCTACTTGATCAATCTAAGCAGTTCGACACTATCTTAATTGATTTACCGGACCCAAATCACCCTGATCTAAATAAAATGTACAGTGACTACTTTTATAATCACGTACGTCAGTTATTAGCACCCGATGGCGCAATGGCGGTTCAATCAACTTCACCTTACCACGCTAAAAAAGCGTTTTTAAGCATTGCTAAAACAGTCAAAGCCGCAGGGTTTGAGTATGTTGAGCAGTATCAGCAAAACATACCTTCGTTTGGGCAGTGGGGCTGGACTATAGCCACTAAAATGGGTCAGTCGGCCAGTGGCCGTATTAATGATGCGACGGCTATGCCTGTGCCATCAAGGTGGATTAGTAAAGAATATTTATTGGCAAGCTTTGTATTTCCTAACCACTACTTTGAACAAGTTAAAAGTATTGAGGTCAATAGGTTAGGATCTGGTCAGCTGTATGATTACTACCGAACTGCATGGCAAATAGAAAGCGAATTGTATAAAAACTAACAAAACATGGTTGACATAATATGTCTACCATGAGAATCTTAACTCAGACATAATATGTCAAACGACAAAAGGCAGAGACATGGAATTAAATGAACTTTCAATAAAATTAGCTTCTTTTGAAACTGAAGGCGCTAACTTTGAGTCTTTCTTGATTGCCAACCCAGGCGAGCAAGATGTTTTACAAGTCATTGTTGATGGAAATGATGAACTTCCAATTTTTGTTACACAAACGCAAGAGCAGTTGTTATGTATTAGCTACTTGTTTGACGAAGATGAAGTTAAGAGTGAATTACGCAACGAGTTAAACGAAACATTACTACGTTTAAACGTGCCAATTCCACTGAGTGCATTTGCTAAAATCGATAACAAATACGCGATTTTTGGTGCACTGTCGGTAAATTCATCATTAGATGACGTTACCCACGAACTAGTGACTTTAGCCGATAACGCTATCGATGCACTAGAAGCCGTGACCTTGTATTTAAACGATTAATAGCCAGTTAGTGGAGTTAAGATTATGAGTATTTTAAAAAAATTATTTACAGCAGTACGTGGCGGCGCTCGTGAAGCAGGCGAAGCAATTGTAGACAAAAATGGCATCCGTATTTTTGAGCAAGAAATTGCAGACGCGCAAAATGCACTTCACCGCGCAAAAAAAAGCCTTACAGAAGTAATGGCTAAAGAAATGCAGACTAAGCGTAAAATTAGCGCTGTAGATGCATCAATCGCTGAACATGAAGCGTATGCAGGCCAAGCTCTTGAAAAGGGCAACGAAGCGTTAGCATTAGAAATTGCAGAAAAAATTGGTGACTTTGAAGCAGAAAAAGCCGAAAACGAGCAAGTATTATCTGGTTTTAGTAACCATATTGTTGCGCTTAAGCAGCAAGTTAAAGATGCTGAAAAATCAATTAAAGAGAATCAGCGCCAGCTTACAATGGTTAAAACCACTGAAAGCGTACAGCAAGCAACAATGGCTGTTAACAGCACGCTTAATACAAACAGCTCGTCTATGACATCGGCTCGTCAATCGCTTGAACGCATTAAACAGCGTCAACAAGATCGTAGCGACCAGCTAGGTGCTGCAAAGCAACTTGAGTCAGACGTAAATGGCGATGACTTAAAAGCAAAAATGGCTGAAGCAGGCATTGGCGACACAAGTCCAAAAAGTGCTGATATTTTAGCTCGCATCAAAGCGAAGCAAAATAGCTAACCATTACGTTTATACTTTAAAAAGGTAACCGAGTTTTGCTCAGTTACCTTTTTTGCTTAGAAGGCAGCCTTCCTATGTTTAATTTTTTCAAATCTAAAAAAGAGCCAGAGCGTCAGCTTAATCATCCGAGCGAGCTAAAAAAAGGCGACATGTTTAGCGTTATCGACTCATTTGCTTATCCGGCATGGTTAAAAGGTGAAACGCTACGTGTTACTGATATTCAGACTTACCAATATCAGCACAGCAGCGATACTGAATTTGTACTTGAGACAAATAGCGGCCAAGTTGTATTTTTACAAATTGAGCAAGATGACGGCGAAGAGTGGGCTAACTTTTCTATTAAAATTCAGCGCAACGAAGTTGAAGAGATATTTGGCCTTGATGAGTTTGCGCGTATTTTTGATGAAGAGTCGTTAACCCACATTACAGTGCAAAATACACCAGAGCGCTTTATGCAGTTTTTAGCTAAAAGTTATCAACAAAGCGAGTCGCCTTATGTGTGTTATTTCCATAATAAAGATTACCGCAACCAAACATTGCCTCGCTATGAGCAAGAAGGTGGTGAACCATGCGAAATGATTTGTTTAGCATCAGATAATGAAGGCTTTGGTTTAAATATCGAAATTTGGGATGGCGGCGAAACCGAAGTATCGCTAACGCTCATGCGTCCAATGTCTGATATTGTAGACTTGTTTCCCGGAGATGCTAAGTGAGTGATGCTAAAGACAAGTGGTTGCGTCAGGAACAAGCTGTACGTGCCACACAAATGGCATTTGATCTAAGCAGTGAAGTTCAAAAGCTGATAAAAAAGCAAGCTATTGACCAAGAGTTAACGCCGTCAGATATGATCCGTAAAATACTTGGCTTAGATGTAAAGTCTAAAAAAACGCGTCAACGTTTATCGTTTAATTTAAATGATGATGAGATTGCGCAACTAGCCAGTCGCTTTGATGTCCCAAGTGATGATAAGCGAGCCGTAAAACAACAAGTAGCTGACTTACTAATTGCTCACACTAAAAAAACTAAGTAGTTGCACTAGATTATTATGAATATTACTCTAATTGCTTATCTACTTATTTTTGCGTTGTTTGGTACTGCGGCGAGTTATTTTGTACGCTTTATTTATGCATATTGGGTGCTTAAAACAATGCCCATGAAGTACATTATAAAAGCGGGTATTTGCGTAGTGCTGGTTGTTGTAATTTCAGCGTTAATTCCGTATTTAGGTTAACGCTGAAATTAGCTTATACGCGACCGTTTTTATTTTATATCAAACGACTGGCATTGGTGATTAATACACAGCGATTGCACTTCAAGTACTGGTGAACAATCGGTTAAGCCTTGTGCTTTATTTTGTATTTTTTCTTGTTTTGTTATTTGTTGAGCAAGCTGTTCTGCTTCTTCTTGAGATGTGTTCAGCGTTGAATAAACAGCATACTTACTCGGTCCGCCGCATGCGCGGGCGCCCACTTCAAGTACTTTGCACTGAAAGCTTGCAGTGCAGCTGTTATTACTCACCATGTTATTCAGATCATAGTTTAAGTCAGATAAGTTTTTACTTTGCTCATTTGACGTCACAGTACTAGCACAACCACTTAGTAGTAAAATGCTGCTAGCAATGCTTAAAATTGATAGTTTAATTGCCGATGGTAAACAACTCATAACGTTATCCTTAAAATGCACTTACCGCTGAACCTTCAAGTTTAACACATTTATTTTCAACACACTGCGTGCTTGGCGTTGTTAAATGCTGACAAATGCTCATCATCCCTTTTTGTGAATTATAACTACTTTCAAGCTTAGTAATTTTGTCGCTAAGGGCTGCTACTTGTTTTTCAGACGCTGATTTTGTTGAATACACAACAAAGCTACTTGGCCCGCCACACGCGCGACTGCCTACTGCACTTATTCTGCATTGAGTGCTGGTATCACATTGCTTATCTGTAATTAGCGTATTTAATTCGGCTTTAGCTGTTTTTATATCGTCTATTGAAACGTTTTTTAAATCAGCTTTTGGTATTTTTTCAGCAACTACGTTCTTTTTAGTATTTTCTTGTAATTGAGTGTTTTCTTTTAGCTTTTGTAGCTCTTGCTTTGGTGCTTCAGCTTCTGAGGTTATTGTTACTTGCTGCGTTTCAGTTGGCGTTTTATCTAAGCATGCAGTTAAACAAAGTGGTAAAAGTATGGCTAACAATGGGGTACGCATAACAAACCTTGATAGTGATGAAATATTCATCACTATCATACACGGTGCATTTTTTACGGCAATAAAAACTATATTATCAAGTAATTAAAGCCGTGAAAAATATCGTTTATTAAAGTCCACCCTGCGTTAGTTTGGTGGGATTAAGTAGCTTTTCGAGTTCACTGCGTGGTAAATCGGTTTCTTGTTCGGCTACATCAATAATAGGGCGGGCTTCCTTATAAGCCTGCTTTGCTATTTTTGCTGCTTTTTCATAACCGATCACCGGATTGAGCGCAGTCACTAAAATTGGATTTTTAGCGAGTGCTTTATCTATATTAGGCTTATTTACTTTAAAGCTGGCAATGGCTTTATCGCCCAATGCTTGTGCGCTATTGGCAAGTAATTCTATGCTTTGCAAAATATTATACGCAATGACTGGCAGCATAACGTTTAGCTCAAAATTACCCGCTTGGCCTGCTACTGTAATGGTCGCGTCGTTACCGATTACTTGTGCGCTTACCATGGCTGCGGCTTCTGGTATTACCGGATTTACCTTGCCAGGCATAATAGACGAGCCCGGTTGAAGTGCTTCTAGCTCTATTTCGCCTAAGCCCGCAAGTGGTCCTGAGTTCATCCAGCGTAGGTCGTTCGCTATTTTCATTTGTGCTACAGCGAGTACTTTTAATTGCCCCGAAAGCGCTACTATGGCGTCTTGTGAGCCGATGTTATAAAAAAAGTTACTACTAGGCGTAAATCTAATGCCTACATTGGCACTCAGGTTTTCTGCAAATTTGGCTGCAAACTTAGGGTCTGCATTTATTCCTGTTCCAACAGCTGTACCGCCTTGTGCCAGTTCGCATACACGCTCTAAGCTATGTCTAATTCCTGCTGCGGCATGGTTAACTTGTGACTGCCATGCACTTAGTGTTTGATCAAATGTAACAGGCATTGCATCCATTAAATGCGTACGGCCCGTTTTAACTATATGGCCTACTTCAGCTTTTTTCTTTTCTAGGCTTTGCGATAAGTTTTCAAGCGAAGGAAGTAATTCATACACTACATTTATTGCGCTACTGAGTGCGATAGCAGTAGGGACTACATCGTTAGAACTTTGCCCCATGTTTACATCATCATTAGGGTGAATGCTTTCACTGCCTAATCGGCTAGCAAGCGTTGCAATAACTTCGTTGGCATTCATATTTGAGCTTGTGCCCGAACCGGTTTGAAAAATATCAACGGGGAAATGCTCAACATGCTCGCCATCAATAATACTTTGACAAGCTTGCTCAATAGCATTTGCTTTGTCTTTACTTAAATGGCCAAGCTCGCAGTTACTTTGCGCAGCAGCTTGTTTTATATAAGCCAGTGCAGTGATAAATTGCTTTGGCATAGATAAGCCACTAATGGCAAAGTTATTAACTGCTCGTTGTGTTTGCGCCTGATAGAGCGCATCAGTAGGTACTTGTAGCTCGCCCATGCTGTCTGATTCTGTTCTAAAGTTGCTCATAAGTGTGCTCCTTAAAAAGGGTTGAATTCGTGACTAAGAATACGAGCTTCACGCTCAAGTATTAAAAATTGTGCAGTATTGTTATGCACTTTATAAAACCGTTTTAGTGCTAATAAAGGTTTGTATAACTGCTCTAAACATTGTTTACGAATAGCATTATGTATAAGAGGGTCGCACATTTTGTTCATAATTTCATGGTGTGTGCGTCGAAGGTAAAACTCTTGAAGCAAGGGATTACGTTGTTGCTCAAATTTTTTGGCGACGTTAAGGGCGGTTTCTATGTAATCGGCAACGAGCATGGGTGCATGTAGGCCTGGTCTTAAGCAATGGCAAGAGAGTTCTTGATGGTAACGATGCTGGGCATAATTTGAAGACATAAAAAAACCGACTCAAGTTAACGATAATGGTTATCATTACATTTAATCGGTTTCAGTGTAAACAGTTATTATAAAAATTATTTGCGATACTAATTTGAGTTTTAATTGTAGCCAAGAATAAATATCTGATCTGTTTCATGTTTGGTCATCGCCTGTTGATTGTGTTTAGGGTGCGAAAGTAAATCGATTACTGTAGCTCTCATATCAACGGCGTAACTATGATCGTCGGTGGTTTTTTCGGTTATAGCAATGGCCGCGTCTACAGCGGTATAAGGGGGTATATGCATAATTTTATCCTTTGAAATTTAATATAAGTTAAACCCTTTAGTGGGTTAACAATATAAAAGCATATTACGTACCAACCATAATGAGCCAGCTCAACCATATGATAGTTATAGTATTTAAAAATTACCTTTTTTTCATCACGACAAAATAAGCTAAATTTGCTTTACTGTTGTGCATTAATCTACAATTTTGGTGCACAGTAATGACAAAGCCATTTTCACAAGCCTGTGAAAACAATAAAACCCCTATTTTAGAGCAATTAAAGGACGTATTAAAAAATACTAAAACAGTCCTCGAAGTCGGATCAGGAACCGGCCAACATAGTGTGTTTTTTGCAGAGCAATTACCGCATTTACAATGGCATACAAGTGATCGCGCTATAAACCACGAAGGGATTAATTTATGGCACCGCGAAGCTAATTTAACTAATTTACATGCACCACTTGAGCTTGATTTAAATAATGAATGGCCTGTAGATAAGGTTGACGCTATTTATACTGCAAACACATTTCATATTGTAAGTTGGCAATTAGTTGAACGTTTTTTTGACGGTGTTAAACGTCACTTAAATAGCGACGGTATGTTGTGTATTTACGGACCATTTAAGTACCAAGGTGAATTTACCAGCCCAAGTAATGATGACTTTAGTGCCTTTTTAACAGAGCGCGATCCGTTAAGTGGAATAAGAGATTTTGAAGCAGTTGAACAACTAGCTAAGCAAGCAGGGCTTACGCTTATTAGCGATACTGCCATGCCTGCAAATAATCAGTTACTCGTTTTTAAACGGCAGTAATGAGCTACATTGCTCTTTATATATATCAATATGGCCGCGTTCACGCTTTAAGTAGTCGCTTATTGCATTACTGAAATCGCCATCAACAATATGGTGAGCAGAGTAGGTAAGTACGGGTTCAAATCCGCGTGCTATTTTGTGCTCACCTTGTGCTCCCGAATGAAAGCAGCTGAGTTTATGCTTTATTGCAAACTCAATACCTTGGTAATAGCACAGCTCAAAGTGAAGCGAATCTACTTCTTCACTTGCTCCCCAGTAGCGCCCATAAAGTGTATTCTCACCTACTAAACTAAGTGTTGCAGCAATCACGTTGTCGTCTTTTTTGGCCAGCATAATAACGAGGTTATTAGCCATTAATGCATGTAAAAGCGTAAAAAACTCCATATTTAAATAGCCCAAATGACCAGATCGCTTTAAGTAGGTACGCTGATAAAACTCACAAAACAATTGCATTATCTCGGGCGTAATTTGCGTTCCTTGCAGCCATTCAATATCAATATTTTGTTGCGCTATTTTAGCTCGCTCTTTTTTAAGTGACTTACGTTTTCGTGAGTTAAGTATTTGCAAAAAATCGTCAAAGGTTTCAAAACCTTTATTAAACCACTGAAATTGCACACCCACTCTTAGCATGGCATGTTGCTCAGTTAATGATGTTGCTTGGGCTTGGTCGCAAAAATTAACATGCCACCCCGACCACCTTTGCTCAGCACTGTGTATATTAAGTTGCTCTGTAATGTACTGATACACCGCATTTGGGTTAGCGTGCTCGATAGCAATACGCTTGCCTTCAATAGGGCTAAAGGGAATGCCAGATAGCCACTTGGGATAATATTCTAAACCGTGTTTTTCGTATGCCTCAGCCCATGCCCAGTCAAATACGTACTCGCCGTATGAATGACTTTTTAAATACCCAGGTGCAAGCGCAATGAGCGTATCATCTTCAAAAATAGCGAGGTGATGGGGCTGCCAACCGCTTTTTTGTGTTACGCATTGGCTTTGCTCAAGGGCATATAAAAAAGCATGTTGAGTAAATGGTTCATCACCAAATAAACGTTGCCACTGCGCCTGATCAATCTCATTAATACTGCTAAACCATTGGTGCGAAAACGTTCCCATGACTACTTACCTTGTAGTTGTTCTAAGCTGTTCTACGTTTTTAATAAACGTACTAATTTGCTTTTTAAGCTCGGTAAAATGAGGATTATAAGTTAAGCGTTGTAAAGCCGGATAGTGTTTTAAGTTGGCGCTTGTACGCTCTCCTAGTTGTGGATTTTTTGTTGTTTTACATGTTTTATACAGGGACTCGTCGTTAATAAAGCTGCCACAATTACGATAGGTTGCGTTAATTCCATAATGTGGATTTTGCGGTGAGTTAACAATAGCAATATGCGACATACCATGAATTTTTTTACACTGAGGCGATGTGCATTGCGGGTTATTTACTGTGTAGTCACTAGCAAAGTCTAGCGGTAAAATATCAGTGCTTCCATAAAGTACTAAAGTATCGAGCGGCTTATATTTTACTGAATTATCTTTGTGTAACGCACTTAATAATTTTAGCGTGGCACGCGTATCTATCGTGGTATCAATATCGCTAAGTACACTAAAAATAGGTAATTTAAGTGCAGAGCGTTTGTTTAAGCTACTTACGCTTGCAAGTGACATTGCATCGTACGACGCGGCAGCTGCATTTAAAGGAAATGATTCATACTTAGCAAAGTCTACATCGGCGTCTTTATCTATCCAATTAACAAAGGGTATGGCATCAATCCACTTTGCTATCCAGCCGTACTTATTATGTGGCTCGGAGCCTGGCGAATAAAGCATAAGCGCTTTAATTTTGGGTGAAACAGTGTGCTTGGTTGCGTAATCAATAAGTAACGCTGCACCGGTAGAGTAACCTGCGAGTATCACCTCATCAAAGTCTTGCACCGAGCGTTTAATACCGTATTTTATTGCCTGTTGCCATTGGCTAACCTCTACATTGAGTAATGCACTTGCGGCGCTACCATGTCCTGGTAATAAAATAGTACGCACAGTATAGCCTTGTTGATAATACACTTGTGCTAAATCGTGATACGTAAAGGGTGAGTCAGTTAGCCCGTGAATTAGTAGTGCAACTTTATTGCTGTTTGGATGCGTAAGCTCAAAAGGGGCAATAATATCTGCAATAGTAGGGTCAGGTTTTCGCGTACCTTGTGTTACTAATTGCTGGTACGTTTGTGTAATAACAGGGCATGGCATATCTGCACGTGGATTGGTTTTATTTATATGTTTATATGCAAAATCTAAGTAATCGTTAAATGGTAAAAGTGCGTGGTAATTAAAGCGCTGGTGGTTGTGCTCTTTTTCAAAGCGTAATAAGCCTTGTTGCTTACTTTTTGTTATAAATTTAAAGTCGCTCGCCTGCGAGATACAGTTTTGAGCGACAGCAATATGCGAAAAAACACTTAAAACAAAACCAAAAGCGACTCTTAAAACTATTCTTAAAATTAAACCACTATTGTTCATTAACTTCTGCATATTGGACAAGACACTCGGTTAGCTTAATGAGTTCAAGCGGTTTTGCAAGGTGCTGGTTAAATCCAACGGCTTGTGCATGTGCTTTATCCTCTGGCATAACGTCGGCAGTTAAAGCAATAATCGGGAGCTCTTGTTCAGTTTTAAACTGGCGGATCAGTGCCGTTGCTCTATAGCCATCCATTACAGGCATTTGGCAATCCATAAGCACTAAGTCAAAATGCTGCTTTTTAACTATATCAACGGCCAGTTCGCCATTTTCTACTATATACGGCACAATTCCTAACGAGCCAAGCATCGCTTTAATAACCATTTGATTTACTGGGTTATCCTCTGCGACCAAAATATCTAGCGAAGTAATATTAGTATTATCAAATGTAATAACATGTTCTTTTTTAGGTTCTGTTGTTTCTAATCGCATTGAAAATGTAAAAGTAGAGCCTTTATTTATTTCACTTTTAAGTGTTATATCAGCCCCCATTAATTGGCTTAACTCTTTCGCTATGGTTAAGCCAAGGCCTGTACCACCAAACTGCCTTGAGGTAGAACTATCCGCTTGGGTAAATGCGTTAAATAATTTTTTATGTTGGCTTGGTTTTATACCTATGCCGGTATCACTAACGGTTATAACTAGCTGTACTTTATTGGCGGCGGTAAACTCTGTTTCTATGTTTAAAGTAACGCTGCCTTGGCTTGTAAATTTAATCGCGTTGCTACATAAATTAAGTAATATTTGCTCAATTCGCATAGGATCACCAATAAACCAGGTATCAACAGGTAGCTTTGAATTAACTTGCCATTTAATACCTTTGTTAACTGCGCTTTGCTCAAACATGTTGTTTATACGTGTTATTAAAGCACCTAAGTCGAATGCAATAGATTCAATAACTAACTTTTGGGATTCTATTTTTGATATATCAAGAATGTCATTAATTAAGTTTAATAAGCTTTTAGATGCTGAGTTTATTTTATCTAAATAGCCAATGAGTGTATTTGCATTGTCTTTTTCTCTAGCAAGTGAAGAAAAACCAATAACGGCGTTTAATGGTGTTCGTATTTCGTGGCTCATATTCGCTAAAAATTGGCTTTTAGCCTGATTAGCTAAATCGGACTGCTTCTTTGCTTGTGCGAGTGAGTGAGTACGCTCTGCAACTTGACGTGTAAGTGCGATTTGTTGCTGATTAAACAGCAGTAAAACCATTAAAATTAAAGAACATACGGCAACTTGAAGTATGAGTAATAATAAAGTTAGTTGACTATTATGTTGTGTTAAAAAGCTTTCTTTAAGGGCTAGTTTTACAATCCATTTTTGCCCTGCAAAGTCCACATCAAACGACATTAAGCGGCTGCCTTTAGCTTGCTGAACATTTTGAGAGTAATTACTATAAAACGGCGGAGTGTTTGTATCTTCGTATATACCAATCGAAAACATATCAGACTGTTCTTTAGAAATTGCCTGCTCAATAATACTACGCACTAAAAATACACCAGTGGCATAGCCTTTAATTGTTTTTTCATCACTATGCTGGGAGTACACAGGGGCAAATAATAAATAGGCTGGTTTAGGTTGTTTGGTTTGCACTAACTGAATTATTTTAGTTCCTACTGGCATGTACTTTATAGCGGGGTTAAGCAGAGAGCTTTTTCGATCAGGGTTTGAAAATACATTAAAGCCAATAGCTTTTTGATTACCATTAAAAGGAGCTATGTATTTTACTATCACAAGGGGATCGCTACTTTCAAGAGGTTCGCCAACTACATCAATATCTAAATGATAAATGTTTGATATTTCTTGGGCAAAGACGTCGCGTTGATCTTGAGGTATTTTTGCGTTCCACGATAAGGCGTTAATAAATGCGTGCTGAGTTAGTAACTGGCTAGCATAAGAATAAAAATCTTGCTGGCTTAGCATGGGAGATGACTGTACCTGACTTGCTAGGCTCTGCACTGCAATAATACTACGATTTGTATATCTATAAAGGCTGTTTTCTATAACATGGACTTCACGTTCAGCAATTTTAATAGTGTTTATACGATTTTCTTGATCGTATAACTGCGTTGTTACCGCGACTGATAAAAATAAAATAGAGCATACTGCAATTGTTGGAAACGCCGATATATTATGTTGATTAGACTTTTGTGGTAATAAAGAAAGTAAAAGCGGAGTCGCAATTAATACTCCTAATGTATCACCAAGCCACCAGTAAGTAACATTCTTCCAATGATTATCAACACTGTAAACCGAGTTGAATTGGCTTAAGGCAAATACGCCAAAGTTAGCCGAAATTAAGCTGACCAATATTGCTATGACAAGGATAAAGTAAATTATATTTTTACGCTTTTTAAAGCGTAGTGGGTGGCCAAGCCAAAATTTTAGTAAAGCAGCGCCCACCATTGCCTGTATAACCACACCAAAGGCGATATACATAGCCTCGTTAAATGAGTTACCGACCAGGACTAGCTCATGAGCTGAACTATCAAAAATATTTAAATTAAATGCAATTGCAGCTACAAATAAAGGCGGGATAAAGCGCCACCACCAAATATAACAACCGACCAAAGCTATACCAGCAGGTAACCAAATTGGAATTATTTGCGAATTAAAAGCAAGTTTAGTGAGTGCTATACCCACTAAAAAATATGCTAAAGCAAACATGATGTAAAAAATAATAGAATGATTTTTAGAGTTAAAATTTTTCACATAAGGTCCAAGCAATTATTATTATCGTTTTGAAATATCAGTATAGCTAACAGTAAGTTATTTGGGTTATTTTTATAATGGTAACTGTTTTTTGCTAAATGATTGTTTAAGCACAACTGTTGATTCTATATTTGCGATACAACTTAAGCCACCTAGTTGATGTTTTACAAATGTTTCGTAGCTCTCAAGATCATGTGCAATTATTTTTAATAAATAATCATAGCTCCCTGATATTACACAACACTCTAATACATGTGGTAATTTTTCTACATGTTGCTCAAATTGCTCTGCAGCACTTACCGAGTTTTGGCTTAATCGCACAAACGCATATACCAACACATTAAGGTTAAGTGCTTTAGGGTTTATGGCGGCGTGGTAGCCGGTAATAATGTTTTCTTGCTCTAACTTTTTTATACGTCTTAGGCAAGGTGTATCCGATAGGTTAATACTACTGGCCAAGTCTGAAACCGACATACGAGCTTGGCTTTGCAGTGCAATGAGTAATTGCTGATCTTTTTTATCTAACATAGTTGTCGGCTTTTATTAATTATTTTTATATTTGTAGTGATTATTGCTAAGTATTGCAGTTTTTACTAATTTTTTTGGCGTTTTACCCTCATTGAACTCTGTTAGCATTTAACTATAAAAATAATAGAGCACAACAATGAACACACATACCGCTATTTTCGATCACTGGATACGAACTGAGTTTGTCACTTTAAATAGTGAATTAGAGCAGCTTTATTGGCAGCAAACCGATAAAGCAAATGTAGAAGGGGTAGGCGAGGCCTTAAAGCAACAATTAGAAAAAGAAGGCAACGTATTAATTAGCAATTTATTAGCCGAGGGAAACACAGATCAAGGCTTTGATAGCGCTTTTGACTTACTCGGTAACGTAGGATTATTTATGGCAGCGTGTAGGCGCCATGAAATTACTGAGCCAAGCAGAGAAACCACTTCACCGCTAATAGAAGCCTCAGCGCTTGCTATGCATATAGGCGCATCCATTGGCGTAACCCCTCGTTTTGCTACCGCCCACTTAACTACTCATAACAAAGCACTTAACGGTATTTATAAACGATTTACCAATTTACCTGATGAAAAGCTGTTTCTTGATTATAACACTCAAGGCATTTTGGCCTACAAACGGGCAAGTGATGCATTATTAAAAATATTGCCGTTAGGTATTTCACATCCCTTGTGTGGTGAGTTATTAAAAGTAGCTAAACAAGCGCTTATAGATGTAATTGAGTCAAACAATGCACTTTATTCTGAGCTCGATACAGATCGCTTTTTTAACTGCGTTCGCCCTTATTATAAACCGTACCGTGTAGGTAAAGAGGTTTACAGAGGGGCAAATGCTGGTGACTTTGCAGGTATTAACGTGATTGATATGCTGTTAGGGCTGTGTAGTGCAAACGAGCCTAGTTACTCGCAAATGCTGGTGGATAAGTTTTTATATATGATGCCAGAGGATCAACAAATCCTGCGAGAAGCCATGCGTATGCAAAGCTTTATGGATGACTTTTTACAAGCAGAGCCATATAAAAATACAGATTGGTTTAAAAGCCACGCAACGTTATTTATTCAAGTGTGTAAATTACATGGCGACACCGCAGTCGGTCATCATAATCAATTGGTTGAAAAATTTATTGCTCAGCCTTCAAAAAATATGCAACAGCAGCATATGAGCAAGGTAACAGCAAGTGGTCCGCCGCTTCATGTATTACTTGATTCGCTCGAAAAATTAAGAGATAGGCGAGCCAGTGCCAAACGCGACGATATAAAAACACGTTTTGACGATCTAAATACACTTAAAGAATGGGTTAAATAGCATGCTTAAAAATGATTTTTGTATGGCTGATGGCTGTTATTTACTAAACCACTCGGTAGGGCGTCCTCTTAAAAATACGCAGCAATATTTAGCACAGCACTACTTTTTACCGTGGGAGAGCTCAAATAAAGAACCTTGGCAACAATGGCTGCCCGCAGTTGAGCAATTTACTACCGCGCTTGGTAAGTTATTTAATGCGCCTAGTTCGCAGTTTTGTCCTCAGGTTAATTTATCAAGTGGCTTAACAAAATTGCTTATGTCGCATCCACGGCTACAGCAAAAAAATTCTAAAGTGCTTATGGCGCAAAGTGATTTTCCGAGTATGGGTTTTGCAATGCAAAAAGCGTTGCCAAAGTGCGCGCAAATCATATTTATACCTGAGCACGAAAACCTAACTGATATTAGTGTTTGGCAGCGTTATATAACCGCCGACATCGATTTAGTTTTTATAAGTCATGTATATTCAAATACAGGTGTACAGGCGCCTGTGTACGATATTGTAGCTATAAGTAAATTTACCAATAGTTTATCAATAGTTGATGTTGCTCAGTCAGCGGGTGTTATACCGCTTGATTTAAGCGTGCTCGATGCGGACTTTATGATTGGCTCGAGCGTTAAATGGTTATGTGGTGGCCCAGGTGCAGCTTATTTATGGGTTAACAAAAATCAAATAGAGTATTGTGAGCCTAAAGATGTGGGTTGGTTTTCGCATCAAAATCCATTTGAGTTCGATATTAACCACTTTGAATATAACGCCAGTGCGCTCAAGTTTTGGGGTGGCACCCCTTCTGTAGCGCCTTATATTATTGCCGCAAATAGTATTACCTACTTTGCAGAGCTAACAGCTCACAAGGTAAGGGTGCATAACTTAGCGATGCTTACGCTTATTCATGAGCAACTAAGCGAATATGTTGTATCACCTATGAGTGGTGATAAATGCAGCGGGACTGTTATTTTGTTTTTTAACAAGCAGCAAGACCATGTACTTACAGAGCTTAATAAAGCGAAAGTCAGTGTAGATGCTCGCAAATTTGGAATACGAGTATCGCCACATATTTATAATACTCAAGAAGACGTTGCGCAATTTATTTCTATAGTAAAACGAGCGCTTAAGGGTTTTGGCTAAGCTGCTGCTTTCTTTGCTTTAATGACTCTATTTTTTGCTGCGTTTGACTAATTGATGCGTCGTAGGCTTGTTTTAATGAATTTGTTTTAGTTGCGATAGCATCAGCAATAGACGAAGCGCCTAAACGATTGGCCTTATCTTGGGTCATATAATCTATTTGTTGTTTTTTAGCTGCGTATTCTTTTTGGCTTTGTTCAATAGATAGCTCAAGGCGCTTTATTTCCCGCTCTATTTGCTGAACCTCTAAGTAGTCATCAACAGAGGTATCGGTAATACCTTTACCGGGCGTAGAGCTTTTATATGCTTCAATTACATTTATATCTTTTAGAGTAATAACTTGTGCATCTTTAGCGCAAGGCGTTTGGCTAAAAGTAGGAACGCCCTTAATTACACACTTATACACTGTTGTACTTTGTGCCAAGGTAAAAAATGGTGCTGCCGCGCAAAATGATAGCAATATGAACCGGATCATAGCTAAACCTAAAAGTGGCTAAAGTTGTGTTAATAATGCCCTAAGTTATTACTAGGCACAATTTGTTTAGTTTTTATATATTTTGGGCACAAAAAACCACAATTAAGTGGTTTAAATTAAGTATGGTCCAGAGGGAGGGATAGACTTGCTTACATCCATGTAATCAATCGCTGCGCGACGCTTGCAGCGGCCTAAAATGTTCCAGACATTTTGTCGAACCCTGTCGAGGGTTCTCACCCTCCCAATTTAGTATCAGTGTTAAATTTTGGGCACAAAAAAACCACAATTAAGTGGTTTAAATTAAGTATGGTGGAGAGGGAGGGATTCGAACCCTCGATAGAGCTACAAACTCTATACTCCCTTAGCAGGGGAGCTCCTTCGGCCACTCGGACACCTCTCCAACGCATAACCGTTTGTATTGATGGAAGTAAAGAAAGCCACCAATTAAAATATGGTGGAGAGATAGGGATTTGAACCCTAGATGGGCTATAAACCCATGCCGGTTTTCAAGACCGGTGCATTCGACCACTCTGCCATCTCTCCGTGACGCAGAATAATACTTAGGTGATACCGCTGTGTAAATAGCAAAATGACTGTTTGCCTAAAAAATATACGTAAATGAGGTTTTTTTTGTAAATAAGGGGAAATTAAGGCAATTTTTAATAAAATAAATAGGTTGCAGCAAACAATGGGAGCTAAATAAGTGACTTCATTTAGTGGTTGAGTGTTCGCTGCACCGAAAAATAATCATGGTTGGGTGATTATTTATATTGAGCTGCACCGCTAAGTGCTAGTCTTTTACCAATCGTGTTAAGTTTAGCTAACATTCTTGCTTTACGGTTAGTTGGTTTAACGGCTACTTGCGCTACTGCTGTTTGATTTAATGTATTAATTGGTTTCATTATTTTGCTCCGGTCGTATCTGTTGAAATCGCGTGCATTTTGCACGTTGTTTGATTAAAAATACAACGATAAAAATTGAGCCTGAGGGATTAGTTAAACTAATCTGAATTGATTTTATTAATATGCGATTCAGTAAGTTGCATTACTGTTTTTGCATAGCTATTTATATGACGGTTGGTTTTAACCCCTTTGATGTTGGGGTTTTTGGTTTTTTAATTTATTTTTATGCATTTTATACAATGTTTTTTGATTATTTATTCAGATTAAAAAAATTTAATTAAACGTTTGTTATCTCACTCTAAAATACATTGCTGGAAACAAAAGCTTGTCACTACTTATAATTATTAAACCAAGTATCAAAAAACAGAGCCAAAAATCATTGGCATGGCTTAAAAATATCTGTAAAAAACGCAGCTTTTCTTATTGTATATTTACTACAACGGGAAGCTTTGACGATGACTGCGCTCAAATAAGGTTGTTACTGAGTAAATTTCCCAAAGTAGTTGCACTAGGTGGCGATGGTACATTGAACTTGGCGGTTAATGCACTAATAGGGAGCAGCTGTTCGTTAGCATTATTACCTTGCGGTACAGGTAACGATTTCTCCAGAGGGTTTAATTGCAAAGAAGATGATTGGCGAAAGGCATTATTTAATACACCGACAGCCATTGATATAGGAAAAATTAATAGCCGCTATTTTATTAATATTGCAGGGGTAGGATTTGATGCTCATGTGATTAAAACTATTAATGATAAAGCTAATTTTTCATCTTTTGATTACAGTTGGACGAGCATTAAAGAGCTATTTTATTATCAAGCTCAGCAGTTACAAGGTACGTTTAATGACGATGCTCGGCAGTATCAAAATTTAATTACTGTATTTGCTAATCATAAGTACTTTGGTGGCGGGCTAAAAATAGCGCCAAAAGCAGATTTAATTGATGGTCAGCTTGAGTGTTATCAAATGCGATCGGGTGGGCTTTTTTATAATGCAATAAGCTTTATTAAGTTATTTTTTAAGCGTCATGAGTATATAAAAAACCTTACCTATAGTCGCTTAAATACAGCTTCCATAAATACTGAAGGGCTATTGATTGAAGCAGATGGTGAGCTGATAGGTAAAACTCCTGCAGTTGTTAGTGTGCATGGACAGGCCTTACTTTTTCATATGCCAATAAAAAAGCGCCTACAGTAAAGTAGGCGCTTTTGCGTTAGTTGCGTTAATAACGCGTCTAACTGGGGACGGAGCCACTTTTAGCTATTGCTCTATTAGCTAAAAAGGCGTTAATTCGTTTTGTTGGGGTAAGCACAATGGCGTTACCTAATAGCACTAAGCTAAACCCTGCAAAGGTATTTGCGTGCCATTCAAAGCCTTCAAAAAAGCTACTCAGTGTTACTGCCACTAATGGGAATAAAACAATAACGTAGCTGGCTTTTTCAGGGCCTATATTTTTTAGTAGTGCAAAGTAACAACCAAAAGCGATTACTGTGCCAAATATTGATAAATAAAGTAATGATAACCAGTAGCTAGTTGGGGCGTTTAAACTAAATTGCACATCGTTCATTAATACATATAAAGCTAAGCCTATAGCACTATATAACATGCCCCATGCATTGCCCTGCAATACGCCAATTTGCTTACGAGAATTACGAACGCTTACCATGTTGCCCAATGAAGCCACAAAGGTGCCACCAAGGGCAAGTAGTAACCCGACCAATGCACCGTTACTTAAGTCGAACTGCTGTAACTGTGGCCAAAACAGACACGTAATACCTAATACAGCGAGTGCGGCACCGGTATAAATTCGTTTTGAGATAGGTTTACCAAAAAATAGTCGAGTGTTAACTATGTTCATAACCAGCAATAGTGAAAAGGCGATAGAGGTCATAGCGGAGGTTAAGTAATTTTGTGCCCAGTAAAGCATTAAGTAATTTAAGGCAAAATTACAAATAGCCAACAAAGCAAAAAAGCCATGATCGATTAATGAAAAGCGCATATCCGGTTTTTTGTACGCTACATATAACCACATTAAAAGTGCTGCAATAGCAAAGCGATAAAATAACGATAGCTCTACCGCAATATCACCTAGCTGAAATTCGATGGCTAACCAAGTAGAACCCCAAATTAAAACGGTTGTAATGTATAGCGCTGCACTTTTCATGGTTACTCTCCAAAGCCCGATTGAATGGCTATTTTAAGACCTGTCTGTATACTTACCATATACAGAAAAGTAAAAATGTAACCTATACAGATTTGGATGCGTGATGATAAGACAAAAAAATAGCCAGGGGCATGAGTTTCTATATCAGCAAGTTATTCAGTTGATCAGAGATATGAGCTCCCAGCAGGTTTTACTTCCTGGCGAAAAACTTCCATCACTGCGTAAAATGGCAGATAACTTAAACATTAGTATTCCGACAGTGAAGCAAGCTTATCAAACACTTGAAGATCAGGGGTTAGTAGAGGCACGTGAAAAATCAGGGTATTTTTTAAAAGTCGTTAGCATGGCGCATAATTTACCTAAGCGAGTTAAATTAAGTCGCGAACCTGTTGTGGTAAATAAACAAGCCTTAATAGAGCAGGTATACAGTGCGATTCATCAAGCTAATGTAGTTCCTTTTGGTATCGCTAATCCAATTGCTGCTGCACCCACCGATAAAGCACTCGCCAGAAACATGCGCCGTGTAATGACAATTGCGGGCAGTAAAGCTATTAACTATGGACCAACAGATGGGTTTGTACCGCTGAAAAAGCAATTGGTGCATCGCTATTTAGATTTTGGTATTGGCATAAATATGGACGAGCTTGTGATCACCAATGGTGCGCAAGAAGCCATGGCTATTGCACTTAAGTGTGTGACAAAGCCAGGCGATGTAGTTGCCATTGAGACGCCTTGCTATCACGGGATTATCGAGTTAATAGAAAGCCTAGGGCTTAAAGCGCTCGAAATACCACTGTGCCCAGATAATGGTATTTGGTTAAGTGATTTGGAACGCGCTTTAAATGAGCATGATATAAAAGCGTGTTTATTCTCGACTGCAATTAGTAACCCTGTGGGCAGCTTTATGCCTGATACAAACAGACAGCAGCTGGTGGAGCTACTTGAAAGTCATGACGTAGTGCTTATTGAAGATGACGTATATGGCGATTTATATTTTACGGCAAAACGAGGCACACCTGCTTTAGCGTACTCTAAAAAAGGATTAGTGATTAGTTGCTCATCTTTTTCTAAAACGGCAGCGCCGAGCTATCGTGTAGGTTGGTTAGTTGCGGGTAAATTTGCAACGCAAGCAAGGCGATATAAAAGAGCACTAAGTTGCTCTGCTTCGTTAATAAACCAATGGACGTTATCTGAGTTTATTGCCAGTGGTGAGTACGACCGAAATTTAAAAGTACTTAGGCAACGCTTGCGCGATAATAAAGAGCGTATGCGATGGTGCTTACAACAAGCTATGCCAAAAAACACACGTATAAGCGATCCAAAAGGAGGCTGCGTTATGTGGCTAGATTTAGGAGGCGAGTACGATAGCCAAACATTGTTTTTACTTGCGCTTGAGGTTGGTATTAGTATTACCCCTGGGCTTGTTTTTTCGGCCTCTAATAAATATAAAAGCTGCGTAAGATTAAGTTATGGTGTGCAATGGAACGCGCAAATTGAGCAAGCAATAGTTACATTGGGTAAGCTTACTTTATTAGCTAAAAAGTAATACCAATCTGCTTATATATGGGGTCTATTTAACGTTAAGAAAATTACGCTAGAACTAGGCAAAAGTTTTTGTATCGAGTTGTTCTAAATAAAAAATTTTTAACGACGTTATAGTGCAATTTAATTCGTTAAATTGCTCAAAGATTTATACAGGTTGGTATAAGTTTGCGAAACACAAAAAAGCAGCATTTAAGTAAACTTAAGTGCTGCCAAAGGGATGTTAAATAACGTTTGCTGTACTAATTTTGTTTAAAGCTAAATAACTGGTAACCTTCAAGCTCAGGCACTTGCATTACTAATTGCTCTTCTTGTTTTGCAATATCAGCAAAGTTTCCACATAAAGAGTTGGCACGTTCTTCAAGTGCGCTTGCATGTAGCTCTACTTTTTCTTCTATTTGTGCACCCATATTTTCCATACGTTGTTCAAAGGCATCCATATCACCGCCTGAACCAAGTAACTCAGAACCTAAAGCAACTAAAATACTGCCCATTGATTGCATTACTGCTGATTCAACCGCTGTTTCTATCTGCTGCTCAAATTGTTGTTCAAAGTTTTCGCCAAATTGATTAAAACTTTGTTGGCCCATCACAAATGTACCTTGCTGGTAAAATGTGTTTTCTACTTCGATTTTAATGTCATCCATAAGCTCAGACATATTATCAAGACCGTCAATATTAAATGCATTGCCTACTTCTTCTAATGCTACTCCGGCAATTTTAACACCCTCAAGCGCTATATTAGCTACTTCAGGTAATTGAGTGCGTAAGCTATCAGAGTACTTGGTTAGCGCGTCGCGCTGCGAACTATTCAGCGCTACAAGTTCGCCATTTACGGTTAAGTCACCATGGGTATTAAACTGCATGGTTTTATTGTTGGCGGTAAAAATTTCCAATTCGTTTGGCTTAATGCGCACATCATTTTTAAATTCGACGTTACATTCATCATTACTAAATGAAATTGCAGAATCGTTATCGTTATGAGCCATAGCGGCTGGTGAACAAATTAATGCGCTAACTAATAGTAATTTTTTCATGTTTGTTCTCTACTTTTTGTTGATGACGATTAATTAATAACAAGTTTGATGCCAGTTTTATTTTTTAATATAAAACATATGCTTAACTGTTTTTGTTTGTTTTTTAGTAAATGAAATTAATTAATAAATAACTATTTTTTAGTCAAATTGGCTAACTAATAAAAATTAATAAATTTTATTTATCGATACGATAAAAAACTCTCACTTTCCTCAATTCAAATTTAGCGCTATTTATTCACATTACTGACATGAAGACTATTTACAGTAGTCACGTGGCTTTATTTTGATGTTAATTTGCACAGCATTTTGACGTTAAACATTTTAATTTTACCGACTATTGCGATAATAAAATCCTTGGTTGGTCTCAAACACTTTATGGAGTGGGTTGTGGGTAAGACATTTAGTTACGATGCGCTAGATGACGATTTTGTTGAAGACGAGTACGAAATGCTCGGCCGTAATCAACACGATAAGAACAAGCAAAAGGTTAAAAAGAAGTTGGAAGACTACCTTGAGCAAAAACGCTTGCGTAAAAATCTAGGCGAAGATGATTTAAGCGATTACACCGATTAAATTTCACTAGTATAAATAAAATACCAATTAATATTGAGAGTTTAAATGTGCAGTTATGCGTATGTTTAAGTTTCAGTAGTATTGGCAATAAAGAGGCCTTGCGCCTCTTTATTACTTTTTAAAGCGCATTTTTAGTTTGTGCCAAAGCTTTTTGAATTGTAAGTTCTAGCTTTTCTGGTTTAGTAAAAGGTGCATAACGTTTAATTGGCGTGCCATCTGCGGCAATTAAAAATTTAGTAAAATTCCACTTTATTTTACGTGTTAAAAAACCAGGTAAAGCCGATTTTAAAAAACGAAAGACTGGGTGAGCATGCTTACCGTTTACATCTACTTTGGCCGCCATTAAAAAACTCACACCAAAATTAATTAAACACCCTTGCTCTATTTGTGTAGCGTCGCCGGGTTCTTGCTGACCAAATTGATTACACGGAAACCCTAAAATAACTAAACCTTGGCTAGCATATTTATTATGCAAAGCTTGAAGCGACTCGTATTGGTAGGTAAATCCACATTTACTTGCGGTATTAACAATAAGCACAACCCTACCTTCAAAATCACTAAAGTTAATAGGTTGACCCTGCAAGCTTGTTGCGCTTAATTGATGGAATTTGTGCATATTGGCGTCTTTTTTATTATTGTTATTGGTATTTTAACCTGAGTACAGTATTTCATAAAGTACAAAGAGTGCTCTAATTTAATATTAAAAATAGCCCCATACCGGCAAGTGTTGTGTAATAAATATTATGTGTTTTATAGGCAACAATGATGGCGACTATTGCTGCGCTTAAATAAGGGTTTTGCCAGTTTAAGTTAATGCCATCTTCATTCAAAAACACGATAGGCACCCAAATTGCTGTAAGCACCGCAGGTGCGCTAAAGCTTAAAAATTGCTGCATTTTAGGACCTACTTTAAACGGTAAAGCGCGGTGTAAAAATAAATAACGCGTAAAAAATGTAATGCACGCCATGAGTAAAATAGTTGTCATCATAGCGTTGCTTCCTTTTTAGCGGTTAGCCTTGCTGTGCTGTAACCTGCGGCCATTGCCAGCAGCGCTGAGCAAACAAGCCACAACTCAAATCCTGTACTTTTTAAAAGCGTTGCGCTAACACCAGCTACAATTACCGTAACGAGTGAGGCCAAATTTTTGATTCCCGGAATAACCAACGCGATAAACGTCGCGGCAATTGCAAAGTCGAGCCCTAAATTAGTTAGGTCGGGCAGCATTGTGCCCGCTACAATGCCAATTAACGTCCAAATATTCCATGCAATATAAAAGCTAAAACCAGCGCTTAATGCGTATATTAAGCGTGTTTTTGTTCTATATGCTCTTCGATGATGAGAAAACGCAAACAGCTCGTCGGTTAAAACAAAACTTACTGGTAAGCGCCAACGCATAGGTTGATCAATCACCTTATGACGCACGGCTAACCCGTATAAAAAATGCCGAGAGCTAATAATAAATGTTGTGAATAAAATTGTGAGCAATGGTGTGTTGCCCGCCATAAGTTCAATCGCAACAAGCTGTGCAGAGCCTGCAAATACTAATAACGACATTGCTTGGGTTTCAAAGGCGCTAAAACCATTTTGAATCGCTAAAGAGCCGCATAAAATACCCCAAGGAACAACGGCTAAACACAGTGGTAGCATATCTAAAAAGCCTTTTAAAATAGCTTTTTTAACTGGTTGCATGATATTTACTCTCACGGCTTGTAGAATGGCTCATAAGGATACCTTAATATTATGATGTTAAAGTAGTTAACAAATTAAATAATACTGTTTTTTTAAGGATAGGCACAATGACGACGTTAAAAGTGTGGGATGGGTTTATTAGATGCTTTCATTGGTTTTTGGTTGTAAGTATTGCAGTGCTTTATTTTAGTATTGAAGAGGGCATGATTGAGCTTCACTTTGTCGCTGGTTTTTTTACTTTAGCACTTATAGTAACACGTTTAATATGGGGTGTTATTGGTAGTAAAACCGCGAGATTAAGTGGGTTACTGCACTCTCCTCGTGCTATTTTAAAGGCGCTAAAAACACCAAGCGAATCGTTAGGCCATTCAGCACCCGGTAGCTGTATGGTGATAGTGTTTTTTATATTGATCATAACGCAACTTGTAAGTGGCTTAATGAGCAGTGATGGTATTTTAACTGACGGGCCGCTTGCTCAATATCTGTCTAGCGATACGATTGATTTTGCCAATTGGCTACATGAGCTGAATTTTGACATTTTACTTTATGCTATTGGCTTGCATGTATTAGCTATTATTGTTTATAGAATAAAAGGCAAACCGCTAGTTAAGGCGATGATCACAGGCTCAAAAGAGTTAAAAGCGGATGACTCTGAGGCTAAAGTAACTAAAGCGTCTTGGCCTGCGTGGTTAATATTTATATCTTTATTGGTGTTGCTGGTATTTACGTGGGCGAAAGAGCCTTTAACTTATTTGTTTAGTTAAAAACACATTAAACCAACCTTAAAGGGTTGGTTTTTGTTTTTGGTTACATTCTTTTGTTTGATTGTTATGCGGGGTCGAATTATAATCGCCGCATTGCTGGCAAACTAGCCGAAAGGTTAGGACGCAAAGTTTCCGGTCTAAGGCTTTTTAAAAGCTATGGTAGCGGGACTACTGCATAACGTGTTGTTATGTATCACTTGCCCTCAGTGTATTTTTTGTGTATCCATAGTGTATGGATAAGATTTTGTAACTCTTAAGGTGTTGCCGTGTTTATGCATACGTCGTTGGCCTGTGGAAAGTGGTCAACAATAGGTTGCTTAAATCATCATACCCAACTATTTATTGGTGATGTGGTGAGTGTAACCTTTTACGACATGCAAGGAGAGCTGGTTAGTTTATCATTTGATTACAAGATCACCTCGCTTGAGCAAGGTGAGCCTCACGCATGGCCGCGTTTAGTTGCCGAGCATATTAATGTGCATGTTCCTCTGGTTAGCGCAGGTAAAATGACCGAACAGGGTTTAATTGTAGCCTATAGAAATAATGAAATTTTTGCACTGCAAAGCAGTGGCATATGTAAAGCACACATCGACTTTCATTGTATTGCAAAATGCGATGAGCGTGTTGTTAATAACCTTGATACTTATGATTACGTGTACCCTGAAAATTGTGAAAACTATAATGCGGGTACAAAGGTATTGCAGCCAAAAACTGGGCATGTATATCAATGCAGGCCTTGGCCATTTAATGAGTTTTGCCGCACGAATGACGATAATAAGTCTATGTTCGAACCTGGTGTGGGGCGAAGCTGGGCTATGGCTTGGCAGCAAATATAAAGCTTAAATTATCTTCCCAAAGGTATAGCGGTTTTAGTAATGAAGCGTTTACCGTTTTAGCCCATCCAACTATTGGATGGGCTTTTTTATTTTTATGATAAACTGCAAATCACATTATTTTTTTAATTGGTTTTGTTGTGTCTCGTCCTGTCTACTCTTTAAGTTTATTACCTAATTTCCCGATTGCTAAACAGCAAGCCCATACATTAAGTACTCATAATAAGATACGTACCGATAATTACTATTGGATGCGCGATGACGATCGCCAGGATGAGCAAGTACTTGCGCATTTACATGCTGAAAATGCGTACTGCGATGAACAGTTAGCTGCTATGAAGCCACTACAAAATACACTTTTTGAAGAGTTAAAAGCACGCATTGTAAAAGATGATAATTCGGTACCCGTTAAAGACGGGAAATACTGGTATCACTCAGAAGTTCGTGGTGATGATGAATACTCGCGTCACTATAGAAGTACGAGCATAAAGGCCGATAATAAAGAGCTTTTACTCGATGTTAATGTATTAGCTGAAGGATTTGAGTTTTTTGAGCTGGGCGAAGTCGCACTAAGCCCATGCGAGCAGCTTATGGCTTACTCTGAAGATACTGAAGGTCGTCGTATTTATAATGTTCGCTTTAAAAGCTTAGCGACCGGTGAAATGCTTCCTGATGTGCTTGAAAATACAGAAGGACAAGTTGTTTGGGCTAACGACAATAAAACTGCTTTTTATGTAAAAAAAGATTTAAAAACGCTATTAGGATACCAAGTATTTAGGCATGAGCTTGGCAGCGAGCAAAGCCAAGACGTAATGGTCTACGAAGAGCAAGACAGCAGCTTTTTTATGGGACTTGGTAAAAGCCGCGATGAAAGCTTAATTATTATTGATTTAGCATCGACAGAGACCAACGATACATGGGTGCTTGATGCTAATAATCCCACTGGCGAATTTAAAGCATTAATGCCGCGTGAAGATGGCCACGAGTTTGACGTAGATAAGCTAGGTGACACATTTTATATTGTGACTAACTGGCAAGCTAAAAACTTTAGATTAATGACGGCAACAAACGAAACGATTGCTGATAAAACACAATGGTTTGAGCATACAGCTCACAGAGAAAATGTCCTGCTTGAAGGTGTCGAGTTATTTAATGACTTTTTAGTATTGAGTGAACGCGAACAAGGGCAAGCTCGATTTGTAGTTGTTAATAGGCAAGGGGATCGTATGGCACTTGAGTTTGCCGATCCTTGTTATTATGCTGCAATAGCAATGAACCCAGAGCCAGACACTCGCACTGCGCGTATTTATTACTCAAGCTTAACAACACCAGGTTCGTTATATGACGTTGATTTAGCAACCGGCGAAAAAACACTACTTAAACAGCAAAAAGTACTCGGTAGTTTTAATGCCGATGACTATCAGTCTGAGCGATTAATGGTAACTGCTCGCGACGGAGTTAAAGTACCCGTATCAGTTGTTTATCGAAAAGACAGCTTTAAAAAAGATGGCTCAAATCCGTTATTTCAATACGGTTATGGTGCGTATGGCTATACGATTGATCCAAGTTTTTCAAGTTCATCGCTGAGCTTGCTCGATCGTGGTTTTGTTTATGTAATAGCACATGTTCGAGGCTCTGAAATGCTAGGCCGCGAGTGGTACGAGCAAGGTAAAAAAGAGCATAAACAAAATAGCTTTAGTGACTTTATTGATGTGACAAAAGCGCTTGTTGCACAAGGCTATTGTGATAGCAGCAAGGTGTTTGCCTCAGGCGGCAGTGCTGGTGGTTTATTAATGGGGGCGGTTGTAAACCAAGCACCAGAGTTATATTGCGGTGTTGGCTGTCATGTACCATTTTTAGACGTATTAACCACGATGCTTGATGAAAGTATTCCGCTCACAACAAATGAATATGATGAATGGGGTAATCCAAATGAGCCTCAGTTTTATGATGTAATTGAAGCTTACTCGCCGTATGACAATATTCGCGCCCAAAACTATCCGAACATACTCGTTACTACCGGTCTTCATGACTCACAAGTGCAGTATTGGGAGCCTATGAAGTGGGTTGCAAAAATGCGTGAACTTAAGACTGACAGTAATATTTTAGTATTTAAAACCGATATGGATGCAGGGCACGGCGGTGCATCAGGTCGCTTTAAAAGTTTAGAGGAAAAAGCACTCGAAATGGCCTTTTTTATTGCTTTATTAAATTAACTGCAAAATCGGAAAATTGTATTATCCTATATATAGAAGTTGATATATGTAAGGCGATATATGTTTGGTGCACATGGTGAATTTCAAATTTGTTCACAGCCCCCTCAGATGTATTTAGAATTGAAAGGGAGCTTTAATAATGAAGGCATTACGCTGTTAACTAATGGAGTTGTTCAGGAGTTGAGCACTCACCCTGAAAATACGATTAAGTTTGTGGTTGTTAATTTAAAAGAGTTTGAGCTGTTAACTTTGGATGGCCTCGATTCATTAGAGGCCTATTTTGCCGGTGTAAAAGAACGTGGCTATCAACGAGTTGATTATATAAACATTAATATCATAGCTAAAAATATGTTTGAAAAAGTATGGAAAAATAGCGATGTAGAAGTTAATTTTTATAAAGATACCGAAAGCTATTTATTAGTGCACCCAAATGACAGTTATATAAAACAGAACTGGTAATTAATATGAGTATTATAAACCGCTATTGAAGAGGGCTTATAATACTCTCTAAACACCCTTTATAGCGCCGTGAAAGGTTTAAACACATATCGTTTTTCAGTCTTACTCTATAATCGCCACTGTCAGTAGGCATCAGTTCGCAAATAGCTTGTTTTCTTACCAGCGTAGAGCGATGAATGCGAACAAATCCTTCAGGTTCTAGTTGTTGTTCAATATTTTTCATGGTTTCGCGATGTAGTACCGGCGTATTACCTTGGGTAAAATGCAGCTCTACATAGTTGCCCGCGCCATTAATCCAAATAATATCATTTATATCAATTAGCCTTACCTTACCTACATCTTTAACCACAATGTGTGATGATGGCTTTTCAGCTTGTGTGCTTTGCTGGTATTGGCGTTCGGCCGCACTTGCAATCGGGCAAAGGTGAATCAGCTTATCAAAGCATTTATCAATACGTGATGCAGTTGAATCTAATATTAAAAAATCTACAGCGCCAACTTCAAAGGCAAAACTCGCAAAATGTCCCGATTGAGCAATAATGACTAACTTCAGCTTTTTAGCAAGCTCAGTTAAATGCACTATTTGCATAGGGTCAGCTAGGTTGGTTAGTTCGTAAAACAGTACGTTGTATTGATCTGTGTCTATTTGATCTAACCTATTTGTTTGAAGAAAAGATTGAGATTCAAAGTGTCGGTGATCTTGCACACGCTTTGTTAAAAATGTTGCAAACTTAGTGTTACTAACAAAAGTTAATGCATGAAAAGAAGCGATCATTATTTTATATCTCTTGCTGTATATAATAATAAAGACCGTGCTTAGCGGAAAAACTGTTATGAAAAGTACAATATATTTATAAAATAATTGTGACGTACTGATTCATCCCATAAAAGCTGCTATTCGTACCAAAGACTACGCCTCATAAATAATGCCCGTAGAGTGTTTAAATAAATCCCCTTACTGTAATCCGCGAAGTAACCATTTAGTTACAAAAATAACAATTCAGGGGAATTATATGACATTAACTAACAAAGGTAGCGCGCGATTATTTAAAAAATCGTCGTTAACAGTTGCGCTAAGCAGCGCGATACTTGCAAGCTTTTCATTTCAAGGTGTTGCAGCAGAAGATGACGAAATAACTAAAATAGAACGCGTACAAGTTACAGGATCTCGAATTCGTTCAGCTGAGGCAATGTCATCGGCTCCTATTCAAGTTGTAGATAGTGCTGCTATCGATGCATCAGGGTCGTTAAATATTCAAGACTTATTATTAGAGAACCCTGCATTTGGTACACCAGCTATTAGCCGTACTAACTCAAACTTTAATACCGCAAGTGCGGGTGTTGCTACTGTTGATTTACGTAATTTAGGCTCTAACCGCACATTGGTTTTAGTGAATGGTCGTCGTTATGTATCAGGTGTACCAGGTAGCTCTGCTGTCGATTTAAATACTATTCCGAGTCAATTCATCGAACGTGTTGAAATTATGACAGGTGGTGCTTCATCTGTTTATGGTTCTGACGCTGTTGCTGGTGTAGTTAACTTTGTACTAAAAGATGATTTTGAAGGTATTGAATTCGAAGGCCAATATGGTGAATCAAGCGAAGGCGATGATGAATCACGTCAATTCAACTTTACCTCGGGCTTATCAAGCTCAGATGGGAAAGGGCACGCGATGTTCCATCTTGGGTATTCTGATCAAGGTGCTGTTTTTTCACGTGACCGTGACCGCTCGGCAGTAGACCAATTTTCAGGTATCTTCTTTGAAGATGATCCAGTAGCAAACCCAGGTTCTGTATTTGATGCTGTAAGCCCATTTTTATCTTCATTTCCGCCACAGGGTCGCTTTAGTGCTGGGGATGAAACATTTACGTTTAATGATGCAAACACCCTACAAAACTCGTTTAGTACTAACGGTGGCGATGGCGTAGCTGCAAATGGTTTTAACCGAAGTGGCGTACGTACGATAGCGATACCTACAGAACGTTACTTATTTGCCTCAAATGGTAGCTACGAGCTAAGCGACAAGCATAGCTTTTTTTATGAAGGTACTTACGCTGCAACAACAACCGTTTCTGAATTAGAGCCATTCCCTTTTGCCTCTGACGACATCTATGCAAATGGCCAAGTACCAATTGAATTTAATGTAAACGGTGAAATATTGCGTAACGCATTTGTACCTGATGATATATATAACGCAGCAACCGACACCGACGGTGATGGTATGCGTGATATCTTTTTTGCAAAGCGCTTAAGTGATATCGGTAACCGTGGAGCACGAGCTGAGCGTGATACATTCCGTTTAGCACTAGGCTTTCAAGGTGAAATAGCAGATGGTTGGTTCTACGATACTTACTATGTATACGGTAAAACAAAAGAGCAGCAAGTTTCTGGTGGTTTAGTTAACGTACAAAGCTTTCGTCAAGGTTTAGAGGCTGTTATCGATAGCCAAGATTTAGATGGCGATGGTATTACTGATGAGGCTATTTGTATCGATGCGACAGCACGTGGCTTTAACTGTGCGCCGGTAGACATTTACGGTTTCAATTCGCTATCGCAAGGTGCTATTGATTTTGTAAGTGCACCTAGCTCACTTTCAACGTCGGTTGAGCAAGAAATCATTGGTGGTAATATTTCAGGTGATTTATTTGATTTACCGGCAGGTACGGTAGGTATCGCTGCTGGTTTTGAATACCGTGAAGAGTTCTCACGTAGTGAATTTGATGCTCTACAGCAAGCTGGCCTTAATGCGGGTAATGCAATTCCAGCAACAGAAGGCTCGTTTGATGTAACTGAATATTATGTAGAAGCAAACATCCCCGTGCTTGATTCTGTAACAATGAATGCAGCAGTTCGTTTGTCTGACTACTCAACAGTAGGCAATACTGAAAGTTGGAACGTGGGTATAGACTGGGAAGTAATGGATAGCTTACGTTTACGTGCTACCCGTGCACGTTCAACACGTGCTCCAAATATCGATGAACTATTTTCTCCACCTTCACAAACTTTCCCAAGTGGTTTAAACGATCCATGTTTAGGTGTTACTAATAGTGGCGGTGGTGCTGCAGGTGATGCTTGTCGTACAGATGTTGGTGTTACAACTAATATCGCTTCAAATGGCGAGTTCACGCTTAACCAGTCTGACTTACAAGGTATTAGTGGTTTTAACCGTGGCAACCAAGATTTAAAAGAAGAAGTTGGTGACTCTGTGACAGTAGGTTTAGTATTTACACCAGAAAATCTAATATCAGGCCTAGACATTACGCTTGATTACTTTGATATCGAAATTACAGATGCAATCGTATCAACACCTCGTCAGTTTATTCTTGACCAATGTTATGGTGGTGGCGATACAAGCTTTTGTGACTTTGTAACTCGTCGTAGTGCGCCATCAGGTAATAATAGTGCTGGTTCACTAGAGTTTATTGACAGTGGTGTATCTAACAGTGGTGGTTTAGGTACAGAAGGTGTTGATTTAACACTAACGTACTCTACTGATATTGGCCCAGGTGCGTTTAGAACTCGCCTTGCTTATACTTACCTAATTGATGGTTATAGCATCCCACTTCCAGGCGCTGATAAAGATGAGTTTGCTGGAGAAATTGGTGCATCAGAGCATAAAGCTAACTGGAACTTTGGTTATAAACTTAACGACTTTGATTTTAACTGGAGCTTAACTTACATTGGCGCTGCAGACTTTGATGATCAATTCTTAAGTGGTTTTGGTATTGCTCCAGGTGGAGTAGGGATTGGTTCAGTGACATATCATGATGTTCAAGCAAGTTACCATATCAGCGATTCAACAGAGCTTTACGCTGGTGCGAGTAACTTATTTGATAAAGAGCCACCACGCATTTTATCGGGTGTGAGCGGTTCAAGTACTGGTACTGAAACAGATGCAGGTACGTATGACCCAATTGGTCAATCATTCTACATAGGTTTTAGAAGTAAATTCTAACCAACAATAACGACACTAATATAGTTACTTAATTCGTAACGTTCACAAAGCCTCAGTATTGCTGGGGCTTTTTCATGGGGAAAAATAATGTAGTAGTAATGCTTATACATTGTTTATCCCAATATATGAGCATTACACCCACTTAAACCCAAAACAACGCCACTGGTAACAGGGGCGTTGTTTAGTATTGGGAGGAGGCTAATATAGTAACCGAATCGCTTGATTATTTAACGATTTATCCCTATTTGTGGCCCTCTTCATTGAGGGCTTTTTTTTGCTGGTTTAGTCTAAGTAAGCCTTTAGCATCCAAACCAGTTTCTCTTGCTCTGAAATGTAATCGCTCATTAGTGAGGCTGTACCTTCATCGTCTGCATCACCAGCTTGGCTTAAAATATCACGCTGCATGTGAATTAATGTACTGTAACCAGCAAGTAGGTTTTCTACGGCTGTAACACCATCACTAATACCTTTAGCTTCTTTAATTTTACTTACTTCAAGGTAATCAGAAAATGCATGTAGTGGTGCGCCATCTAACGTTAAAATACGTTCTGCAACTTCATCTACTTTTAGAAGTAGCAAGTTATAAATTTCTTCAAACTTAACGTGTAGTTCAAAAAAGTTACGGCCTTTAATATTCCAGTGAAAGCCACGCGCATTCATGTATTGAATCTGGTAGCTACTCAATAATGTATTGAGTGACTTTATGATGCCTTCGCTTTTTGCGCTGTTTAGACCAATTGCGTTTACATGTGACATAACTTGCTCCTGAATAACCGTTTGTTTGTGAACTTGTGATAAGTATTACTAATTTCGATAAATTAGTAAAATCGTTTAAATGTATCTAGTTAATAGTTTTAACCTATTAGCTGTTTTTGATACCTGTACTCACTTTAGACTATTAATAGAAATGGGACTGATTAATAAAAATACTACCCCTCAAAAATAAATAAAACCCAGAAGTATATAAATCATGATCTAAAACAAACTTTATTCAAGGTAATAACTTAGCTATTTTTTTATTGATGTAGGTCAAAAATCATCCACCCTACCGGCGCATAATAATGTTGTCGAAATAATTAGGAGAGATAACATGCATGCAAAAACAGCGAAACAAAATAAAGCAGAGTTAATAGTGGTAGGAATTGCAGTCATCGCATTTGTGCTTGGGCTAGTAGCGCATTTAGCAGGAGCAAGCTTTGCGAACTCAGATTTTTTTGGTTACATTGCGGCGCCCATTCCGCTGATACTGGCTGTGATATTTTTAATTAGTTATAAAATAGCAGCCAATGCTGAGGATTAATCTTTCTCGTTTAAGCACTTTAAAATGTAATCGAGTACTTGGCGCGAGTAAATCATACTGGTATGGCTTAAATGAAACACTTTATGTTCGGCCATACCTTTAAGTTTGGTTTCATCTAGTAATACAGTGCCATCTGACTGGCTACCTTTGACTATTAAAGGCATAAGCCCAATAGGTAAATCCCCTGCGATACTATAAAGCTTAGCTTTAAAAGGCCAATTACCATTTTTAGTAAGCAAAAATTCAACACTATTTTTTAAAAATGATTCAAACCCTTTTTGCTTCATTTTTTGCGCTATATGGCTGCCTTTATGTGGAGTACCCAGTGTAATTACCTTCGTAATATTCTGGCTAGCAGGAGAGTTTGCCTCTAGGTAAGCACGTGCAATCAGCCCTCCCATTGAGTGGCATACAAGCGCTGCAGGTTCGTTAGAAATACACTCATCAATTTGTGCAAATATGGTATCGCGGTGAGGGTCGAGCGTATTATAGGTAATGTTTAATACCGTCATACCCGACTCTTCAAGTCGTGAACAAAGTGGGCGCATAACAAAGCCAGACATATACAAGCCATGTAAAACAATAACGTGTTTAACTTTCATATGCTCCCTAATACCAATTTTATTAAAAACATGATCATCCTAGCGTATTAAATAATCCGCTACCTGCGTTAAAAATTATTTATATAAAACAGCTATATGTCATAATTTTCGCCTTGTTATCGACTTATTTATTTGTCGCTATAATAGATAACTAATTTAATGCAATTGGTATAACTACCGTAATTACATTAACTGTAGCGGTTTTATTTCAATATTGGTTGTATCGGTATTTACCCATACTTCACCATCTTGAATGGAAATGGCGAGCTTAATTCCACGATCAACCAAAGCAGCAAGTGCTTGTGTTGCTGCGTAATCAAGGCTAAAAATACTTAGATTTTTAAATTCATACAATTTAGGTTGATGTTTTTGCCACCAAATTGCTTGATTGTTTTCACCATAAGTATATAGCACCACTTTTTTAGATTTATTACAGGCTTTTTTAAGGCGTTTCTCATCTGGTAAGCCAAGTTCAACCCATAGTTCTATTTCTTCACTATAGCTTACATGCCAAAGTTCAGGCTCATCATCAGCACTTAACCCTTTAGTAAATTCTAAACCATCACAGCTATTTAGCGCAAAAGCGAGTAAGCGAATCATCAACCTTTGGTCGGTTTCTGATGGGTGTTGAGCCAAGGTTAAATTAAAATCTTGATAAACGTGGCGGTCCATATCGCTAAGCGATAACTGCACTTTCATAATGGTGGATTTAAGAGCCATAACAACTAATCTGAAAAAATTTGCGCCAGTATAGCGCAATTAAATGAATTGCCAGTTAAAATAGCGGTTAATTATACGTTAGGAGTTAAAAATGGCTATCCAGTGGTTCCCTGGGCGCTTGTATTAACTTCCGCTGAAATACGTATAAAGCATTTTATTCTAATTTAATCAGTAATTTAAATTTATTTTATTCCGCAACCTTCCTTGCTTTGATTGCTGAATCCGAGTCTTCCAGTACCCCAGTCAGTACCCCCAGTTATAAAATTGCTATATACTCATGTTATTAATTGAATATATGGGTTATGCGAAATATGCGTTTAACTGATCGCAAGATAAAATCAATAGTGGCTACAGGTAAAGAACAAAGCTTCTCAGATGGTAACTGTTTAGTATTGCGCGTTAGAGCAAATGGCACTAAATCTTGGCGGTTTAAATATACAGTTAATAAAAAAGTGACCAAGCTTTCCCTAGGTGCTTATCCTGCTGTTACTCTTGCTGAAGCCAGAAGTGTGGCAGTAAGCTATATGCAGCTTTTAGCTAAAGGTATTGACCCTAAAGAATACGAAAGTACTAAAAAGCTTGAAGCAAGTAGAAAGCTAGCTAATACATTTTTAGCCGCCGCAGAGCTTTGGTTTGAACGAAAACAGCCTACTGTGACACCTCATCACGCAGCTAGGGAATGGCGAACGCTTGAGATGTACATTTTCCCCAAGTTGAAAGACTCGCCTTTAGAAAGCATTACAGCGATTAATACCATTGAAATTCTCAGACCACTGGAGACTGATGGAAAGCACTCCACAATCAAGCGTATTTGCCAAAGCTTAAATCAAATCATGGATTACTCGGTTAATCATGGTTTTATCAATGCCAATCCACTAGCAAAAATTATAAAAGTATTTACTAAAAATACAGTAGAGCATATGGCTACAATAAGGCCTGAAGAGCTACCTAATTTTCTAACGGCTTTGAATAGCTCACAAACAATCCAAAATAAAACCAGGCTTTTAATTTTGTGGCAGTTGCACACAATGACTCGTTCAAAAGAAGCCGCAGGCACTAAGTGGGAAGACATTAATATTGAAGAGGCTGTTTGGATTATTCCAGCTGAAGAAATGAAACGTAGAAGGGCTCACAGAGTACCTTTAACGTCTGCTACTTTGGCAATACTTGAACAAATGAAGCCATTAAGTGGCCATCATGAATATGTATTCCCTAGTGAGCGTAATGAGAAGAGTCATGCAAGTACTTACACGGTTAATGCTGCCATTAAACGCAGTTTAGGCTACAAGAATAAGTTGGTAGCTCATGGCTTGCGCTCAGTTGCTTCTACCGCACTTTATGAAAAAGGTTACGATAGTCTCTTGGTCGAAGCCTGCCTAGCCCATGCTGACGAAAATGAAACAAGAGCAGCATATAACCGCTCTGATTATTTAGAACAACGCAGGCCAATAATGTTGTGGTGGAGTGAGTTTATAGGAAACAATAATATCGATTTTCCTAAACACCTAACTCAATCGAGCTTTACGTAAAACGCATCAAATATCAATTATATCATTTTTATTTATAAGTGATTGTATTTCATCGAGTTTGGTTAGGGATGTATCCTCGCTTATAGAAGTCATTGCATCTAAACCGGCCTTTAATATCTGAATATTACCAATCTCAAGAGCTTGATCTATGACATCAAAAGTTTTCCCTGTTTGTGCTTTTTTGAGTTCAAAAGAATTATCTATTTGTTTAATTAGCACTTCTTTTTGCGCCTTGATTAGCTCTATGTTCTCGGCGGTTCTATTGTCGGAAGCATTCCGTTTTGTTTTTTCAGCTTCTTTAACCTTATCGAAGTCTTTTTTAGCCTCATACATACCAGAGATTGACGATAAAAAGCCTTGAGCTGGAGAAATTGAAGGTTTTTTCATTGGTTATCTTCTTATCATAATAATTTTATATAGAAATAAGCAGTAATGCAGATATTTATATAGAAAGCTAAGTTTACGAGGTTTGTGACATTCGTATCATTTTTAACAGCTGCAAGCCGAAATAATGGTAGCTGGCCAAAAGCTAACAAGCATATGAAAAATATTAAAGCATTTTGGAAGTAAAACAACGCTAAGGCACCTATCGAGGCAGAAGTCAGCATCCCAAAAATTGTTTGCTTTAGTGTTGGCGTTCTTTTAGCTCTATGTTCAGCCTTTATTTTTCCTTGCTGCTTGTATTCGTCGTAACTATCAAGCATCCAGAAAAAGCTTGGGCTATCTGGACCTGGTTTCATATCTTTCAAGTAATGAACTGGAGGCTCTATTACTTGATCTGAGGTGACTTTTTCAATCAGAGGTTTTATCGTCTTGTTAGTTGTATGCTGCGCGTGAGAGATAATCCTTTTTGACTCATCTGTGGGCTCTTGATTTGCAGTGAAAAGGTTGACAGCGAGTAAACGTTTGGCGGCTTTTATAAACAATATTAGAGTGAATTTAGCTCTATCAAGTTCATCCTGATCGAAGTTGTTCTGTAAAAGGGTTGTTAGGGTATTCGTCGCATTTACTAAGTAGGATCGTATTTTCTCTAGTGTTTCTTGAAAAAGTATAACGTGACTATTTAGCGTACTGGCAACCTGAATAGCAGCATCTATCTTTTCTACAGCTTCATTTACTTGATTTCGAAAGCTTTGCGCTTCGGTCAGCTTTTTTTCTGCATGAGAGGCGTATTTAAATGCGCCAATAATAGCTAAGGGAGCTAAAGCAATTCCACCAAGGACCATTGCTCCCCCAGCCATGCCAGCTCCGCCAGCCGTTAAAGCTCCGCCACCAAACCAGGCGATAGTGGCATTTTGGGCAGCTGCACCAGATAGAGCTGCGATACTAGTCCCAGTTGATGCAGCACCATAAGCAGAAACTGCACCTAAAGAACCTAGTGAAAGTGCAGCACCGGACGCAGTCCCTTTGACTCCAGCAGTGAGAGCCTCGTTAGCGGTTATAGTTTGAGCATTCAATTTTGGAACAGATAAGGTTTTAAATGAGTCAATAACATCCTTTGAAACTTTTGTTTCAGAGTTATTTACTTTTTGACACTTTTCAAGTGTTTGTATGGCATTAGGTATTGTTTCAATTGCACTAAAGGTTTTTAAATCAAATAGTTGCTCAACTAACTTATGTGATTGGGTATTAGCCTCGATTAATTTTCTATTGGAACGCCTATGCCTACGTTTAGCATCCGCAACCATTTCTTCTGCTCTATTAGACTTTCTATAAGAGCCAACAATAGGAACTGAGTCAAGGAAGCTCATAATTCATCCTTTATTTTTAGATATAGATTTGAGCCCTCTGACTTTATATATAATGCTTCTTCACACCAATCAATGACTTCCTCAAAAGTATTATCATCATAAACTCCAAGAGTTTTAACAAGCTGCTTAATGATCGATAGCTCTTCTTCATCTATTGAACCATCTGATTTAGCAATTGAATATGCGTCTTTAATTAAGTTCATCGTAAAAGTAGGGTTAGATGTTTTTTTTATGGATAAACAAAGGGAGTTGATGTCTATTTTGGTATTGATTGCTCTATCTTTTAAGGCTGTAAGATCTGCGGCTGAAAGGTTGAGAGATCTACCACATTCAAGTAAAAAATCTAATTCTTCAGGCTCTATAATTGAATCTGCTTTCATGATTGCAATTAAAAAATCTAGATACATATCTAGCTCTGTCATACATTTAGTCCTTTAAGTGTTAATTTCGATCGAGTAGCTGCTGATAATTACATTTGTTATATATAACTTCAACCAGCTAATAATAATATTTAATCTCTTTTTAGAGTGCTGGAGTGTTCTTTCTCAATTAATTGCTCAACTAGCTGACTTAGAGTTACTTTTCTAGTTTTGGCTAACTCGTCTAACTTGTTCTTAATGTCTTCGTGCAGTACTAAGCTGCATGCTTTTTTACCTTGTCGACTGTCACGATGCTTTTTTTGTTGCCATGCTTTATTAAAATCGATAGTAAAAAGTCTTTTAGCTTCAGTCGCTGCGTTCCAGGTGTCATATGCAGCGTATATAGCAAAATACATTTCCTTAGTACTCGTAGCTGAAAGTTGAGAAATCATAGGCTTGGAATTATCCCAATCAATTTTACTAATGTAATCCCAAGCCCAACGACACTGTTCTTCATTGTCTTTCTCTAACCAAGAGAAAGGTTTACGGCTACTAAATATATGACCCCAAATACCTTTTAGGTGCGCTATTAAGTTTAATTTCCATTCTCTAGGTTGACGGACTCGGTCAAAGTAATTTACGACTTCACCAAACCTTTCCTTTGAGTTTGATGGATTGCTTTTTAAATTGTGTTGAGAGTAAAAATGAATGTACTGGGGCTGATGTTCTTGTGTCTGAAGGGCTAATGGATGAGCTGGATATTCTGCATAGCTATTTAAATAGATAGAAGCCCATAGAAAATAGCATGCACGTTCATTATCTTTAATCCAGTCAAATTCATCTAAAGACAATAAGCTCTGCTCAGCTTCAGCTATTAAAGATTGAACCATTTTCTCTTTTTCTTCAGATGTTGCCTCTTTTGATGCAATAACTTGATCAATAATTTTTGCACCTTTTACGGGAGTCTCAAAGTTCAAAGGAAGTTGTTCGCCTTGAAGTTCAAGTATCCGAAAACAGGCTCCAATTAAACGGTTGTCTTTTCCTTCTATTAGGCTCATACCTTTGGATTTGCTCATAATAATAGTCCATTACTAAGTAGTATTTATAGTGGTCTTTAGTGTAACTTGATTGTAAGCTATATAGTAGTTTTATAGTGGTTTATAAGTTGATTTATAGTGGTTTTTTTGTGATTGATATGTATTGTGTGCTATGCTTTATAAGGCTTGCAATGCATTTTCACCTGATTTTTAACTTCAGAGTGATTTTAAATCTACAAAGCAATTGCTCAGTAACGCGTTAATGAAATTTGCCGTCACAAACTAAGCTGGTTTTCTTAGTGTGAATTTCGGTTTGGTAATATTAACTAGAGTTACTAGTAACGAAGTTATTATCACAACAAATACAAATTAAAAAATTACAGCTCAGACACCTGATATGAACTAATACTTATCAGGACAAAGAGAATGAATAATCCAACACAATACCCAGTAACCACCAATCCTACCTACAAGCAATATCAAACACTCGCTAGAGACAATCAGCCTTTAGTTATGCCTTACTTAGATGCTATTGAGAAAGTCATGGTTGCTGTATGTGCTGAACATAGAAGAACGTTTGCTGTCAGAATTGATTTAAAGCTACCTGCTTATTCAAATACAATTGATTTAGATAGCAATAAAGTTTTTACACGATTTATTGCTTCTCTCGAAGCTCAGATTAAAGCCGATACAAAGCGTAAAGTCCGTGAGGGTAAAACACCACACCCATGCAATATTAGGTATATATGGGCTAGGGAGCATAACATTGCTCACCACCAACATTATCATTGTGTTTTGTTTTTCAATAAGGATCGGTATCACTGTACAGGTAAAATAAATGGAGAGAGTAATAACCTGTTTACTCGAATAGTTAAGGCCTGGGCGAGTGCGTTGAGCTTACCATTAGATGAAATGATGCAATTAGTTCACTTGACTGAAAATGCACATTACTACCTTAATGCTAATAGCCCCACTTTCACTCAAGACTTCCATACCCTTTATTATCGACTAAGTTACTTCGCTAAGCTTAATACTAAGCAATACGGATTAGGACAGCGGTGTTTTGGTTATAGTCAGAAATAGGCACTAAACAAAGAGGGTATATATGCTTGCAGTAAATTTATATACCCCTCTTGTCTTTATTAAAAAAAATGTAACGTGGTATGATTTAATGTAATAATTTAACTTTAATACAAGGACTAGTATGAAACATATCGTACGCTTGGCACTTTTATGTTCTTTCCCTTTCTCTGTGCTAGCAGAACCATTAACTGTAGACTCTTCGCAAGCCAAGCAGTATGAGGGCAAACAAGTAAGAGTGTGTGGTGAATTAATCCAACTCCGAGATTTTAAAAAAGGTATATACTTAAATCTTGATGATAACTATCCAAACAGTTCTATTACGTTTGTTATTTGGGATAGCATGTTGCCAAAAATTGAGAGTAAACTGGGAGAAATGCCTTCTCTTAAAAATAAACAGGTTTGTGGAACGGGCACTGTCGACTCTTACAAAGGCAATCTAAGGATGAATATTAATAGCCGTTACAACCTTGAGGTATTGTCTACTGATTAGACTAGGTACTCATAACTCAGCTTAACGAGGTTTTGAGACCTTCAACTAGTTAAATAAGCTTAAACCCTTATTATATAAGGGCTGGCAAGTTCCCAAAATACCATTATGAGAACCTAAAAAATAAACGGTGTTATTACACTTTAAAAGAGTGCTCTATATGAGCACTCGTATTTTACTAATCAAACAAACTAGCAATGCCAGCAACTAATCCACCAGCTACCGCCAAAGGGATTGTAACAGGCGCAGATACAACGCCTGCACCAATTACTATTGCGCCAGATGTAAGCGCTCCAGCGGCTGCACCGGAGCCTATAGCCACGGCTGTTCTGCTTACGCTAGCATCATTACTGCCGGTTATCTGTTTAGATAGCTCATTACCAACCAAGCCGCACGAAACAGCTTTATCTAAAGACATAATACCTTCCTTTTAGTTAAGTAAAACAAGCGCCAGAATGACGCTAATAAGGGTTATAACTCTAGTTCTTCAAAGTCTTTATCTATTTCCTCCTGTGTTATGCCTATATAACGAAGTGTTGTTGCTTCGGAGCTATGGCGAAGCATTTTCATTACCCGGGCGATGTCGTGGGTTTTCTGATACAAGTGATAACCGCGTGTTTTACGCATTGAGTGAGTACCTAAATGAATATTTAGTTCTTCACCAACGAGCGCAAATGCTTTTGTAACCGCTCTACGAGATAGCGGTTTAGGCTTTGAGTTAATTGCTTGTTGATTTCGGTATGATTGAAATAAGTAGATGTGGTGTGGATGAGTCAGTTTGATTTCGTTGATTAAGGTAAGCGCCTTATCATTTAGCTTTATTTCAGCTAATTTCGAGGTCTTTGACTCGTAAATAATCAACCTATCATTGTTTATGTCAGTGAACTTCACCGCAAGTAAGTCAGATATTCTAAGTGCGAGGTTTAAGCCAATATTCCATATTTGACTCATTTGCCTTGAGCTGCGCTTTTCTAGTAAATAGCTAACGAGCCTGACTGTATCAAGATCTTTAACTGCTTGTACTTCAGCCATAAAACCCCCAGTTATTCAGTCGTAACCGTAACCTGATAACAACCTGTGTTGTAGTACTCAACAAAGTTTGAAATGAACAAGGCTAACAACTCTTTACCTTCTTTAGCATTCAACCAACCAGCTAAAAAGTGATAAACCTGTTTAATGCTAAAGCACACATCAACTTCTTTTATTAGTTCAGGGGTATGACGGCCCTGATATGAAAAGTCAGTAATATAAACAAGCTGCCAGCTGGTGGCCTGTTTTTCTAACCTAACCTCTACAGGGTGAAAGCCTCCAGCTTCAGGGCTGTAATCTGGATCTCTAAAGTTAAGCGTAACCGCTTTAGCTACTCCTACAGAATCACCTCCCTCAATAACCGCACTTAAAATCACATCAATAAAAGAGTCAGGTACTTTAAGGCCTGATATTTGTTCTATTTTTAACGCCATATTTATCTCCTTTTAAATTAAGCCATGCTCAGCGAATGAATACGTGTTCTCGCCAATGATGATGTGATCAAGCACAGATACATCAATTAGGTTAAGTGCCTGTTGAAGTTTGGTAGTAATAAGCTTGTCTGCTTGAGATGGGGTGGTAACGCCCGAAGGGTGGTTGTGAGCCAGGATGACGGACGCAGCATTAAGCTCTAGCACCTCTTTAACGACTTCTCTAGGGTAAACACTAGCTGCATTAATAGTGCCTCTAAATAGCTCTTTAAACTCCAGTATGCGGTTTTGGCTATCTAAAAACAGTACGGCAAATACTTCATGTTCATGTATCGCTAATTTATGTTTTAAGTACTCTTCGCAATCATTAGGACTATTCAATACGCCATCTCTAAACTGCTTCTTAGCGATGATATACGCAGCGGCTTCAAGTATCTGGGCATCATTTACGGGGTGTTTAAATTCATAAAACGACTGTTTACCTTGCATTGTAAATTCCTCTTAAGTGGTTCATGCAAGTTAGTGATGTATATGTTTAAGTTTTTTGTTTGAGGGCATAAAAAAATACTGATCCAGGAAAGGTTATGAACTAATAACCAACCGGAGAAATTCCATGCGTTTAATCAAACTAAAAGAAGTTATACAAAAAACATCACTTGGCCATTCAAGTATTTATAAGTTTATTTCTGAAGGCACATTCCCAAAGCAAGTATCGTTGGGTGCAAAATCTGTAGCTTGGCTTGAGTCAGAAGTGGATGATTGGATAATGGAGAGAATAGGTGAGCGTGAGAGTTAATATCTTAATTTTAGCACTGAAATTGAGGGCTAATTGAATTCAATCAAAGAGAGGTTAATTGTGTAATCTTTTTGTTGGGATAACTGAGTCAATTCTTGCCTAATTACTAGTAGTTGGTAATATGATACAGCAATGTATAAATGTCCAACAAAGCTCAAATCTAGCAATATGATAGATAGCGAAACCTCCTAAGTTTGATATATTTTGGGCCGATTCGAAATGCACGTTGTAGATGTCGAAGTATAGAAACATGCATTTGGGTGATGCTTCATAGTTAAGTTTTATTTATGAAAGCATGAACTAACCATCAAATTTTAGCAGTAAAGTAATAATTAATGAAAACGAATTTAGAATTGCTTCAAATAGCAGAAGAATTAATTTTACCTCTAGTTACCCCCCACGTTCCTGAAGGAACTGAGATTCAAGCAGTAGTTGAGCAATGGATTCATGCAATCGCGACAGATAGTCAGTTTTATTCCAACCCCGAGGTAGCTAGAGCTGAAGATATAAAGAAGCAGGTTGTATTGTTACTTCAAAAAAGCAGTGTTTTTGTAGATCAAAAAAGTTTTTTCAATCTTGTTTTTGAAAATGTGAAGTTAAAGCCTTCTAATCAGGCTTCATTTAAATTCATTGATTTATTTGCAGGTATTGGAGGTGTAAGACTTGGGTTTCAAGCTGCTGGAGGGCAATGTGTATTTTCTTCGGAGTATGATAAGTCAGCTCAAAAAACTTATAAACGAAACCATGGTGAAATGCCATTTGGTGATATAACTAATATTCCTGAGATATCAATACCTGAACATGATGTCTTACTTGCCGGCTTCCCGTGTCAGCCGTTTTCACACGCGGGGGTTTCTGCTCGTACAGCTGTTGGGAAGGAGCATGGGTTTTTATGCGATGTACAAGGGACATTATTTTTTGACGTATTAAGAGTTATAGAGAGCAAACGTCCAAAAGTGGTTTTCTTGGAAAATGTCAGAAATCTTGAAAGGCATGATGAAGGTCGTACATTTAAAACCATAAAAGACAGTATTGAAAATAGCGGTTATCACTTTTCATATAAAATTATTGATTCTAGCTCTTTAGTGCCTCAAAGGCGCGTCAGATGCTATATGGTAGGTATTCGAAAAGATATAGGAAAGCCTTTTGAGTTTCCAGAGTTTATTGGGGAATCACTACCACTCAAATCTATACTTGAAGAAAACGTTGATGAAATCTATACCATTTCAGATAAGCTATGGCAGGGCCATATTAATAGAACTAAAAGAAATATAGAGCGTGGCACTGGTTTTACAGCACATACAGCTGATTTAAATAAGCCTTCTAATACAATTGTTGCTCGGTATGGTAAAGATGGAAAAGAATGTTTAATCCCACAGCAAAATAAAAACCCTAGGATGCTTACTTTGAGAGAGTGCGCTAGGCTTCAAGGCTTTCCTGAGGAGTTTGAAGCGTCTCAATATCGAACTCCAGCATATAAGCAGTTTGGAAACTCAGTTGTAGTTCCAGTTATCGAAAAATTAGCGAAGAAGATCAAAACGGATGTGCTATGAAATTTCAAAATTATTGTAATGAGATTGATGATGAACAAAAAATAATAGCCGAAGAGTCGCTACTATTTACTTATACAAATACTAAGAATGAAGCATTTAGTATTTCGCCTGAAAATATAAAGTTATTTTTAACTTTTATATTGAGCAACTTCGATAGAGTTCATGATGCTTGGGAGCTAGTACCCACACGTAAAGATGAAATAAATAAGTACGAAGAAAAGTCATATAGACAAATATATAAATCAGCTGACTCGGAAGAGCTCAAAACTATTTCTTCAGCAGGTCGCAGTCAAACGAAGGCTTTAACAAAGTTAATTTCAAAATTAGTTTCTTATCTTACAGCAAGTGAATATGTGATACCTGAAGTAAATACTTTTTTCACACCAGATGATATTTCTAAAGCATTAAGAAATTGGGACGACTTATACTCAAAAAGTATTTTAGTACATAGGCAAAATATTCATAACACTAGAATTAAATTTTACAATTGGATGATAAGGAAAAACTTATCTGAGCGCACTGCAAAATCATATTCAGGTCCAGGAATTAGCTATACAGATAAATACATAGAGTCTATTGGATTTAAGCAATCTTCACTGTATTTATGTTCAGAAAGTGAGGTTTTAGAGGCTATTGATTTGCTTAAAAATAATGCTGAATGGCTGGCTTCAGATAAATCGGGTAATTCAATGTATAGTTCTGCATGCCGTAAATTTGCAGAATTTCTGAAAGAGCAGAATAATGTAAGCGTACTACCTAAGCCTTTCCTCCTTCTAGCGGGTATATCAGGAACGGGTAAAACTCGCTTTGTCAGAGAGCAGGCGGAGCTAACAGGCTCATTAGCAGATACTTACTGCTTAACATCTGTGCGACCTGACTGGCATGAGCCTAGTGATTTACTGGGGTATGTGTCTCGCTTAAGTGGGAGTGCTGAGTTTGTAGTAACGGATGTACTTAAGTTTATTGCTAAAGCATGGCGTGAAATACTTGATAAAGATATTTCATTATCAGTAAATGAAAAGCTTTTGTGCCTTCAAGGTGGCAAATCAGATATTGATGCTATAAAACCATATTGGCTTTGCTTGGATGAAATGAATTTAGCGCCTGTTGAACAGTACTTTGCGGATTACTTATCAGTCATTGAAACAAGGAGTTGGGCTTGGGATGAAGATGATTTTCAATACTCGTGTGACCCATTGTTAAAAGCTACTACAATTCAATCAATCGATAATATAGAAAAGCTACGTGAGGAACTAGGGTTTGCGGATGCGAATTATGATGATGCGTGGCAACATATTTGTGAATATGGTTTAAGTATTCCATTTAACTTGATAGTTGCTGGCACAGTAAATATGGATGAAACTACCCACGGTTTTTCTCGTAAAGTAATAGACCGAGCGCTAAGTTTTGATTTTGGCGACTTTTTCCCTAACGATTTCGATAATTATTTTGCACCTACAACCACCAATAAGGCATTGAGTTACCCTATTTACTCTGATGCACGGACTAGTACCGATAAACTCCCTAAAATCGACATAGATGGTCGTAAAAGCATCGCATTTATTAATGCAATAAATAACGTATTAGCACATACGCAATTTAAGCTTGCATACAGAGCGCTTAACGAGCTGCTATTAGCAGTTATAAGTAGCGAACCCAAAGAAGAGGTTGACTTAAAAGCGGTATGGGATGACTTTTTAATGTGTAAGGTTTTACCCCGTATTGAAGGTGATACCGAGAAGCTTGCTGCAATTGGATCTGTCGATATATCGATATTGAAACAATTGGAAGGAATTCTTGAAAGTGAATTTGGTAGCTTTTGGAATGAATTACCTGGCTCAGATAAAGCAAGACCTGATTTGTATCGTGAAAATGTAGATGGCGATAAATTAATTCATATTGCTTGCCGGAGCAAAGAAAAAATAAAATGGATGGAAGATAGGTTAACAACATTTGGTTTTACAAGTTTTTGGCCTTAATTAAACTGGATGGAGTGCTAAGGAATGCAAGAGCTTTTATATCTGCAATCATCACAGTTTGAATTATCTATCTGGACGAACGATATTTTTAAACGAAAACAGGTTTACCAAGCCACGTTTGGTAAACGCAATATCGCTTGTTCAGAGCTTGAAACACTCGCTACAGAATCGATTTATCCTATAAAGTTCTCCCCTTCTTTAGATGTTGATGCGTTAGTAGTAGATAAAAAAGAATATGAAGCGACTAATCACACTAATAGCATAGGTATTACCGAGCCTATTTTTTTTGAAAATACACAATATCAATTTGAATGGGAGTTTAGCTCTGAAGTTGAAAGTGCTTATTTATCTCACCGTAGCCGAAACATTAATGATAGCTTTCGCTTTAAAAGAGCGAGCTTAACTTCTTCAGCTCGATTAACAGGTACACTAAATACGGGGAATGATGTTGGTTGGATGCGTTTGCCGCTTGAGTTTATTGCAGGTGGAAAGGTATTTAAAAGTAATATTTCCTTTGAAGTACTACCAACAAAAATGGATATGCATAGCGATTTACCTGCTATGTATAAAATGATTGATAAAGAATTTCCACTATGGCGCTTTAGCTTACTTGAAAAAACAGAACAGAATGCTTCTAAGAGCCAGCAAAGAGGTCACTTTCCTCTGCTGTGGCTTGCTAACTTTAATAATTTACGCAAACGGTTTGAAGATGGTCTTAAGGTTATTACTCAGGCTCCGCACAGTCGCTTACAGTCATATGTTTCATATTCAAAAGCCGATAGGTTGAAAGGGCGCTTACCCCAACGTTTAAGTGAAAAGGTTAAAGAAGATATAAAAAGTAAGCAGTTCGCTAAGCGGTATAAAGTTGAAAAAAGGCAGCTTAGTTTAAATACACCTGAAAACCGTTTTATAAAAATGGTGGTTACAAATAGTAAAAAGTGTATTGCCAAATTTGAAAATAAACTAAGGGAAGCAAATAAAGCACCAGATAAGCAACGCCTTTCAAATAGCTTTTTAAATGAATTACAAGAGTGGCAAAAACCTTTACAAAAAACACTAAATCAGAGCTTTTTTAAAGAGGTAAGCACGTATAAAGGGCTTAATAGCGAATCTTTAGTTTTGCAGCAAAAAACGGGCTATAGTGCTGTGTATCGTGTGTGGCAAGAATTAAAATACTATTTGGATGTGTTTGAAGAACAATCAAGCGTATCAATGAAGTCTGTCGCTGAAATATACGAAGTGTGGTGCTTTTTAGAGATTCGAAATATTTTAATAAATGAACTGCGCTTTAAAGATAAAACAAAAAAGCTAAACAATTTACAGTTAAACGACTTTTTAGAGTATCAATTAAAAGACGGCTTTGCAGGTGCGTTTGAATTTGAGCGTGAGGATGGTCTAAAAGCAAGATTAGCACACGAGCCAAGGTTTACTAAAAAGGGTAAGCCTATTAAGTCTTATTTAGTTAGCCAAGAGCCAGATATTGTACTTGAGGTAACTTTACCCAAGCCCAACTCTAAGCGATTTATTTGGATATTTGATGCTAAATACCGCATTAAAACGAAGCAAGGCCGCTATGATGAAGATAATATTGAAACAACAGACTTTGTGCCTGATGATGCTATAAATCAAATGCACCGCTACAGAGATGCGTTAATTCATATAACTAAAGAAAGCCAATCAGACAGCATAAGCAAGAGCAGACCCATATTTGGTGCATTTTCTTTGTACCCTGGCTACTTTAAACAAGAGGCTAACCCACAAAGCAACCCCTATGACGAAGCTATTCATGAAATAGGTATAGGTGCGTTTGCATTTTTACCAAGTGCTGATGGAAAAAATGGTACTTATTGGCTTGCTGAGTTTTTACGTAAACAGTTGGGTGATGGGAATAATAGCTATGTTAAAAACTCTAAGGAGATAGAAGAGAGTTTATATATTCAAGAAGCAGCCCGAATTCCATATGCAGGTATGAAGCAGATGCTATATCCTGATTTGGTTTTTACAGCCGCTTTAGGTGGGCTAGCAGGGCGAGAGAAAAGTTATTTTGAGCGCTTCGAAAATGGCTTAGCATCTTGGTATCACACCCCATTAGCTACTTTCAATTCAGCCACAAAAAAATCAAACCTTAATGTATTAAAGGAAATTAGGTACTTAGCTATTGCCTCTACGAGTGCTATTAACTCTCGAACTAAATCTATAAAAAAAGTTTGGCCTGTAATTGGTTGTCAAATAGTAGCGCGAAGTAGTTTAACTATTGAGCAAGCAGGTAAAGTGAAATCTGGTGCTGAAGAATGTGTTTTGTTTAAGCTTGGAAAACCCCTTACTCTTAGCTCTCCGGTTGAGTCTGTACCGCATAGGCCAATAGATAGGACTATGAAGCTTACTACGTTGTCTAATCTTGAAAAGGTATCTGTATTTAAAGAGGTTGAGAAAGCTTATTCCCAAACGTTAAACTGATTTTGGTGGCTAGATACTCGGTAATTGAAGCTTTAATTTAAAAAGAGCCATAAGCTATCTAGGTCTATGCTTGCCAAGCGACAATTTTAGGTGATTTTTCTTTTTTATAACTGAGCAATACTTCAAATATATTGAAGGGGTTTATCCCTTCAAGCTCACTAAGTTCTCTAACATTATTATCAAATCTTTTGTCTATAAAAACGTTTTCAGATGAGTAGTTGAATTTTTCAGCAGGTAACTTGAATAAGTTCTTTGTTTTAACTGAATTATCGTTATCTAAATACCTAATCTTAACGTGAATATTTTTAGAAGGTTCATAGTTTAATTGTTTTTTTAACTCTTGAAGCATTGAAGGAATGTCATTTACTTCAATATTACTTTTAGCTTCGGTCAAGTTGCATTCATCAATTTTCCACGCCAGGTTTTCATGATATTCAAGAGGTAATACCGTCACTATAAGTCCTGTATATGAATCTTGAATGGCAACAAAGAAATCTTCATCTATTTCACTGTATAAAAGCCAATGCTTTTTGTTAAAGACACGTTCGCTACCTATATCAACAGCCAAACCCAAGTCTATTATGTCAGCGATATTATTGCTTGTTAGCCTCGTTCTTTCATTTATTCTTTTAATTGCATGCTCTGAAAAGTAAGTAAATCTATGCATCATTGTGTTCATTTTCTTTTCTCTTAATTTATTAAACATTATTGATGTTTACTTAAACTTCTCCTTTTCGCGAAAATTAACATTTAAGGTTAATTATTTTGGCGAATTTAAGTTGCTACTCTCCCTTTAAAAAGTTGAAATAAATTTATTTAAAAAAAATTGTTAATTTTGCCATATCCAGTTGGTTTCTATTTATAAGCAAGTAAACAAGCCTAGAAATACTTCATAGGTAATTAATAAATAGAGAGCACATTATGACTTATCAACAAATAACAGACAAAAAAGACTGGGTTGCTAAACCACTTAATCGTAAAGGTGATTTAAATAGTTGGATTGAGAGAATGGCGAAAGCATGCCCAAACCCTGAACTTGGTCAGGTAGTTTGGTTAAACAACGATAGAAATTCTGTAGGGTACAAAGCCATAGCATTTAAAAGAAATGGAGATGCAATTTGGCAGCGTGGTCAAGTTGTATGGCACTAAACCTCTGGAATATGAAAGAAATAACATTCTAAAACTAAAATACTTAAGTTTGTTTGGTATTATCATTATTAATTAAAAAATATGTAATAAAACTCAGGCTAAAGTATGGAAGTTGATAACAAAAAATTGGCAAAATATATGTTATTAATTAAAAAGATAACAAATTGGAAAGTTAGAGACTTAGGGCACAAAAACTTAATTGAAGATATTGTTCAAGAAACATTTATCAAACTCTTTAAGCAAGGCTTTTTAGAAAAAAGTAGCCTTGACACTGAGGACGAACAAAAAATGGCGACTGCCTATATAAAGCAAACGGTTAATTCATGTTACATGGACCTGCTTGCATCTCTAGGTATTAATAGGCGCCTAACGAAGACCGAAAGATTAAACTCAGATAGTAAATATGAAAACATCAAAAATGATCATATTGATGATGTTAATGAAAATGAGTTAACACTTGTTGAAACTGAATCGCCAGACCAGCAGCTTTTTGTAAAAGAGGCATACCAGTGGATTAAAAACTGTTACTTATCATTATTAGATAAAGTTAGTGATCAAAATAGAAAAACATTTTTTGAAGCTGCTTTCTGGCAGTTTAACGATTATGACATGCCATTAAAGGCTTTAGCTGAACACCTTGGTTATGGCTCAAGCAATCCTACACAAGAATTAAAGCGGTTTGTTGAAAAAGTATCTCTGTGTACTCAACCTCATGGTGTTATTGTTAATAACCCTCATGAACAAATTCAATTTTTACGTGAACAGATGGAAAACTCAAAGGCTCATTCATGAAACAAGAAGATATCACTAAACAAATTGTAGCCTTACATGAAGAAGACGTGCTTAATAAAATGATAAATGATGTTAACGCCGAGCTGGGAAACGGGATCCCTATATTCCTCCAACAAGAGATTAATGCTTGTCTTAATAAAATCAATGATGAGAAAGTTACCAACAACGAAAGTGTTGTATCTTTTAAACCTAAGAGAAAATCATCAACATATACCTTTGCAGAAACAGAGTTACTTGCAGCTTCTGGGCAATCCTTGGCAGATTGGTTTTCTCAACCATTAAGTTTTGGTGGCGCTGGTTTTGTTTTAGATATCAGAAAAGTAATAGGATCAGAAGATGAAGTTGATTTATACCTAATATCGAATCAAGCAGACAATTCAAAAATGAAACAGTCTTTATCTTCTTATCTTGGTAAGACTTTAAATATTTGTATATCTAACGATGGAACTAACCTATTAACGGCAGCTTTATATGTCGATGAATCAGGGCTTGAAGCTGAAGGTAGCGGACACTTAAATAAGGTTGATGGTAACGTTGTTAAAGGAAAGATCAGTATTGAAGTAATTATTGAATAATGGCAATAAAATATAAGGATATATCAATGATTCATATACTAACTAGCACCACTACCATATTAAAAGTAGGGGTTCGACCTCAAGAAAGTCGAATTGGGGATTCAAACGTTAAAGCTGCTTTAAGTTTAAAGCTCAAGCAGACATTAACCGATGAATCCTTCATTGAACAGCAGGGCTACCTTCAATCATCTGCAATAGCAGCATATATTTCGTTAAATAAATTAGATCAACATTCTCGCTTTAGAGCTAACGTAAATTTATTTGCATGTAACAACAAAGCATTCAACTTTACTCAAGGTAGTTCAAGTAGTGGTTTAGGTTTTGCTCTAGCTTGTTTTGATGCATGGTGGCGATTAAAACTCAATAAAAATAGTCACTTTGAACATCCCATATTTGCAACAGGTGAAGTATTAACTTCTGGTCAAATCAACTCAATTGCTCAGATAACTGAAAAAATAGAATCTGTTTGTAATTATGTTGAAGAAAACAAAGATAATATCCCTAAGTTTTATTTCTGTTATCCAGCGAGTAATGATGAAGAAATTTCAGCATCACTTAAAGAGCGTCTATTAGAAATAAATGGGCAATTAATAGCTTCAAATAGGTTACAGGAAACTTTAGGAGAGTTGTTAGGTAAACATTATGACGGAGATTCGTTAGGCCGCTGGGTTCCTTTTAAAGGGTTAAGTAGTTTTGATTATGAAGACAGTGTACGTTTTTTTGGTCGCGATAAAGACGTAGAGCGTATTTATAATGATATCGAACATAATAGCGGCCTATTGATCGTTTCCGGAGCCAGTGGTACGGGAAAATCTTCACTAATCAGAGCAGGATTAATTCCAAAGCTAGAAAAAGAATATGGGTCTTTATTCTGGGTATCATGTACACCAAGCTCTTTAAGTCTTTCTCAAGGGATATTAAGCTTTATATTCGAACAACTTATTCAAGCTTGGGATATCCCTTGCCAAAATGTTAATGAAATAATTGAAACTTTTAATACATCAAAAAATGATGGAATTAGTTTCTTTCAGAAGTTTTTAACTAACCAGTCTATTCATTGCTTAATTTACTTAGATCAATATGAAGAAGTATTTAGTCAAAGTGATCAAGCTATCAGTGTAATTGCTAATGAACTGAGCATTATCGATTTATTAGCGAAATCATTAACTCCTTTAAATATAGTATTGGCTGTAAGAAATGAATATTTAGGACGTTTATTAGATAGCCAAGCTCTTCGTTCTCCTATTATTTCAAATGTTGCCTCACAACTAACTGCAAAAGAGTGGCAATCAATAGTGCACGACCAAGCACTGTTTTCTGGTATTTATTTTGAGCAGAGTGATAATCATTATCAGGGCTTAGATCTACTTATTATAGAAGAAGCCATTCAAGTGCCGTTTGCATTACCAATGGTAAGTTTTTTGTTAGAGCAACTTTATATTAAGGCATCAGAAGAAGATCCAACATCAAGCCTACTTTTATATAAACATTACGAAGAGCTAGGTGGACTTTCAGGTGCAATTGCATATAGAGCTTCAAAGGTAATAGAAGATAATGCTCCCTCTGATGCTTTGGTATCAAAATTCTTTGACTTTTTTGTCGGTATTAACCCTGAAGGATTACCTTTTGCAAGACAAGTTGTTTTACCTGAAATCGAAGAAATAGATCAAGAGCTTTATAGGCTAGTTGGTGCATTTGTTAATAGTAACTTAGTTACCAATATTAGTAATAAAGAACATAAACCTGTAGTTAAACTGGCACATGACAGTCTATTCAGTCACTGGAAAGAGCTAAAGGAATGGATTGAAAACTCAAAAGAATACCTTTTGTGGCGTTATAGCATAGATGGTTCTTATGCTCGTTGGCACAAAGCGCCAAAAAACCATAAAAACTACTTAATTAAAGATAACCAGTTACTTAAAGAAGGTAAACAATATCAAAAGTTATTAATTATTTTTGATCGTAAGCTAGATGACTATATAACCTTATCTTTAAAAGCTAAAAATCAAAAAAACTATACATTTTTCTTTATTTTTATTGTCTTACCCGTTCTTTCAATCGGCTCATATCAATGGGATAAAAACCGAATTAAAACTCATTATTATTCTGCTATCGGTGAAAAATGGAGTGTACCTTTTGGTATTAATGAATTAACAGATGAGCAAGTAAAGCATAGAACTTTTAGTTACCGCATGGATTATCAAGGCGGTGTTCTAAAGCGCTTAGCTCATGTGAATAGTTTTAATACCTTAACTATTGATGAGTCGAAGAATAATACAGCGCTTTGGGAGTATAAATTTTCAACTGATGGCATGATTCAATCAATTGTTGCTAAAGATCAAACAAAGAAAGTAATTGGAACAACCAATTTTCAATTTGATGACAAAGAAAGGGCTATTGCCGATTTAAGTTCTAAATTTGGAAAAAAGAACTTTAAACAGAAAACGAGAAACCTTAAATTTCTCCCGTATTTTAAGCAAAATAATAATTCGTTAAATTTCACCAACTCTGATGTATCTCAGCATTTACTTACATATTCAATAGATGGCTACCTAATAAAGAAGGAATTTCAAAATGCCTATGGCACTAAAAAGCCTGCTAGAAATCAATATTATGGGGTGAAGTATGAGCACGATCAGAATGGTCAAATAAAACTAGAATATTATATCGATAATCATGGCAGTCTTACTTCTGGTGATAGCAATATTGCTAAAGTTAAATATGAATATGACCATTTTGGCAATATCTTAAGTAAAGAAGTATCAGATAAAAATGATCATGGCGGTTCTATTCAGTTCAGTTTTGATGAGTGGGGGAATCAAAAAGAAAAGAGCTATCACGATAAATTAGGGGCACCAGTAAGCGATAATGGTATAGCAAAAATATCTAACGATATCGATCAAAGAGGGAATATTACTAAAACTTATTTGTTTGATATTAAAGGTAACCTGAAAGAGTCACCATTTAGTATAGCTATAAAAGAAATGGAATATGACCTTAGTGGTAGGTTAAGTAAAATTTCATTCTTAAATTCTATGTATCGACCCGTTAATAATAGAGAAGGCTATGCAAAGCAAGTCATTAGTTATGATGCCCAAGGTCGTATTCTAGAGGCTTTTCACTATGGTGAGAACTTAAAGCCTACACCTAATGAATTGGGATGTACTTTAGTTAAGCGAACTTATAATGAAAATTCTGAAATATTAACGGATGCTTGTTTAGATAAGAATGAAAAACCAACGTTAGATATTCAAAATGTTGCTAAATATGTTATGGCGTATAACCAATGGGGCTTTAAGAAGCAACTCACTATGCTTGGGGAAGATAACCGATTAACGTTAAATAGTGATGGCTTTGCCAAGGTCGTTTTTGAAACTGATATGAGAGGAAATAATCTTTCTGAGTCTTATTTTGGTATCGATGGAAAACCCATAAGGATAGGAGGGGATGCCGTAAAAAATACGTATAAATACGATGATCAAGGTAATGTTATAGAACAATCATTTTGGGATGAGTTAGGGAATCTAACAGAAATAGATGGCTTGGCAGTATTAAAAAATGATTATGATGATTTAGGAAGACAGACCCAAGAGTATTACCTTAATAAAATGGGGCAAGCTACCATCCATAAGGGAATGAATTACTATAAGAAAACAACTAAATACTCGACAAAAGGAGACTATGTAGCATCGATTAATTATTTCGATGTTGAAGGTAATATCCTTGATCTTATGTCTCGACCAACTGAAAAAAATGCCTATCCAATTGAAAGTAAGAATACCAAAATTACTACATCCCCTAAAAGTGCAAAGGTTTTTATTGATAATAAGTTTGTTGGACTAACCCCGCTTCATAAACATATACCTACAGGTAAGCATGAGTTAAGAATTGTTAAAGAGGGCTATCTAGAAACAACGAGCACTATTAATATCTTGAAAGATGAAGATCATTATTCAAGTTTTAGTTTGTCCATTACTCCTGAGCCTGAAGCTTTTAATGTTCAATTCCTGCAGGAAAAAGCAAAAGAAGGAGATAGGCGATCTCAATCTCAGCTAGGTGACCATTATAGTTTCACTAAAAAAGATTATGAACTTGCAAAAATTTGGTATGAAAAAGCAGCTGATAATGGCTCAACCGGAGCAATGCATCAACTTGGGCTTTTATATATTTGGAGTGAAAATACTAGGAAAAAGGGAGTATATTGGCTAGAGCAAGCTGCAAATGCGGGAGTTGTGCAATCTCAGTATGTTTTGGGGTATGAGTATCTTACAGGTACAAAAATATCCATGAATGATGTCGAGGCATTTAAATGGCTCACAATTGCAGCAAATAAAGGTTATACACCAGCTCAATATGAATTGGGACGTATGTATAATTATGGCTGGGGTATAGTTAAAAATAGTTCAAAAGCATTTAAGTGGTATCAAAATGCGGCTAATAGCGGGCATGCATATGCATGTGGAGCGCTAGCGAACTTATACAGAAATGGCGAAAGTGTAGAAAAAAATCTCTCAAAAGCTTTTTATTGGGATATGTTGGCTACAGAGCTGGGTAATGAAGCATCATATTATCGAGTAGGGGAAGCTTATTTGGGTGGTTCAGGAGTAAATAAAGATACCAAAAAAGCGGTTTTATGGTTGGAGAAAGCATTTCAAACTAAAGATAAGTTAATAAGTTATGGTGCTGCTGGTATGTTGGGTCTGATTTATCAAAATGGTTTAGGGATATCATCTGATTTTGAAAAGGCTGTCTTTTTTTTTAGTAAGGGGCTTGAAAGTGGCGATTTTACTTCAGCATTTCCGTTAGCTTACATGTATCTCCAAGGACATGGTATTGAAGTCAATTATACTAAAGCAGTGGAACTATTTAAAATTTCTCATAGCAATGGTGATAAAAGAGCTACACAGTGGTTAACTCAAAATGGTGAAATATAACCTTTTGAGTTCGAAATAAGTTTACTAAATAGACTCAGCTGAAAAGTCGCAGAAAAAATTAATTTTTGTTAATTTATAAGAAAACGATCCGTTTAACATTTATATAGCCAACACTTGGAATAGAAAAATGTTAAACAATAACCCTATTGATTCACTATCAAAGTATGCAAATGCGCCTTCGAATGTATACGTTACTAAATCGAACTCTTCAAAAATTGCAACATATTCATCAATCAAAGGTAGAGCTGAAGATTTTGAAAATTTATATGACTCTTCTCTTTCGTTTTTATTGTCAACGCCTGAATTAAATCTTTTATATATTTATAAAGAAACAGTCTCCAATCCAGAACATATTTTTCAAGCTTATAAAAAATGGGAGTCTGTTGATACTAAAAAATATGTTTGGGAAGGTGGAACACCCGCGTTTCATTCAACGTATGAATGTGAAAGACTACACTCTCAATATGTAAACCTTGAAATTCCAGTAGAAATTCAATCTAGAGGCGATCTTGAGGTTGAGAAGTTTCGCCGCTTTGTAAAAGCAAATTATTCGTTAATGGACGATAATGAGTCCTTATTTTTAAAACGCCTAGAGGCGCAGTTTTTTCTAAGGAATCCTCCTAAATCTGTTAGAGCAGTTAATAGCGGATTAACTACTGTGAAAAATTTAGATCTAAATGAATTGAAGCATGAGATAGATAAGCTTATTAAATCAGCACAAGCATTTAAAGGTACAGACCAGCATGTTTTTAATCTTATTGAAAATAAAGGATATGGTACGCATAAAGTTAAGGAAGCCAAAATATTAGGGCATCCTTTAAATACTTGGCATAACTACAAGATTGATTTGAAGGAGTCACTTAAGCAATATTTTCTTATTCGCTTTAACCCTGAGTTGCAGTTTGATAAGACCCTTCTACAACAAATTGGGTTTATGCCTTGTGGTAATTGTTGCAAGAAATAGTTTTAAGTCAGAGTAATCTTCACACTCAAAAGTGATTGTAATAGTACCAGCATAGATCTCTGGCTTTTGATTATTTCCTTCATTAACTGCTTCTACAATCAAATACCTTAGTGTTTCTTCCTCCCTTTGCTCTATGTCAGCATAATCAACCCATAGTACATAATGCTGCTCGCCTACTTTAAAATAGAAGCTAGGGCAAAGATCATTGTGCCAGCTTTTATCTATTAAATAAGGGTGATTTTTTAAATCAAAGCCTAGGTCAAAGTTTTGACCAAATTCTTGTTTATAAAGTGACATATTGTTTCCTTCTTAAAAACTAATTTAGCCAGTGCGTGTAGCGCTGGCTCTATGCCGTACTTGCGTTATAAGGCGTTTAAATGCTCTATAGCCACCTTCCAAGGAAGTCTTCGGCCTGATAGCTTCATTTTCTCGTAGGCTTTTAGTGCAGTTTCTTTCGTTACTACTTGTTGCCTAACAAGCTGCGTTATTAATGAAATAGTGCCTTGGACAACAACGCCTTCTTTTTCAGCGGCTTTTCTTAAAGCCATATCGCCAGTTACAAGAGGGCAGTTTTTTTGCTTAGCTAAACACAAAGCAAATATATCGTTACGGCTGGCATTTAAATACAGCGGAATTAACTCCATTGCATGCATCATTGAATCAGGTGATAGCTCTTCTAAAGTTAAGCCCATAGCAGGTAAATACGCATGTTCCTCTTCAAGTTCTTCAACGAATAAGATATCAGGTATGGCGAATTGGTAAGGTAGCTGAAAGAGTTGGGTTAGTAGCTCACCTTCTTCCATATCTATTAATATATTGGCATCACTAATTAGCAGCTGCTGCATTAAGCACCTCTAACTTTCGTTCTTTGTGAAAGCTTGAAAGTGATACCCCTAATAGTTCTGCTGCTTTAGATATACCAATGTAGTCTTCACTTAGCGCACGATATACTAGCTGCTTATAGAGGTAAGTAATTTCATGCGGATAAGGTTTGCCAGGTTCCTGAGTACGCCAGCCCTGCTTACCAAACCAAATAAACATATTCTTTTGGGTTTGATATGAAATTACACCAGACTGTGAAGCACGGAACAAAGAGGCAAGCATGCTTATGCCGTACTCATGCTTGAGCATGTATAGCTCTTGTGCTTCTAATTGAGTTCGGCTTTTACCTAAGTGTTGTATTAAGCTAGTGCTTGGTAATAAAAAAGCCCCTGCGAAGTGATTACATGCCTTTTCTTCATCTAACTCTTCAGACAGTCGGTTGTGTAATACTAAGTGACCCAATTCATGAGCAAGTGTAAACCGTTGGCGATCGCCGCTTTGTGCTGTAGAGATAACAACAACAGGCAGCCCATTAATATTACCCGCGAGACCGTCAAACTTTTTACTGGTTTCTACATCAGTGCAAATTATCATTACACCTTTCGATTCCAGCGTATCAATCATGTCATGAATAGGGTTTAAGCCTAAACCCCATTCATTGCGCATTGTGGTGGCTACACCTTCTAGCTGCTCATATGAATCAATCACATCAGGTAATGTACTTGGTAGTGAAAACGGCGTAATAGGTTTAATCGAGTCTGGATAGAAGTTTAAAAGCTCTTGCCAGCGCTCAGCCTGATCCAAGACATCACCATTGATACGATCTAAAATCTTCTGTGGCGTGCTTGCACGCTTACGATATTCCACACCCTCTAATTTTACTTTTATAGGACGGAAAAAGTATTCAGTGCGCACTTCAAGTGCGCTAGCTAGTTTTAATAAGTTAGATGAAGAGGGCATAGCAGTACCATGCTCATATTTTTTAATGGCATTAGCGGATACACCAACTGCGGTAGCTAGTGCTTGCATTGATAGGCCTGAGGCTTTTCGGGCACGAGTGAATCGTTCAGCAAACATGTGTATGTACCTCGTGGTTTATAAAATTAATATATTTGTCGCAAATATAAACCATTGGTGTATTTTTGTCCATAAACATAAATTGTACTTATGTAGCTGAGATATACTACTGGTTTTATTTTTACGAGAAGTTTAAAGGGATTATGTAGTAAACTAGGAGTCATTAGTTGAGGTGATAAATCGAAATTATTCACCCAGTACCCCACACAGTACCCCATGGTGTTATGGGTTGAAATAAAAGGTTTACATATCAAATGAGTAGAGCAGGAATACAGTGGTTCCCTGGGCACATGAATAAAGCCCGCAATGAAATTAAAGAAATAATGCCACAAATGGATGTGATCATTGAAGTGCTTGATGCGCGCATTCCCTACAGTAGTGAAAACCCGATGGTGGCAACCTTGCGTGAAGGTAAGCCGGTCATCAAAATTTTGAACAAAGCTGATTTAGCTGATTCTAAAATGACTCAAATCTGGAAAGATTATTTTGAGCAAGAAAACGGTGTTAAAGCGATTTCTTTTGGGCATGATAAAGCAGCTGAAGTACACCGTATTAATGAGCTTTGTAAAAAGCTAGTGCCGCATAAAGTGGGTGCAGATAAGCAAATTAAAGCCATGATCATGGGTATTCCTAACGTGGGTAAATCTACGTTAATTAATGTATTGGCTGGGCGTATAGTTGCAAAAACAGGTAATGAGCCTGCTGTTACTAAAGCGCAACAACGCATTAAGCTTGAAGACGGTATTATGCTTTACGATACGCCAGGTATGTTGTGGCCAAAAGTAGAAAACGAAAACTCAGGTTATCGCTTAGGCGCCACCGGTGCCATTCGTGATACAGCACTTGAGTATGAAGAAGTAGCAAGTTACACAGCTGAGTACCTATTGCGTGCATACCCTGAGTTATTAAAAGCGCGTTATAAAATAGATGAATTACCACAAAGTGATTGGGAATTTGTTGAAATGGCGGGGAAAAAACGCGGCTGTATTCGTGGTGGTAATCAAATAGACACATATAAAATGTCTGAAATACTAATCAACGAATTACGCGACGGTATCATTGGCCGTATTACTATGGAAACTCCGCAAATGCGTGAGGAAGAAGAAGTAATGGTTGCTGGTTTACGCGCTGCAGCAGAAGCTAAAAAGGCAGCTAAAGAAGAAGAGAAAAAACAACGCCGAGCACGCGCACGTAAAAACCGTCGTTAATTGATTTAGTTTAATTTAACCAACTAAATTACAGACATAAAAAAAGCCCGTAAGGGCTTTTTTAGTTTCATATCTACCGTCACCGATATGAGCAATGTAGCAAGTAAAATAGTAGGGCGGTTACTCATCATCAACATCAAGGGGCGTTGCGGTTCATAACAAGTAACCATAGCTGTTTACGTGCGCCACACGTTGTTTCAGGGTCGAGAAACAAATCAATTCATTCCTTAACAAGTGGTATGCAATCCGTCTTGTTGATATTGATTATCAGTTAGATCTAACTATCTGTCAATATCTAAATGCAAATAATTCTTATTATTGGTGGGTTTGTTTTTTATTCATATATAAATCGGCTAGTTAGCACTGACATTTAATAAAAATACTTACTTTGGTTGAACAATTAAGAATAAAAAATAGATGCTTAATACTTATTAAATAATTTGATATGGATTTTTATTATAAAAGCATTGCTTGTAAAACCTTAGCCCCTAAAGATCAACAGCCTTTAATTTATGGCTAAAAATATTCGTACTTAACTGGATATTTTAAGCCACTAACGCACTTTATTTGCTGTTATACGTAAATTAATCTGCTCTACTAGTACTTTATCCTGCTTGTTTAGACGCCCTACAATGAGCAAGAAATCACTACCGTCAGTTTTTATTACTTTAATGCTTGTGTTATCAAGTTTGGTTTTACCGTATGTGGTTTCTATTTTTTCTATGTCTTTAAAGTGACTAAGATCTGATTCAAGCTTACCGTCATCGTTTTTGTAGTAACTAAAAATATAGTTCTCGGTTATTCCGTTACCGTCTTCTCGGTAATCAAACATTGCATCGCTATAAAAATAAAGTATTTCTTCGTTTTCAGGTGTTAGGCGATTACGTTTTAAAAAGTGTACTTGGTAAGGCCATAAACTATCGCCTTTTATAATTGCAGCATTGGGTAAAATATTTACTTCTTGAAGTACGCCTAAAAATAATAGAGGTGCAAACGCAAGCGAGATTAAATACTGTCTAATTCGCCAGTATGAGTTGTAATGTAGGGCTTCTTTACTTATATCGGTTTGCTCAATGTAACTAACTAGGGGCAACCATAAAAATGGCATTATACAAATCACTATGGTTGCGTATTCGTCCATACGATAAGCAAAGGCGCTGGCAAGTACCATTAGCCAGAGTGTTAAGGCAGTCCAGTTAGGCATTACTCTATTTTTGTTTAACTGTTGTTGGCTGTGCTGTGCAAGTGCGAGATACAAAGGGTAATACCATAAAAATGCAAATATACCTCGAGCAATAGGCATAATACTTGAGTTATCGCGCTCTTTAATGGCCTTAAAGTTACGATAACTCCAGTAGTTAACAAATATGCCTAAACTTAAAATACTGTAAATAATAAACTTACTTACAGATACAGCATAAAATGGACTATCTTCAAATTTAACTTTTTTTGCTGACTCTAATCGCCAATCGGCGAAGAAGAATATGAGCACTAAAATATAGCCAGCCAACACATATTTAAGCCAGCTATAACCAAAGCTATCTAGCACATCAGCTGTTGTTTGAGGCGTTTCGCTCGCCTTTGCATATTTTAGAATAGGGTAATGGGTTGCTGATATTAACTTTTTACGCTGTGCTAAATAATCATCTATTTGATCCGCTTTAATATGATCTTGTTTTGCGTAATAGTTATAGCTCAGTGTTAAAACATTATCATTAAATTCAGTAGTTGTTTTTAGATTGAAGTAGTCGTTGTCAATTTCTTCTTGATCGCTATCAAATCCCCAACCTTTTTCTGCAAAATGTAGTTTTATTGTGGTGTTAATTATATTGGGGTAGTCAAAGTAAAGTGGGTCGGTACGATTTACCTGCTTTGGTTCGTAAACGCTATTTTGTATTTCACTCGCATAAAAACTAGCTTCGTAGCCTTCGTCTGTTTTTTCCCAAAATTCACTAATTAAATACGATTCTTTGGTTATTAGATTCCCCGTTTTTTCTTGCTCACTAATTGCCATTGCTTCATTGATTGATAAGCCATTTAAAAAACCTTGGTAATACTCGAAGTAAGATTTAGCAACGCTATTTAGACCACTGCTGGCTATATTGTTTCTTCGGTTAATTGCTTCAAATTCAGCATAAGTGTACTGGGTTTCAAAACGTGATGACTCAGATACTTTTTCAGCAATAAAAAAGTTATCCTCTACAGATACATTTGTATGTACAGGTTTTTGCGCCATTGAAGTTAAAGCGCTTTCACCTTTATCAATAATTAGGGCATAGCCATAATCAGGCTGTGCTAAATATTCGAGAGTACCTCGCTGGTAGCTAACCGTAGGATCGAGCCAGTAGCGTTTTCCGTTTTGTTTAAGCGTAACAATAACGTGATTAAATACACTTGCAGAAGGTGGAAGTTCTTTTAAACGTTTGGTTTCCTCTGTATCAACTAGCGCAGGGAAGGCTTCTATATCCATCGCTTTTAATAACGAGATAAGCAGTACTGTTTTATCTTTGCAATCGCCGTATCGTAGCGAAAGCGTTTCTGAAGCTGACGTTGGTTGATGCGAGTTAGTGCCCATTTCAAGCCCTAAATATCGAACTTCGTCTTGGCTAAAGCGCAGTGCTGCTGCAATTTTATCTGATGTTTTTGTGTGTTTTGCTTTTATTTTTTTAGCTATATCCAAAATGCTGCTTGGGGTTTCTATGGCTGATTGATAAAGCGGATATGCCCAGTTAACTACCTGACCCCAATCGTCAAACTCAGAAAAGTAAACTTGTGTATATGGGTCGTACCACGTTGGGGTTTGAGAATTCTGCTCCAGTAAAGGTTCTTCAAAAAGAGTTATAGAATAATCTTTGCCATATTTATTAAGCGTTTCTTGAATATCTGCTGTGCCGTTTATTGTATTTATATGTAGAGGTGTTTGTTTACCCCAAAGTACACGCATATTTTGTTGCACTACGGGTACCGACCAGTTCAGCGTGCGTCTTGTACTAAACTTATTAGCATATATAGGGTTGCTGCCTGTCACTGTGTAGCTGTAATCGAGTATGTCGCCACTGCGCATATCATCAATAATAATATTGAGTGATAAGCTACCATTATAAATACGCTCAGCTAATTCAGATTCACTCTGTATAACCGTCATTCTCGCGCTATCAAGCTTATCAATGTGCTCATTATTTCTGATAATCGTTAAGCTATTTAGTGTTAGCGACTCGTAACTTGGATCAAAATCAAGACTAAGCTGGCTTATATAATCAACACCACTTTGATTTAAAGCTTTCATAACCAAACGCGTATAGCGTTGCTGTTTTTGTCTGCTCGGTATATAGGATTGGTTATCGAGTAACAAATAAAGTGTGCCGTCACGTACCTTGGTTATGTCGGAATGTTTGGGTTGCTCAATAATATGTGTATTAACCCAATTAGCTGGTTTATCTATTTTATATTGCTGCGCAAAAATATTATGAGAGAAAATTAATAAGGTAAGTGCAATTAGCCAAGAGCTGAGTCGAAGGAAGTTCCATTTCATTGTAGGGTCTTATAGTTGTTTTTATAAATACTATTGAAGGAATAATGTACCAAATTCAGGCTTTTTTGACAATGTGATGTTAACAAATTCATTGTTGAGCAGTTAATTAATAGTATATAAATAAACTGCTATGGTAAGTGCGAAACGCTTAACCCCCTCAAATGTTCCTAAAATGATTTTCTAGTTGTATTGCTAAATCATAATTAGCTAAGCCTACTTTATTGTGGGCTTTATTAGAGCTGCAAAAATCCTATCTATTTATTCGTACGGTAATCATTCAAACCTTTAAAAGTGTTTATAAATCAAAATATAACAGTAACTGTTTTTGCTCTTTTTGTTCATGAACTTTATGAGCAAAAAGCACATAACGATCATCAATGCACCTTACCTTCTAAATATTTCGTTAATTTCCCGTTAACAATAAGCTGCGCGTTAGATAGCAGTTTGTCGTCGCTTATCTACCTGACAATAAATATACACACAAGCGTGGAGAAAATAATGAAAGCAAGTAACACACAACTCGCTTTGGCAGTTGCTGCTGCATTAGCAAGCACATCCGTTTTAGCCAATAACGATACGCAAAAAGTACAAGAGCAATTAGATGCGCTACAAAAAGAAGTAAGTGCATTAAAAACTACCAGCGGTTTTAATTTAGAGTTTGGTGGACGGGTTCAGCTCGACTACAACTATTTTGACGGTGCTTACAACGCCGATAACGAGGGCTCTGGCGGCAGCGATTTTTTTCCTCGTCGTATTCGTACTTACGTTGAAAGTGAGCACGGAAATTGGGATCACAAGTTATTACTCGAATTTGCTGAAGGCACTGCTGAAATAGTGATGGCGCGTGTTCGTTATGCTTTTGATAACGGACTTAAAGTTAAAGCAGGTAAAATTCGCGAAGATATATCGCTAAATGCATTAACCAGTTCAAAGCACATTAATACGATTGAGCGTAGTTCGCTAGCCAATACTTTCTCTCCATTTTTTCGTTGGGGCGCTTCTGCTTATCAATATTTTAAAGACTCTGGCTTTCGTTACGCGATAGGCGTTTATAAAAATGATGCATTTGGTGCAACAGGTAGTGATGAAAACGACAAGCTTACTCTTGCTATTACTGGGCGTGCTACATGGTCGAGTGCATCACCTGGCGATGTAATTCATTTAGGCGTATGGCATTCATATCGCGACATGGGAGGCAATGAATTAGGAGCACGTTTTGCGCGTGGTGAAGTGCGCGAAGCCAATACCCGCCTTGTTGATTATGCCGCCGGTGGTGTAACAAGCCCGCTTGATAGCTTATCGCAAACCGGTTTTGAGTTTGCTTATCAGGCGGATTCTTTAACACTTGAGGCTGAATATGCAAGCCGCTCACTTGATGCCGCTAATAGTGCTGATTTTTTAGATGGCGAGCGCTTTGATGGTTTTCATGTATCGGCAAGTTACTTTTTAGGGGGCGAGCAGCGCCAATACAAAGCGAGCTCTGCATTATTTGTACAACCTAAAAATATTAAAGATGCATGGGAGTTGGTGGCACGTGTTTCAGAAGTAGACGCTACAAGTAGCTTACAAGGCACAAAAGCAACAACTTATACATTAGGTACATCTTATTACGTAAGTAGTGATATTAAATTTATGGGCAATCTAATTTACAGCGATGTAGAAGGTGCCGGCACTCCAGCACTTGTTGGCGATGAAGACTCTGGCATGGGCTTTAGTGCACGTATGCAGTATTTATTTTAAGGATACACACAATGAAATTATTTAAGTCATTTAAATCAGTAAAAACGACCATAATTGCAGTATCGTTAGTGCTTAGCAGTCCATTGGCAATAGCCGACACTCACTTTTTAATTCCAGGCGGTCCTGGTGGTGGTTGGGATACAACAGCCCGAGGTATAGGTGAAGGTTTAGTTAAGTCGGGTATTGAAGGTAACGCATCTTTTCAAAATATGTCTGGCGGTGGTGGCGGTCGCGCTATTGCATACTTAATCGAGTCGGGTACAAAAAAGGGCGATATTTTAATGGTTAACTCAACGCCTATTGTATTGCGTGCTTTAAGCGGGCGAATTCCTTATAGCTACCGTGATTTAACCCCTGTAGCCAGCATGGTTGCAGATTACGGCGCATTTGTTGTACGTAACGATTCTCCATTTAAAACTTGGGAGGATGTTATTAAATCAATAAAAGAAGATCCAAGTTCGATAAAAGTGGCGGGCGGTTCTGCTCGCGGCAGTATGGATCACTTAGTGGCGGCTCAAGCTGTTAAAGCGGCGGGTATAGATGGTCGACGCTTGCGTTATATTCCTTACGATGCAGGTGGAAAAGCGAAAGCAGGGTTGCTTTCAGGCGAAGTGAATTTACTTTCAACAGGTTTAAGTGAAGCGCTTGAAGTAGCTAACGGTGGTCAAGCACGCATTTTAGCGGTTACATCTGGTAAACCTTTACCTGATTACCCAGAAATCCCTACGCTTAAGTCACTTGGTTACGATATGGAATTTGTAAATTGGCGTGGTCTTTTTGCTGCGCCTAATTTACCCGCTGAAAAGTTAGCACAGTACACAAAAAAGCTTCGTGAGTTGCAAAGTACTCCTGAGTGGGAGGCTGTGAGAGCTCGTAATGGTTGGCTAAATCTGTTTCAAGAAAAAGATGAATTTATTAAATCACTAGAAGCGCAGGAAGCACAACTTAAAGTGGTTATGGAAGAGCTTGGTTTTATCCGTGCAGCACGTTAATCGAGGTTTAAAATGATGAATCGCGAATTACTAGGGCCAAGTTTATTCTTGGCACTATTTACTTTATATGCCGTGGTTGCATGGCAAATTCCACTATTACCGTTTGAAGAATACGAAACAGTTACTTCAGCGACTCTTCCTAAAGTATATGCTGGGTTTGGTATTGTGGTGTGCTTACTGTCTATTGGTTCAACATTGCTTAAACCAAGAGAAAAAACGAATGCAGGTGATGTTCTTGAAAAATCACACATGCTGCGCACTTTTGGTTTATTAATATTAATGGTGATTTATAGCGCTGCACTTGAGCCAATTGGTTTTTTAATTTCGACTAGTGCATTTTTGCTTGCCGGTTTTTTTGTGATGGGCGAAAGACGTAAGGGAATTTTGCTATTTGCATCGATTCCGGTTGCAGTGGTGTTTTGGTTTTTGATGACTCAAGTATTAGGTATTTACTTGGTTCCGGGCGATTTGTGGAGTTAAGTTATGTTTGATGGAATTATGCTTGGTTTGTCGACCGTGCTCGACTTTAATAATTTAATGTATGTTATTGCGGGTTGCCTTGTTGGCACCTTTATAGGCATGTTACCAGGATTGGGGCCAATTACCGCAATTGCCTTAATGATCCCTATTACTTATAGCATTGGCGCCGACTCGGGCATGATTTTAATGGCGGGTGTTTATTATGGTGCAATTTTTGGTGGCTCTACGTCGTCTATTTTAATTAATGCACCAGGGGTTGCTGGCACTGTGGCTTCTTCCTTTGATGGCTATCCGCTGGCAAAACAAGGTCATGCAGGTAAAGCATTGGCAATTGCTGCTTATTCCTCCTTTATAGGCGGAACAATTGGCGCCATATTATTAATGGTTGCTGCGCCTTTATTAGCAAAGGTGTCATTGAGTTTTCAATCCCCTGATTATGTAGTACTGATGTTTTTAGGCTTAACAGCTATCGCCGCATTTTCAAATAAAGGGCAATTTTTAAAAGCAATGATGATGACCGTGTTTGGCTTAATGCTAGCAACGGTTGGAATCGATCCGTCATCAGGTACTGACCGATTTACCTTTGGACAACCTGATTTACTCGACGGGATAAGCTTTTTATTAGTTGCTATGGCAACGTTTGCATTAGCCGAGGCACTTGTAAATGTTGTAAAGCCAGAGAAAAAAGATGCTAAAAATATTAATGATTCCGACACTCCGCAAATAGGTTCAACCAAGTTAAGTAAAGCCGAGGTTAAAGAAATAGCACCAGTAATTGGTCGCTCGTCTATTTTAGGTTTTATAGTGGGAGTGCTACCGGGGGCAGGTGCAACTATTGCGAGCTTTATGGCTTATGCAACAGAGCGAAATTTAGCGCCAAAAGGTTTAAAAGAAAAGTTTGGTAAAGGCTCATTACGTGGCTTAGCTGCCCCAGAATCAGCAAATAATGCCGCGTGTACAGGATCGTTTGTACCGCTGTTAACGCTTGGTATTCCGGGCTCAGGAACAACTGCAATTATGCTAGGCGCTTTAATTGCTTACGGCATTCAGCCAGGTCCAATGCTTATGCAAGAAAACCCAAGTGTATTTTGGGCGGTTATTGTAAGTATGTACTTTGGTAACATTGTGCTGCTTATTTTAAATCTTCCGCTTATCCCTTACTTTGCAAAAGTGTTAGCAATGCCTAAGTCAGTACTTACTGTGATGATTTTGTTCTTTAGCTTAATTGGTGTTTACTTAGTGTCCTTCAATACCTTCGACTTATTTATGATGGTAGGATTTGCAGTGGTTGCGCTAATATTGCGATTACTGTCGTTTCCTATGGCACCATTATTATTAGGTTTTATATTAGGAGATATGATTGAGCGAAACTTCCGTCGTTCAATGATGATTTCCGATGGTTCATTAAGCTTTTTATGGGATCGCCCGCTAACATTGAGCATATTTATAATTTCAATTTTAGTGCTGTTGTTTCCGTTAAAAGATTATTTAATGCAACGCCGTGAAGACAAAGCAAATGCATAATTGAGAATGAAATGAAAAACACCAACAAGCTAAATCCATTGCAAAACATGGTCACAAAACCTAAACGTTTAGAAACGCGATTAATTATTTGGGTAACAGGATTATGTGTATTGCAGGCTTTATTATTTGGCGCGTTGGTGTATCAACTTACAGCGCAAAGTTTACATAGCCATATTGGCGATAAGGCATTAGCTGTGGCTGGTAGTGTAGCTACACGTGCTGATGTAATTAATGCATTGCAAACCCCTAGTGACTTAAACGCTATTAACGTGCAAATTGAAGATTTACGACAACTTGTAGGTGCTGACTTTATTGTTATTGGCGATGAGAATGCATTTCGTATTGTGCATCCAGATGAAGATAAAATTGGCAAAAAAATGGTCGGAGGCGATAGCCAAGCTGCATTAAAAGGTGAACGCTATATTTCGGTAGCTCATGGTAGTTTAGGTGAATCAATTCGTGGCAAAGTGCCGGTGTACGCAAGTAATAATGAGATAGTAGGCGTTGTGTCGGTTGGTTTTTTAGTACAATCAATCGATCCGCTTATTCTCTCTCGCAGTAGTGAAATTTTAATATGGGGCTTAATACTTGTAGGTTTAAGTATACTGGCGGCTATTTATATTGGACAGCGTGTCAGAAATGCTATTTTTGGCCTGCAGCCAGATGAAATTGCACGTTTGTTTTCAGAGCAAGATGCAATTTTAAATACGGTACGCAGCGGTATTATTGCACTCGACCCGGACGGAAAAGTACGAAAACTCAATCAACGCGCCTGCGAAATATTAGATAAACCAACTTCAATTATTAATCAGAACCTCAGCTTAAACGATTTACTGCCAGAGCACGCAGAGTTTCTATTACGAAATCAGCGGCGTAAAATAGTGGGTTTTGAATTGTTTGCCGCCGATAAACGACTCATTTTATCGAGGTTTTCTTTACAGGTGCAAGGGCAGGCAGATGGTATTTTACTAAGTATGCGCCCCTCTGATGAACTTGAATATTTAAGCCAACAACTTACTAAAGTTCAGGCTTTTGCAGAGCTTTTAAGGGTACAAACTCATGACTACTCCAATAAGCTCAACTTAATTGGTGCGTTAGTGCAAATGGGGAAAAATGAGCAAGCTATAGAAATTATAGGGCAAGAAAGCCAAGGCTCCCAAGCACAAATTCATAACTTGTTAGAGTGCATACAAGACCCAGTGCTTGCTGGTTTGTTAGTGGGTAAATATCATAAAGCGCGAGAATTAAATGTTGTGCTTGAGCTTAATCCTGACAGTCTACTTGGCGTTATTGCACGCAAAGATATGCTAGAGCGAGTAGTGTCTATTTTAGGAAACTTAATAGACAATGCCATTGAAGCTGCAATTAGAGCATCAGATTCTCGCTCTGCAAAAGTACGGGTAACCGTTGATGAAACCAGTCAAACACTTTTATTTGATGTAGAAGATACTGGCTTTGGCTTAGGCTCTGACCATGATGTTATTTTTACACCTCAGTACAGTTCTAAATCAGGGGCAGAGCATGGTATTGGTTTGTATTTGGTAAAAACAAATTTAGACTCATGCGGCGGTACGTTGGAAATTGGTGAGTCAGACCTACTTGGTGCAAGACTAAGTGTTTATATTCCAAAATAATAAGAGCATTAAACATGACGTATTCAGTAGTAATAATTGAAGACGAAGTAGAGGTAGCACAGCTATTAGCGCAGTACTTGTTATTACCAAATGGTATTGCAGGCAATCAAACGCCAAAGCAAAGTTTTAGGCAAGCACAGTATCAGGTAGTGGGCATTGCAGGTAATTTAAGCACGGCAACAGCTTTGCTGCATGCAATTGAACCTGATTTAATTTTACTCGATATACACCTTCCTGATGGTAATGGCTTAGATTTGTTAACTGATTTACGACGACGAACAATTAAAAGTGAAGTTATGCTGCTCACGGCTGCAAAAGAGGTTGAAACCCTTGAAAAAGCAATGCAGTTAGGCGCATGCGACTTTTTAGTTAAGCCATTAATGTTAAACCGACTAGATCAAGCACTTGCACGTTTTGAATCACGTCAGCAATGTTTTTCTGATGCAAGTGAAGTAACGCAATCAATGGTTGATACGTTATTTGGCTCAAAGCAGCAAACCAATATTTCTAATCGTTTACCAAAAGGGGTCGACCAACTTACCCTGCAAAAAATACATGATGCTTTTGTAGAGCACGCAACCACTGCATTTACTGCTCAGCAAATGGGCGATTTGGTCGGTGTGAGTCGCTCTACAGCACGCCGTTACTTAGAGTATTTGCTTGAATCAGGTAAGTTAACAGCGGATCAAAGTTATGGCAGTATTGGCCGTCCTGAACGTTGCTATAAAATAGCGAAGTAACTTGGTGTATCTGAAACTTATGTATTAAACGCTATTAATTTCAATGTCTTGCGTTTTTTTTGTTATGTTTGATATTTAATAGATTCTGACGATAAAAAAAATATGTTGAATTGATTGCATTTTAAGCGGCTTGTATGGTGATGTTCGCATTAAGTGATGTTATACTCCTGCCGAATAATTTATCGACTTTATTAAGAGTAAAATTAATGGCAGATTTATCGAAGTACAGAAACATTGGTATTTTCGCGCACGTTGATGCGGGTAAAACCACGACTACTGAGCGTATCCTAAAGCTTACTGGTCAAATCCATAAAACAGGTGAGGTTCATGATGGTGAATCTACTACTGACTTCATGGAACAAGAAGCTGAGCGCGGTATTACTATCCAGTCTGCGGCTGTAAGCTGTTTCTGGAAAGATCACCGTTTTAACGTTATCGATACTCCTGGACACGTTGACTTCACAGTTGAAGTATACCGTTCACTTAAAGTATTAGATGGCGGTGTTGGTGTATTCTGTGGTTCTGGTGGTGTTGAACCACAATCAGAAACTAACTGGCGCTATGCTAACGAATCAGAAGTTGCACGTATTATCTTTGTAAATAAATTAGACCGTATGGGTGCTGATTTTTACCGTGTAACTGAGCAAGTACGTAAAGTACTTGGCGCAACTCCACTAATCATGACTTTACCAATCGGTATCGAAGATGAGTTTGTTGGTGTTGTAGATGTTTTAACTAAAAAAGCGTACGTATGGGATGACACTGGTCTTCCAGAAAACTACGAAATCACTGACGTTCCTGCAGACATGGTAGAAAAAACTGATGAATACCATGAAATGCTTATCGAAACTGCTGTAGAGCAAGACGATGACCTTATGGAAGCGTACATGGAAGGTGAAGTACCTTCTATCGAAGATATCAAGCGTTGTATCCGTAAAGGTACTCGTGACCTTGCTTTCTTCCCTACATACTGTGGTTCTGCTTTCAAAAACAAAGGCATGCAACTAATCCTTGATGCTGTTGTTGACTACTTACCTGCTCCAACAGAAGTTGATCCTCAACCTCTTATGGATGAAGAAGGTAACGAAAATGGCGAATTCGCAATCGTATCTGCTGACGAACCTTTCAAAGCGCTAGCATTCAAAATCATGGATGACCGTTTTGGTGCATTAACTTTCGTACGTATCTACTCAGGTAAGCTTAATAAGGGTGACACTATCCTTAATGCGTTTACTGGTAAAACTGAGCGTGTTGGCCGTATGGTTGAGATGCAAGCAGATGACCGTAACGAATTAACTAGCGCACAAGCTGGTGACATCATTGCTATCGTAGGCATGAAAAATGTGCAAACTGGTCACACTCTATGTGATCCTAAGCACCCAGTAACACTTGAGCCAATGGTATTCCCAACTCCAGTAATCTCGATTGCTGTACAGCCTAAAGATAAAGGCGGTAATGAGAAAATGGGTGTTGCTATCGGTAAAATGGTTGCAGAAGATCCATCTTTCCAAGTTGAGACTGATGAAGATTCAGGCGAAACTATCCTTAAAGGTATGGGTGAGCTTCACTTAGATATCAAAGTTGATATCCTTAAGCGTACTTACGGTGTAGACCTTATCGTTGGTCAACCACAGGTTGCTTACCGTGAAACTATCACTCGTGAAATCGAAGATAGCTACACGCATAAGAAACAATCTGGTGGTTCTGGTCAGTTCGGTAAAATCGACTACCGCATCAAGCCAGGCGAAGTTGCTTCAGGCTTCACGTTTAAATCATCAGTTGTTGGTGGTAACGTACCTAAAGAATTCTGGCCTGCAGTTGAGAAAGGCTTTAAGTCAATGATGGGCGAAGGTGTTCTAGCTGGCTTCCCAGTATTAGACGTTGAAGTTGAACTTTTTGACGGTGGTTTCCATGCTGTGGATTCATCAGCAATCGCGTTCGAAATCGCTGCTAAAGGTGCTTTCCGCCAATCGATCCCTAAAGCGGGCGCACAACTTCTTGAGCCAATCATGAAAGTTGACGTGTTCACTCCAGAAGATCACGTTGGTGATGTAATCGGTGACCTTAACCGTCGTCGTGGTATGCTAAGCGACCAAGAAGCTGGTTTAACTGGCGTTCGCATTAAAGCTGACGTTCCGTTATCAGAAATGTTCGGTTACATTGGTTCACTACGTACAATGACATCTGGTCGTGGTCAGTTCTCTATGGAGTTCTCACACTACGCACCATGTCCACAAAACGTAGCTGACACAGTAATCGCTGCAGAAAAAGAGAAAAAAGCTGCTAAGTAATTAGCTCTTTAACTCTTTAAAAAACCCGCACATGTTGCGGGTTTTTTATTACCTATAATTTGGTTTTATTTTTTATAGTTTTTTATAACTGCTTTTTATTATTAATTAGTCCTATATTTTTAATTAATAAGAAGGTACTAGAGCAATTTATTTATATTGTTACAAAGCAGGGATTTGTTATACACGTCTATGCACAGAGCGTTATATCAATAGTGAGGAAATTACTGTTGTATCATTTAGCTCGTTTTTTCTTTTCACTATTTTTAAGTAGAACTGGAGAATGGTAAGGTTTTTCATTTTTATAACTGGCAACTTGATGATGAAACGCAATCAGTTATTTCTAAAATGTACTGTAATAAGTTAGCTAGAAAAATAGAAAATATTAGCGGCAAATGCAGCGCATGATTTTTTAATTTAGATAGAAAAAAGGAGCAATTAATTGCTCCTTTTTTGTTTTTATTTTATAACGCGCTAATTAAACTTTTTTATAGCCTTAGCTTTTAGCGCTTTAATCTTTAGCCTGCGTGGCTTTTTAAAAGATTGTATAGGCATTGATACCATATGCTCTTGTGGCAGTGCCGGAATTGTTTGTGGGTAAGTTCCTTCCTTTGGCACGGAAATCTCTTTTAGATGTACTTTAAGCGCCTCTAGAGTTGAGTCGTTATCAACTTCACTAGGGCAAATAAATATACCTAACTTTCTTAGTTTTACGCCGAGTTTGATACTACTGGTATAACGGATAATTGGAGCACCTAATACTAAGCCTAATAATATAGGTGATAGCCACCAAAAGAATACAGGTGTGAAGTAGTAGGCTGTGCTACCCCATGCTATAGCCACAATAGTAGAGAATAACGTATAACCAAACGCTTCTTTCCACGGAACCATACGACCTTCGCGCGGTTGTGCATCCCACTTCACTTTTTTACCTAAAAATACGCAAAGTACAAAGTAAGCATGAAATACCATCATTAATGGTGCGACAATAATAGCAAATACAGTTTCAATAATTGAACCTAGGATTAACTTAATTGAACCACCAAAGCGTTTGTTTCTATGTATTAGGGTGACTATTACGCCCATTAATTTAGGCATTAATAAAATAACAATAGTTAAATACAAGAGTGAATCAATAAGATCGGTTTTAGCTATTTGCCATGTAGGAAATAATTGATAAACACGGTTAAAGTACACATCACTATTTAATGCGCGCGTTACTGCATCAATAGTACTTAGCGCTAGCATTGAGAGCCAAATTAGTGATGAAATATAAGCGGTTGCACCTAATAGAAAGTGCAGCTTACTCATTAATTTTAATTTAGATGACGATAGTAAACCTAAGTGCTGAATATTACCCTGTACCCAGCGTCTATCGCGTACAGCATAATCGAGAATATTACTTGGTACTTCTTCGTAGCTACCTTCAATATCTGATAGTAATAGTACGTCCCAACCTGCACTATGAAGCAGTGATGCTTCTACAAAGTCATGACTTAAAATCTCACCGCCAAAAGGTGCGTTACCTTTGAGTGTTGGCAAGCCACAGCACGTTATAAATGCTTCAACTCTAATGATTGCATTATGACCCCAGTAGTTGGCTTTATCTGTTTGCCAAAATGCTGAGCCAGTAGCGAGCATTGGGCTATATAGCACTGACGCAAACTGTAAAAAACGACCAAAAAAGGTATCTTGACGAACAGGTATTGGAATCGTTTGGATCAGGCCTGCTTGTGGGTTGTTTAGCATGCTTGTAGTAAGTTCTAACATACATTTACCGGTGATTACGCTATCTGCATCAAGCACAATCATATGGTCGTAATTACTTCCCCAGCGCTCACAAAAGTCGGTTAGGTTACCTACTTTGCGGTGTTTGTTATCTTCGCGACGACGATAAAAAACATGCTTTGCTGTATCCCCTAAACGTTCGCACAATGCATGCCATGCACTTAGCTCGTTTTTAACTATTTGAGGGTCTTGTGTATCGCTTAATAAATAAAAATCAAAATTATCAAGCTGACCAGTTTCTTTTAACGATTGTAGACTTACTTCAAAGCCCGCGATAACACGGTGGGTATCTTCGTTATAAATAGGCATTACAACGGCGGTTTTCTGAGCGTTAATTGCCTCGTTATTGAACTCAATTGGTTTAATACGTTTTAACGTAAGCGGGTCAATTCGAAACAACTGTAGTACAAAGCCGATTGTGCCACTACAAAAGGCCGTTACAATCCAAGCAAATGTGATTGAGAATAATATTAAAAGAGCATACTCAAGTAGTGTCATACCGTTTGAGCTTAAAATCTCAAACATAATAGATATGCCGTAGCCAGATGTGCCAAGTGCCGCAATGGCAAATAGCCATACTCTTAGTGTTTTGAATGGCATTGGAGTGCCCCTACCTTTATTACTTGATGTCATTTGGGTACCAAACATAGCTCCATACCTCGCTAATTTCTTTGTCACGTAGTTTTAACGATAAACGCATATCAACGGGTTGATCGTCCTGTGGTGCAATTTTAAAGGCTACACGCCATCCACGTGAATCCGGAAGTTTTTGTACATTCACGTCGGTTACTTCGCCTGTTGTAAGTTGAATGTCGGCATCTAGTTTTAACTGTTTAGACAGTTGATTTATTTCTGATCCAGTAAAATCAACAGTAAATTGGCGGTGGCTTTTTGGTGGTGGGTTGTCCTCACCAGGTAAAGCGGCGCTACCAATTCTTGTACGTAGTACACGTGCTTTCTCGTGCTGAGTTAAAACTGAATTAAAGGTCGTCATTTTGTAGCTTAATTTTAATGAATCTCCGGCCTTCATTGGTTTTTCTGGTACCCAGTAACTTACGATATTGTCGTTAGTTTCTGTATCAGTCGGTATTTCTACAAGCTCTACACGACCATTTCCCCACTCACCTTGTGGTTCAATCCATAGGCTAGGGCGGTCGTGGTAATGTGCTTCTGTGTCTAGATAGTTATTAAAGTCTCGGTCTCGTTGAGCTAACCCAAAACCTTTTGGGTTATTGTACGAAAATGAAGTAACGCTGAGTTGTGATGGGTTGTTAAGAGGGCGCCATACCCACTTGTCATCAGCAGATTGAGTTAATAAGCCATCCGAGTCATGAACTTCAGGGCGATAGTCATCAAAAAATTTGGTGCTGTTTTCGCCGTGATAAAACATACTCGTTAATGGTGCTACACCTAGTTTTTTAATATCTTTACGCGCAAAAATCTGCATATCAACATCAACTAGCATATTCGTTGTAGGGTCGACGCTAAATTTGTACGCACCAGAAATAGATGGACTATCCAACAATGCAAAAATGGTGATTTGTGTTTGCTCTGCCTTTGGTTTAACTAACCAAAACTCTTTGAACATTGGAAATTCTTCACCCGAATTCTCAGCAGTATCAATGGCAAGGCCTCTTGCTGATAAGCCATAAACTTGTTGAGGGCCAACGACTCTAAAATACGATGCTCCCTGAAATACCATTACTTCGTCTTTATACTCGTTAGTATTTAATGGGTAATGTAAGCGAAATCCAGCATGGCCTAGTTGAGTGCCCGCCACACTTTTAGCTATTTCTTCTTGTAGTGGTGCAGCAGTGCCATCGTATTGGTAAAAGTCGGTGCTGAAAGGTAAGCGGCTACGTTTAGAGTCGCTATCAACAGTATTTATTGTTACAGGTGTTTTATATAAAAAACCAGGGTGGAATAATTGCAGCTCGTACAGGCCTTCATCTTTCCACACCGCTTTGTCTTTTTTAAATCGAATTGAACGGTAGTCTTGATAATCAATATTATTTAGTGCTTCAAGCTCGATGTTTTTAGGTGCCACATATTCTTCGCTTGCTAGCTTTTTAGCGCGAGCGCTAATTACATCAAATAAGCTACTTTGTGGAATTGCTACATCAACAGTTGCAGCAATCGCTTGGTTGCTATTGCCCCAAGTCGAAAAAATAATAAGTAGACCCAGTAGTGGTGCTGACTTTTTTTGCCATTTAGGCAAGTTTTGGGTTAGTTGTTTCATTCTCATTCCTTTATAAAAACACGACTTATTTTTACGTTTAGGGTAAATATTGATTTTGTTTTGTAAGTATCTTCTAATTTACTTAAAGCAAAATGTGAACCCTTATAAAAGTTCATATTTATCAATAGGAAAACCAATATACGTAACTCATTGAGGTTTTTGCTGTGTAAAATTCACTCAATCTTATGTAGTTGTTACTGATTAATTACTAGAAGACTCACTAATCGTATGAACATATTACGGGGAGTTTAATGAAGCTTGTCTGAATTACATTTGTATAAAATAAAAAAGCCGCAAAAGCGGCTTTTTATATGTTTAGATTTTACTTAATTATTTCTTTTTAAATCGACGCACTATTGATAGTGGTGCTAAAAGAAGTGATAACCATAATAATGAACCTGCATCATTATCATCATCTGAGCGTAAGTTATTTACCTTAACGGCTACTTTTTCAATGTTTGATAAGTTACCAGCACTATCTTGAGCTTGTACTGTTAAAGTAATACGATTTTCGAATTCGTAATCAATCTCTCCAGCAACAATTAACTGCCCCTCATTGTTAATAGAAACGCTGTCATTATCAGATGTAATAAATTTAACAACAGGTGATTCATCGGCATTTGGATCACTAAAATCGAGCGTGCCGATAATTGTGCCAATTGCGCTGTTTTCATCGATTGCAAAAACTTGATCGGCTGCAATTACAGGTGTTTGCTCTTCAGGCGTTAAAGTAATTTCAGATTTAATGTCAATAATCACAGGGTCATGGTCTGATGCGCGGTATGCACTTTCAGAGTACAAGCTAGATTGTTGACCTTCGCTTTTAAACTCTACATTGTAATCAAGTGAAATAGGTTCATCTGCGTTGATATGCCAATCTGTTGCAGCGACAACTTTGCTAAGTAATGATTGTGTAGCTACTGCATGGTCTAAACTTCCTGCACGACCAGAAAAGCTATAAGAATAACCAAGTGTATCACCATCAATTTCAGCAACTACATTTTTGTAGCCTTTATCAGCAAATGCACGTATTGGATCTTCCATTGCGTAAGCATTCATATCGCCGACTAAAATAGTATCTTCGTCATCAACACCGGTTGGTTTGCTATCAAGCCAATCTGCGAATGCATTAGCACCTTGCGTGCGTATTTCATTCCAACAGCCTTGGCCATCACCTAAATCTGCATTATTTCCAGAAGCACTACCACAGCTTTTAGATTTAAGATGTGACACAGCAACAGTAAATACTTCATCAGTTTCTATTGATTTAAAGCTTTGTGCAATTGGAGCACGGTTACTAAAATCAAATGGAGCCTCAGTTGTAATGGCAGCAGTGCCTACTTCTTCTACTTTGTTAGCACGATAGATAAGTGCGGTAGTAATTGCATCGGTACCAATTTGATCTACGTTAAAATCAACAAATGCATAGTTGTTAGCACTATCTGCATCATTTAATGCATCTACTAAGCTAGCAATTGCACTAAATTCGCCAAAGCCATCATTCTCAATTTCCATTAAACCAACAACATCGGCCTCAATAGCGCTAATAGCACTTACAATTTTAGCTTCTTGACGAATAAATTCAGCTTCAGTATCTGCACCTCGAGATGTAGGGAACCCTCCGCCTTGGCCATCACCATTGAAGTAATTAAGTACGTTAAAGCTAGCTACACGTAAATCTGCTTCAGCATTAAGTTCAGGCGCATCTTCACGTGCATTTGTTGCAATAAACGAAGGCGCTAAAGTTGGGTGAATTCGGTAAAGACCGAAGCTATAAGCAAGTGCCCCTGTAACAGTATTAACAGTATCGCCAGTTCGTAATGTATTTTCTGCCGATAAGCCTGGAGTTGGATAAGCTGTAGGGTCTAAGTTTTGTACTGTAGAGCCATCATCTATTAAAATCTTTTTAAGTAGATTTTCAGTTTCAACTGCATTAGCAGCATCGCCAGGTAACGCAACCTGAGTACCTTGGTACAAGCGCTCTGTTGCTAATTCAACTTCACCATATCGACCAAGACCAAAGTTATTAGTCACTACTAATGGTTGCTCTAATGTGACTAACATACCTTCAAAAGCTTCTAAATCAGTTGTATTAGCTAAAGGTAAAGTGATTTTTGTAGCTGCTGCAGCTAAACCAGTGCCACACACCGCAACTTGGCTAACACTGCCAATTTGTGTTGCATCAAAATATTCTTCAACAGTACCTTGTACACGTACATGGTCGCCTACATTCACGTCAGTATCTGCAAAATATACAAATACACCTTCAGAGGTAAGTGGATTTGCATCTATATCAGCAGCCAGTGAGTTAACAAAAAAGCCTTTTAATTGTTCATCACCTTGAAAATCGGCGCTTACAACACCTTCAAGTTCTACTAATGTACCTACAAGTGGGCTAGCAGAGCCGTCACCTTGAATAGCATTTATTAGTGTTTTTTCTGCACCACAAACTAGTGGTTCAAGTGGTTCTGGCTCAGGGTCTGGCACAGGAGCGGTACCGCCGTTTCCTGTGTGTGAACCTAATCCATCAAAGGTGTCAATATCAAACTGTTCCCATTCTTCGCTAGGATCAAAAATGGCTGTCGAGTCAGTTCGGCCTGTGGTAATGCTATCTTTTCTTCGCAGCGTTTTGTTAACCGTAGTTACACCCCCTTCAGACCACTCTGAACCCGGATCAACACCAACTTGACCAAAACTATCAACAATTACACCGTCTTTAGTTAAAACAAGGGCATCATCACCGTTATAGTAGGTTACTGTGCTGGTTTCATCTGCAATATCAAGTATTGCAGCTGCTGCACTGGGGTTTGAAATAATGTAGGTGGTATTGGCGGCCAATGTTCCGGTTAAATCAATCGAGTTGCCAATCGAACTGCTACCATTTGAATAGAGTCCTAAAGTATAACCTTCAAGAGAAAGCTCCGTATCAGCATTATTATAAAGCTCGATTGCTTTATTATTACTGCTTCCCTCTATATATTCTGAAATGATTAGATCAGCGGATGCTGGTGCACTGAGACTTGCTATAACAAGTGCGAGTGGTGTTATTTTTGTTTTAAACATTTTTTTATTATTCCCGTGTATTAATCCCAAAATGGGACACCAGTTTAGAGAATAAATATGACGAAAATAATACAAAAATGTAAATGAATGTAAACAAAAGGCGGTTTAACCGCCTTTTAATAAAAAATTACTTTTTAGCTAGATATTTTGCGGCTTGCTTAGCAAAGTAGGTTAATATTCCATCGGCTCCTGCACGCTTAAATGCAAGTAAAGATTCCATTATTGTAGCCTCTTCACTTAACCAACCGTTATCAATTGCTGCTTTGTGCATTGCATACTCGCCACTTACCTGATATGCGAAAGTAGGTACACCAAATTCGTCTTTAACACGCCGTACAATATCTAAATAAGGCATACCGGGCTTTACCATAACCATATCAGCGCCTTCTTGTAAGTCTAATGCGACTTCACGTATTGCTTCATCAGAGTTTGCTGGATCCATTTGGTAAGTTTTTTTATCAGCACCTTTTAAGTTACCAGCAGAGCCTACAGCATCTCTAAATGGGCCATAGTAGCTAGATGCGTATTTAGCTGAGTAGGCCATAATTCGAGTATGAATAAACCCATCAGCTTCAAGTGCTTCGCGAATAGCGCCAATACGACCATCCATCATATCAGAAGGGGCAACAACATCAGCACCAGCTTCTGCATGGGAAAGTGCTTGTTTAACTAAAATTTCAGTAGTGACATCATTAATAACATAACCTGAATCATCAATAATACCGTCTTGGCCATGCGTAGTGAAAGGGTCAAGTGCTACATCAGTAATCACACCCAACTCAGGAAAAGCTTCTTTTAACGCTCTTACGGTGCGTTGTGCTAAGCCATCATCGTTATATGCTTCTTCGGCAAATAATGATTTTTTATCCGCAGGCGTTACTGGAAAAATAGCAACGGCAGGTACGCCAAGTTCAACGAGTTCTTTTGCTTCAACAAGCAGTAAATCAATTGATAGGCGCTCAATACCAGGCATTGATTCAATTACCTCGCGGCGATTTTTACCATCAAGTACAAATACAGGGTAAATTAAATCATTTACGCTAAGCTGGTTTTCAGCCATTAAGCGGCGAGAAAAGTCGCTGCGGCGCATTCTGCGCATGCGAGTATATGGGAAAAGGTCTAATCCTGATTGGGCCATGTTAATATGCTCCTACTGTGGTAATGGAAAAGTAATTACTTGATTACGGCCATGCTGCTTTGCGTAATAAAGTGCTTTGTCGGCGCACTCAGTAAAAATTTGAGGGTTGCTAACATCATCAGCAATACTGGTGTATACACCAGCGCTAATAGTAAATTGAATATCATTATTGGCAACCGTTACTGTACTTACTGAGATATCAGCTCGTATTTTTTCAGCTATGTCTTGTGCGCCTTCACTAGGGGTATTAGGTAATAGCACAACAAATTCTTCACCGCCATAACGGGCAACTTCATCGAGTGGTCGTTTTAAATGGTCTTTTATAAGGTCAGACACTGCTTTAATAACTTGATCGCCAATGATATGGCCGTACGTGTCGTTGATATTTTTAAATCGATCTATATCAAGCATAACAATGCTAAGCGGCGTTTGTTCTCGACGAGAGCGACGAAGCTCCATTACCAGTTTTTTATCAAAAAAGCGTCTGTTTTTTATTCCAGTCAATGCGTCTTCAGTATTTAGTAACTCAAGTGAGCGGTTTTTTTCTTCAAGCTCTCTAAGCGTCACTTGTAATTCAAAGGTGCGCTCGTCCACCTGAGATTCAAGTTCTTGGCGAGTTTTTTCTTGTAATTTTAAGCGCTCTTTAAGTAGTGTATCTTGTGCTGTGTTTTCAGCAATCAAGGTTTGTTGAGCAATCACTTCTTCATCGCGTTGTAAAATAAATAACTTCATTACGCTGTAGCATAAGCAAAAAGTGCAACCAAAAAAGCATGCAAATACAAATGCGAGCGTACTTCTGTCAAAGGCGTATAGGCCCATTACTGCAACAGTAAAATAAAGCATTACCACCAAGAAAAAAACCAATACAAGTAATAGTGCTTTGTTTGGTTTAGAAGGCGTTAAACGCACGCACATAAACGTAGTTACAATATAAAAGCCTAAAACGATTGGAGTAGTGATTAAACAAAATAATGTAACTATGTTGTTTGGAAGTAGCCAAATAAATAATAACGAAATGGCTAAAGCGTTAACTACAACTTTTTGAATAGTTAGCAGAAGAGAGGGCCTGGGATGGCAAACTTGCTTCTGCAAAGGCAAAAACAATAAAGTGATAAGCATAAGTAATATAGGGGTCATAACTTGCTGTAATGCAGGCAAATTAGGATGAACGTACCTTAAGCCAAAACCACAAAGGTAGGCTAATACACTACCTAATGTGAGAGATATAACCCCAGCATAAACAAAATAACCTTTACGTGAAAAACCATATAAAACTATGCAACTCACACCCAAAGAAAATATAAAACCAATCAATAAGCCATAGAGTAAATTGAGTTTTCCTTTGTGTGCCAAATAAGCTTCTGGTTGCCACAGTGTTAAAGGGACTCGCAAGCCTGAACTATTCGCCACTTTCATTATAATAAGCGTTTCGCTATTTGCAGGGCTGAGCAGTTTAACTAATAAAGATTCACTTTTAATTGTGCGCTTATATAAGGGGTAGGCATCACCAATTTGAGTATAAGAAAGTAATTGCGAGTTATGTAATTGATATACTTGAACGTCGTTTAGCAAAGGATTGTTTAGTGACAATATTTGCTCAGTATTATAACTAAGTGTATTTTTTATTTTAAATTTTATCCATACAGGACGCTGCTCTAGTCCTAAATTAAGGGGTTTTGCTGTGTTTTTTTGCCACTGTATATGGCTACTTTGTTGTGCACTTAATAGCGACGTTGGTTCAAAAGAGTAATACAGGTTATTAATGTTTTGAGAGTTAAAATCGTGTTTTATTATTACTGGGTTTGCGAAACAGCAAAAAGTGCAAAGGAATACTAATAGGCTTAAAAGTGCCTTTGCATAGGCCATTAACGATCTTCTAAACCAAAAACACGGTGAAAGTTTTCTGTAGTTTTACGGGCTACAACTTCTTCATCTATTTGATAAAGTTGTGCAACCGTTTGACAGATATAAGGAAGCAGGGCAGGTTCATTTTTACGTGATTTAGGTTTTGGTTTAACTGTTCGTGGAATTAAAAATGGTGCATCAGTTTCTATTAATAATCGATCTAGAGGAATGCTAGGCACTAGCTGTTGTAAATCTTTTCCACGCCTTTCATCACATACCCAACCCGTTATACCAATATATAGACCTAAATCTAAATATTGCTTTAGAGCTGCTGAGTTACCCGTAAAGCAGTGGAGTACACCGCGAATACTAAACTCTTTTAAAATACTTAGCATGTCGTCACTTGCATCACGTTCATGCAAGTAAACAGGTAAATCTAATTTCTCTGCAAGTGCTAATTGGCGCCTAAAAACACTACGCTGTACATCGCGAGGCGAAAAGTCGCGGTTATAATCAAGGCCACATTCACCAATAGCAATAACATGCTTATTATTTGCAAGTACAGTTAGTTGTGCTTCTAGTTCATTAGTGGCTGATTTTGCATCATGTGGGTGGATACCCGCCGTAGAATATTGAAGATGCTTTGTTGCAAGTTCAAGTGATTGCTGACTGCTTGCAATATCACAACCAATAATAAGCATATTTGTAACACCCGCTTCATTGGCACGGGTAATTACATCGTGATGCTGCTCATCAAATTGATGATTAGTTAAGTTAACTCCAGCATCAATTAATGTATATGACATTACTTAGTACGTTTAACGCGAATAGAGCGGTTTTCACCGTCAATTTTAAGTAAAAATGAGTTAAAAACACCACGGCTAATTACAATCGTATCGTTCTTTTTCAAGCGCATGCTGTCAGAGCCAATTTGACGCCATTGTTGACCGTTATCTAGCGAAATAATTAACTCGCCGTAAGCAGCTTCTTCAACTGAAGCAACCATCGCTTTAATTTCAGCGTCTTTTTCTGTCTGTGATTTTTTGTACTCTAACCCAAATTCATCAGCTGTTGTTTTTACTTCTGTTGGTGTTGTGGCTACTGCCTGAGGCACATTATTAGCTGTTGGTGGTGTGAGCGTTTTTGTTACTGATGGCTTAACCAGTGACTTACCCGCGATGGTATTATCGTAACAAAGTAAGCGGTTAAAATCGTTTTCAATAAAGCTACATGCTTGTAACGCTTGAGTATTAAACTCTGTTTGCGCAGCAAAAGTCGGTGCGCTTAATAAAACCAATAGTGAGAGTAGTTGTTTTTTCATTTTATTCCTCAGATTCTTTTTGTGGTTTAGCGGTATAAAACTTTGCTAAAATTAGACCTAGCTCAAACAGAAGAAGCATCGGAAATGCTAACAATGTTTGTGATAATACATCAGGCGGTGTTAAAAACATCGCGACTACAAAAACACCCACTACGATATAAGGGCGCTTTTCTTTTAAGCTTTTTGTTGTTGTTGCACCACTCCAGCATAGCAACATAATAGCCACTGGAATTTCGAAAGCGACGCCAAATGCAAAAAACAACTTTAATACAAATCCTAGATAACTACTTATGTCAGGTGCAAGGGTCATCATTTCGGGACCGGTACTTGTAAAAAACCCTAAAATAATTGGCAGAACTACAAAGTAACAAAAGGCTATGCCGCCATAAAATAATATTATACTTGAGGCGAGAATAGGCATGAGCATTTTCTTTTCGTGCTGATATAAACCCGGCGCTATAAACCCCCAAACTTGATGCAATATCCATGGAATCGACGCAAATAAAGCGACAAATAAAGTAAGTTTGAAAGGTGCAAAAAAGGGAGCTGTTACATCGGTTGCAATCATGGTTGCCGTACTTGGCAAATGCGAGACTAACGGCTGTGCAACAAAAGCATAAATATCATTTGCAAAATATACTATGGCAATAAAAATAACAAAAATGCTTAGTAGCGCTTTTATTAGCCGATCACGCAACTCAATTAAATGAGCTACAAACCCTGATTTTACTTCCTCAGCCATTATTTTTTATACCATGTAGTAAGTTGACCACAAAGTGAGAAATAAATTTCACTTTTTCTCATCAAGTTGTTGGTTATTTGATGTATCAGATTGTTGTTTTTTGTAGCTGTGAGTAACTGATTCAGCCGCTTTTTGTAGCTCTGTTAGTGAGCTTTGTAACTCAGGGCTTAAATCTTTTAATTCTTGCTGTTCTGCTTTTTTAAGGTTTTCGTGCAGCTCATGGATGCGAAGCTCTTCACTTACTTCGGCTTTTACTGAGTTGGCAAGTGATTTAGCGGTTTTAACCCATTTACTCACTGTTCTAATCGCAACAGGTAAGCGCTCAGGGCCGAGCACCACTAAACCAACAATAAAAATAACAACAAGTTCCCACATGCCCATACTAATTAAACCTTATTGTTATCTTTGTTTTTTTCAGTATCGGTTGAGTTGTCAGCAGTGTTTTTTTCTGATTGTTGAATTTGCTCGGATTTCTCTTTCTCGCTCATTTGATCATCTGACATTGCTTTTTTGAAGCCCTTTACAGCGCCCCCAATATCGCCACCCATACCGCGTAGTTTTTTTGTGCCAAAAAGTAAAACTATGATCGCTAAAACAATTAATAATTGCCAAATACTAATACCACCAAAACCCATGGTTTTCTCCAATATATAAAACGGTTAAATGTTTATTTTAAATACTAATTATACGCTCACTAGCGCAAATAGCACCCAGTTTATGCGCTGCGCCATGCCGCTATAAAGCTAATAGCCGATAAGCTTATTGCAAGACTTGCAGCTATTAAATCGTGCTGTAAATAACAAAGTGTTGCCATAATCATTGTAGCACTACCAAATAAACTCAATATTAAAGGTTTATGAGATACCTTTTGTTCTTGCGGTTGAATGTGTGGTGCACGCTTTAAATTTTGGTAAATTAGATCCGGTAACTCGGGCATTTTTTCAGCCCAAAATGGCAAGTTAGCATACATTTGCTTCAGTACTGATAGCGGTCCAACTTGTTGCTTTACCCAGTCTTCTAAAAAGGGCTTAGCTGTTTTCCATAAGTCGAGTTGTGGGTATAGCTGACGCCCCAATCCTTCAACGTATAATAAAGTTTTTTGTAGTAATACTAATTGCGGCTGTACCTGCATGTTAAAACGACGTGCAGTATTAAATAGATTTACGAGTACGTGCCCAAATGAAATTTCAGCCAAAGGTTTATTAAATATAGGCTCGCAAACTGTGCGAATCGCAAATTCAAATTCTTCAATGCTAGTATCTGGTGGTACCCAACCAGAATCAACGTGTAGTTGTGCAACTTGGCGATAATCACGATTAAAAAAGGCGATAAAGTTTTCAGCTAAATAGCGTTTATCTTCTTTGCTTAACGTACCAACAATACCGCAATCAATACCGATATACATTGGGTTTTCAGGGTGCTCTCGAGAGACGAAAATATTACCCGGATGCATGTCGGCATGAAAAAAACTGTCTCTAAACACCTGCGTAAAAAACACTTCTACGCCACGCTCAGCAAGTAATTTCATATTAGTGTTTTGCGCCATAAGTGCATCGGTATCAGAGACGGGTATGCCGTAAATACGCTCCATCACCAGCACATTGCTACGGCTGTAATCACTGTAAACTGCAGGGATGTATAATGAATCAGAGCCTTCAAAATTGCGTTTTAGTTGAATGCCGTTGGCACCTTCTCGCATTAAGTCGAGCTCGTCTAGGAGTGTTTTTTTATATTCTTTAACTACTTCAACCGGGCGCAGGCGTTTTGATTCGTTATGTACTTTTGCAAGTACCTTTGCGAGCTTTTCCATTAGCGCTAAATCGGCATTAATTTGCTCATAAATATTAGGTCTAATAACCTTAATTACGACATCTTGCTCAATACTCTGCTCATCAATAAGTTTTGCTGTATGTACTTGCGCTATAGATGCAGAGGCCAGTGGAGTTTGTGAAAACTCACTAAATAATTCATTTATATCGTTAATTTCGAGCGCTTTTTCTATTATTTTTTGTGCAAGTTCGCCTTCAAATGGTTGAACTTGATCTTGCAAAAACGCAAGCTCTAAAGCGATATCATGAGGGAGTAAATCACGACGAGTAGAGAGCATTTGACCAAATTTGATCCAAACAGGACCCAGCTCTTGTAATGCTAAACGTAAACGTAGCCCCGCCGGTTTTTCTTTGTGCTGATTACGCAGCCAAAATAAACTACCACGGGCTATTTTACCAAACCAAGGCACTTTATGCTTTGGAATTAGCTCGTCTAGTCCATAGCTAAGTAACGTTTTGGTGATGTTATACAAACGTGCAGTCGACACAAAAAATCCTTAGCGGGTGTTTGAAGGTAAAAAAGAATTTAAGAGGGCGTTAATGCGTTGCTCAACGGCAGCGACTTGTCCTTTGAGTTCTCTATTTTTTTGTTTAAATTGCTCAAGTTCTAATGGATGAATAGTAATTGCGAGCTCATCTTGGCATAAACTTGTAAGCATGGTACTTATTTTAGTATTGGTTTTGCTGCTCTTTTGTTTTAGTTCTTTTAAGTGCAGGTATAACTGCTGAGCGGGTGCATCGCCAATGTATTTAGAAAGTTGTTCAGGCCAATCAATATCAATACCTGAAAATGCATTGCTATAAGTTTGCGCAATATTTAAATCGCCTTGTAAGTCGAGCTTATCTTGGCGAATTAATTGGGTAAGCATTGCAGGGTTTTTGAGCGCTAAAAGTGTTTCTATATCTGCGCTGATCATACAATCTGCGTTTTCGTTACTTTGGGCACTGTATAAGTGTAATTGATCAGCACTATAAACGAGTTGGATGCTTTGTTGCCAATCTCTTATTTCAACCACTAAGCGCTTATGTTTAACGGCGTTTAGCTTTTGAGATAATTGTGGGTCAAGGCTAAGCGCTTGATTTAGTACACGCTCAATAAGCGAAAGTACAAAATTAGGTAACATAAAAAACTCAGATGACATTGCACCATTATTGCTTTTTGTTATTTTTTCAAGCGCCATAACTGCTAGCCTTAATATTTAAAACCACGATGCAGTGCAACAATTCCGCCTGTGAGGTTTTGGTATGTTGTTTGTTCAAAGCCCGCATCTTCCATCATCGCTTTTAATGTGTCTTGATCTGGATGCATACGAATAGACTCAGCTAAATACTTGTACGATTCACTGTCGTTAGCAACTAGCTTACCCATTGTTGGCAATAAATTAAATGAGTAAAAATCGTAAGCTTTACTAAGTACGTCATGCTCTGGTTTTGAAAACTCTAAAACAAGTAATCTGCCACCTGGCTTTAAAATACGGTACATAGAGCGTAATGCTTTGTCTTTATCGGTAACGTTACGTAAGCCAAAGGCAATAGTGATCACATCAAAGCTATTATCTGGAAATGGCAGCATTTCAGCATTCATTTGTACGTAGTCAATATTGCCTACTAAGCCAAGATTGTGTAGTTTTTCACGACCAACCTTAAGCATAGATGAATTTATATCGCCCAAAACAACTTGACCGGTCTCGCCAACTAGTTGACTAAATTTTGCCGTTAAGTCGCCAGTGCCGCCGGCTAAATCGAGTACATGATGGCCTTTACGAACACCTGAGCTTGCAATAGTTTGACGTTTCCATAAACGATGCACACCAAAAGACATTAAATCATTCATTACATCGTATTTTGCAGCTACTGAGTGAAATACATCAGCAACCATAGAAGCTTTATCGCCCTCGGCTACTGTTTTATAACCAAAATGCGTGGTCTTTTGTTCGGTTTCGTTCATGACTAATCTCTATCGTGACAATAGAGGTTAGTGTACTTTATTGTACGCAGTAGGTGCAATTTGAATATGATTTATCAGGTAATTTATTGCCCTGCAGTGTAGCTACTTTGCCCTAATGACCGCGCTTTAAAAGCCGCATGAGACGCTTTTTTAGCTAACTGGTTAAAATCATCTTCTTGTAGATGTTGAGCAATTCCTAGAGATAAGCCAATACTAGGTAACTTAATCCCTGTTTTTGAACTAACAAAGCGAAGCTTTTCGACTCCATTTCGGACTTTTTCAGCTATAACATTGGCTGTTTCTGGGTCTATATCGGCGAGTAAAACAGTAAATTGATCTTTAGCTGTGCGGCCAGGCAAGCCACTTTGAAAAACATATTTTTGCACTTGTTTAGCTACTTTATTCAAAATAACTTCACCAATTATATCACCGTAATTTTCAGTAAAGTGATCAAGGTTATCTATTTGAATCGCAATGGCGCAAATAGACTTTTTTTGATTAGTCCATACTTGAGTTTGTTGCGTTAAATAATGGCGTTTATAAAGCCCTGTTTGGCTATCAATAATATGTTGTTTACGAAGTTGATTTAGCTGCTTTTTTGTTTTTTCGTGTAGTTGTTTGGCTTTACTTAGTTCTTGCTTAAATTGCTTGTGTTGATTTAGTAATTCGGCGGTTTGATTATGAAGTACTTCAAGCGCTTGACGGCTTTGTTCTATGTTGTTCTCATCTAGTGAATGTACGCATTCGCTCACCTGACCCGCAAAGCGAATTATCTGTTTTTCAGTAGCTTGAGAGTTTTGAGAAAGTGAACTTATAACACCATCAACATTTTGAATCATGTTGACTTGCTCTGTGTGACCGGTATTTAAAAATTCAGCATGGAGCTGTTCAATTAAAACACTGTCTATATTATCTTCAACCGCAATAGCGCGGTCTAAGGCTTTGTTCAGCTCAAGGTTAGTTTGGCTAGTATAGGTATAAACAACTTGATAATTGAGCGGCGTAGGAGAAAGTGCATAGCGCTCTAAAAACACACACACTTTAGTCATCTTCTCTTGTGCAATAGCCATGGAATCATGGAACATCATTTTAAATACCAACTAAGTACGCATAAGTGCAAATTTTAAAATATCTCATTCCATGAGGCGGTTATGCGTCCGAGCTTTTTATTATTTTTTTATACAGTAATCATTATCCGCGCTATTTAAAAGCAAAAACGATAGTTAGGGAACTTAAATTTTACTTTAGCAGCCCAATCGCTGTTTTTCTCATCAATTCGGCTGGTTTTTACTTCTGTTAACGTATGTAGCATTATTTCAATATGCTAGTTTGTCTCATTTACTTGCTATTTCTTTAGCCTACGATAGTTTTATGCAATCTATTGCATCATCAAGTTAAATAATAATGAATCTTTTTTTACCAAAAACGCTTCGCCAAACGCTTCTTGGCATAACTGCTTTATGTTCGTTAAGTGCATGTCAAATAACCACACCCAATGCGGATGAGCAGTTTACTCAAGTAGCACAATCTATTGTTCAATATAGAGAAAGTATAAATCCTTATAGCAGTTCAAAAGGGGTTGATGGCTATTTACTTGCCAATTTATCGCCAGAATTTTTAGCAAAGCAGTACAAAAGTAATACTCAATTATTAGCAGACTTAGATGCCGTAGATGCAACTAAGCTTAGTGACGAAAATCAAATTAACTTAAGTATTATTCGTGCTCAGGTGCAAAATAGCGTTGACGAATATGTGTTTAATGCGCATTACATGCCGCTTACATCTGAGTATGGTTTTCACTCCGGTCTGTCGTACATCGTTAACAGTTCTCAATATAAAAAAGAGCAAGATTTAGAGACATACCTTGCACGTTTAGCACAAATCCCCCGCTTTTTTGGGCAAAATATATATTGGATGAAAAAAGGGCTCGAAACAGGTCTCACCCAACCAAAAGCAGTGTTAGAAGGATACGAAGACTCCATAAGTACTTATATTGTTGATGATGTAACTCAATCAGAATTTTATAAACCGTTTTTAGCTAACACTGCCAGTTTAAGTGAGAGTGACTTTTATGCACTTCAACAGCGAGCTAAAGTTGTTTTAAAAAATAAAGTAATACCAGCATATAAAGGCTACTTAACGTTTTTTACTGAGCAATACCAACCGGGCGCCCGCACAAGTATTGGTATTTCAGAAACCCCTAATGGCAAAGCTTTTTATAAAAATCGTGCTAAGCATTACACCACTACCGACATGACACCAAAAGAGATCCATGAGCTAGGCTTAAAAGAAGTTGCTCGCATTCGAGGTGAAATGGAAGCTGTAATAAAAGAAGTTGGTTTTAAAGGCTCATTTGCTGAGTTTATTCACTTTTTACGTACCGACCCACAGTTTTACGCAACAACACCAGAGCAACTTTTGAAAGAAGCATCTTACATTGCTAAAAAAATGGATGCACAGCTGCCTAAGTTATTTCATACCTTGCCGCGCAAACCTTATGGCGTGGCACCGGTACCCGCAAGTATTGCCCCTAAATACACAACAGGTCGGTATTCTGGCTCTAATCGAAATGATGAAGCTGGATACTACTGGGTAAATACTTACGCTTTAGATAAGCGCCCTCTGTATGTTTTAGAAGCATTAACGTTGCACGAAGCAGTGCCAGGTCATCATTTACAAATATCACTTAATGCAGAGCTTGAAAATTTGCCGAGCTATCGTCGTGATGCTTACCTTTCGGCATTTGGCGAAGGTTGGGGGCTTTACTCTGAATATTTAGGTTTAGAGGCAGGCTTTTATCAAGACCCATATAGCCGTTTTGGTCGCTTAACTTATGAAATGTGGCGAGCAGCACGTTTGGTTGTTGATACAGGGATGCACATGTATGGCTGGAGCCGCGAGCGAGCTATGAACTTTATGAGCGAGAACACCGCGCTTTCGCTGCATAATGTTAAAACAGAAACTGATCGTTATATATCTTGGCCAGCTCAGGCACTGTCATACAAAATTGGTGAGTTAACCATTAAACGTTTACGTGTTGAAGCAGAGCAAGCGCTTGGACCAAATTTTGATATTCGCGAATTTCATCATCAGGTTCTTCGCCATGGTTCAGTGCCCTTGTCAGTATTAGAAACACAGGTACGTTTATATATAAAAAATGAGTTAACTAAGCTGCAAAATTAGCTTTGTAGGGCTTATAAACCTTGAACAAACAAAGGTGTTGTGTCATTTTGACCGCAACACCTTTTTTATACCACAGACCTAGTAATGTAGTTTATTTTAGCGACTCCAATCGTCAAAATATTCACATACTACGCAATAGGTATTATCTAAAAATATAGCCATCAAGGGGCCTTAGATGAGCAATTTCATTATGTTTAGTATTGACGTATTTGCGAGTATTTTTATTATCGCACTTGGGTTAATTGTGCTTACTGTTATTATTTTTTACTTTCGCGATATAACACAAACAAAACATGCTATTAGGCGTAACTACCCAGTAATTGGCCGCTTTCGATATTTTTTTGAACGCCAAGGTGAATTTTTCAGACAATACTTTTTTGCTCTCGATCGAGAAGAAATGCCATTTAACCGCGCTGAGCGCAGTTGGGTTTACCGCGCAGCAAAAGATGTCGATCGCACCGCTGCATTTGGTTCAACACAAAGCTTAGAAGTGACGGGTACGGTTATGTTTATGAACTGTGCTTTTCCTACTTTAGATGAAGAAGCACTCGACCCGAGTAATGTTACTTTAGGTCCGTATTGTAAAACACCTTACACCACTAATTCGTTATTTAATGTGTCGGGCATGAGCTTTGGTGCGCTTTCAAAGCCTGCTGTGCGCGCTTTATCAAAAGGTGCTAAATTAGCGGGTTGTTGGATGAACACAGGTGAAGGGGGCTTAAGCCCCTACCACCTTGAAGGTGGCGCCGATCTGGTATTTCAAATTGGTACAGCTAAATATGGTGCCCGAGACGAGCATGGAAACTTAAGCACCGAAAAACTTAAAGAAATAGCAGCTCACGAACAAGTCAAAATGTTCGAGCTAAAAATGAGCCAAGGTGCAAAACCAGGTAAAGGCGGTATGTTACCAGGGCGCAAAGTTAACGCCGAAATAGCTAAAATTAGGGGTATTCCAGAAGGGCAAGATTCGATTAGCCCAAATGGACACCCTGAAATTAAAAATCCAGCCGATATTCTCGATATGATAGCCACTGTACGTAATGCCACAGGAAAACCAACAGGCTTTAAAGCCGTTATTGGTGATTACACCTGGTTAGAAACGTTATTTGCAGAAATTAATCATCGTGGCATTGAGTCGGCACCCGATTTTATAACAATTGATAGTGCTGATGGTGGTACGGGGGCTGCACCGCAGCCGCTTATGGATTCGGTGGGTTTACCTCTTCGCGAAAGCTTGCCGCTTGTAGTTAATATGCTTGAAAAGCACGGGCTTCGAGAACGCGTGAAAATTATTGCATCGGGTAAATTAATCGTTCCTTCAAAGGTTGCATGGGCATTAGCGCTCGGTGCTGATTTTGTTGTATCGGCTCGTGGTCATATGTTTGCACTGGGCTGTATTCAGGCAATGCAATGTAATAAAGATACCTGTCCAACCGGGATCACTACGCATAACGAGCGTTTGCAACGCGGCTTAAATGTAGCTGATAAAGCGCAACGAGTAGCTAACTATAATAAATATATTCATTACGGAGCCGGTTTAATTGCTCACTCATGCGGTGTAACAAGTGCACGTGAGTTGGCTCGTAAGCATGTACGTATAGTGCAAGAAAGTGGGCTTTCAGAGCCGCTTGATAAAATTTATGAAAACTACAAGTAAGCTTTAACTAACTAGAAGGCGCTTATAGCGCCTTTTTTAATGCTTGTTAGTTTAATTGGCTTATTAATAAACTAAAGAATGCTTCTTTGTTGTTGCATGTTTGTGCATTTAAAATAAGTTGCTCGCCTAGTGCTAATGTTTGTTTTTGCACTGTAAGGCGCGCATTGTCATCACTAATACTATCTATATCGCTTACGTGTGCAAGCCCAATAGTACGCCTAATTAACTCAGCACCACAGTAACCAACAGCATCTTGCAATACGTTTTTCATAAAGTATTGCGCATAGCCTACTGGCGCTAGTGATTCATCTGTTGTTTTAGTGCGTATTAATTCAAGCCATTGCTGCTCAAATAAACTATAGGTGTCTACGATACAGCTAAGTAAATGTGTTTGGTAATTACGACGTGCTACAAAGTCATCAATATGCCCTGCTTGTGCGCAGTAATTCAATAGCAAATTACCAATAAAAGAGCCAATATCGAAACCAATAGGCCCAAAAAAGCCAAACTCTGGGTCAATCATCTTTGTATTATTACAATCAACAAAAATGCTACCGCTGTGCATATCACCATGAAGTAATGTTTGCGGGTTAGATAAAAAATTAGCTTTTAGTTTTGCTATTTCTAACTTCAATGCGTTGTTTTTTTGTATTGCGTCAACTTCGTTTTGTAGTTGCTTTGGGTAGTTATTGCGTTCGTGCTCAATGTACGGATCGCTAAAAAATAAGTCTTCAGTGATTTGGCAAAGCTCAGGATTAGTAAATTGGCTAACGAGTGCTTTTTTAGTTTGCGCGGTTAAGTAAAAATCTGAATTATAAAAGCCGGTGTGGCTTAAGTAGGTCGCTACGTGCTGCGCTAATTTAGGGAATTGCTCTGCATTATTTTGTGCAGTACGCAATATTTGTAAATTACCTAAATCTTCTAAAATAGTCAGCGCTTGCATTTCACTATAATGTAAAACATTAGCAGTATAAGTAGGGCAAATAGCACCATGGTTAAGTAAAACTTGTGCTTCTATACGGGCTCTATCAAGCGTTAATGGCCACGACTCACCCACGCAACGCGCGTAAGGCAGAGCTTGCTTTAAAATAACACTATTGTTTTGCTCATCAGTAATTCTAAATACTAAATTAAGATTGCCATCACCAAACTCATATGCCGATAAGGTTTGTCCGGAATCAAAAAAATTACATTGTTTAGATTCAATTAATGTCGATACGTAATCGATAGCGCGCTGTGCATTAAAAGCAACATAGTTAGTCATGGTTTAAATCTCAAAAATCAGCTTTTAAGCATTCTATACTTTTAAATGTTTAGATGTCTACAAGTCTAACTTGAGAGTTATTCAAAGTGGTGTAAAATAACGTTACGCATTTTTAATACCTTAAGCATTATGCAAAACTTAATCGCAAGCAGTTTAAAATATGAAAACGGGTCGCTTAGTGTGCTCGACCAATATTTACTACCTCACCAGCAGGTATGGCATCAGTGCCATGATGTAGAAACCATGAAAGAGCTGATCATTAACTTAAAAGTGCGTGGAGCCCCACTAATTGGCTTAGGCGCGAGCTTGTTAGTGGCGTATTTAGCTGAGCAAGGGTTAGTGAAAAGTGAGCTTGAAAAAGCAATCAATGAACTAGAAGCCACTCGTCCAACGGCGGTTAATTTAATGCATTGTATGGCGGCATTGCGAAAAGCTTTAACGCAAAGCGATTATGTTGCCGGTATTGTTAGTACTGCTGAGCGGTTGTTTATTGAAGATATTGAGCTGTGTGAACGAATGGCAAATCGTGGTGCCGAGCTTATAAATAGTGGCGACAACATATTAACTCATTGTAATACAGGGGCGCTTGCAACCGCTGGTATTGGTACTGCACTAGGTGTTATTTACAAAGCGCAGCAAAAATATGGCAACGTACATGTGTGGGTTGATGAAACACGACCATTATTACAAGGCGGTCGCTTAACTGCCTTTGAGCTTGAGCGCTGGAAAATTCCGTACACACTAATTTGCGATAATATGGCGGCAAGTTTAATGGCTGCAGGCAAGGTAGATAAAATAGTAGTTGGGGCTGATCGTATTGCCGCTAATGGTGATTTTGCTAATAAAGTGGGCACCTATAATTTAGCCGTACTAGCGCATTTTCATAATATTCCATTTTACGTAGTCGCGCCTGTTACCACGCTTGATACCAATACTGCTTGTGGTAATGATATAGAAATAGAGCAACGTAATCCTCAAGAAGTGCGCGGAGTTAGCGGTAGCTTTGGCGAGGCTTTATGGGCACCCACTAACGCTAATGTATATAACCCTGCATTTGATATAACACCAGCAAAGCTGGTCACAGGGTGGGTGTTAGATACTGGCGTTTATAACCAAAGCCAAGTAGAAAGTGGCGAACTTTTAAAGCTTAAGTAATTTTGTAATATCCTTGGTCCACATTATGTTTATTAGTGTGGACCAAGGTTTTGAATGAATGGCTAACTTACGATAATAACGGAAATTGCTTGGCAATAGATGACTCCGTACTTTTTGCTACCCAGCCCTCTGTATTGTTAAATAAGCGAATGGCAGTGAACTCAGGGTCGCTTCCCATATCAAACCAATGCGGGGTAAGCTCTGGCACTGAAATTAAATCGCCTTGCTGGCAAAGTACCTGATAAACCTTATTGCCTAAATGCAGGCAAAATAGCCCTTGGCCTTTTACAAAAAAACGCACTTCGTCTTCACTATGAGTATGTTCAAATAAAAACTTTTTGCGCAGCTCTGATGCGCCAAGATTACCTTTAGCTAGAGATATTACGTCTACTGTTTGATAGCCATTTTCGGTTTTTAACCGATCTATATCGTTTTTGTACGCACTAATAATTTGTTCATGAGTAGTGTGCTCATTAATCTCTGCATTTGCTTGCCACTTTTCAAAACGTACGTTTACTTTAGCTAGTTGCTTTACAATATCATCAGCATTTGATGTGCTTACAAGTGCTTTGTTTGCATCGTTGTCGGCATACACCGTTAATTGGCTCATACCAATTGCTCCAATATAAATTGGCTAAAGTCATTAATATAAGGGTGTGCTTTAGTGCTTGCTTGCCCATCACGAATTAAATGTAGAGTTTTTAAGCCCGCAGCTTGTGCGGCATCAAGCTCGCCGGCTACATCACTTAAAAAGAGTATTTCTGCTGCTTTAAACGGTAACAGCTCAACAATAGTGTTATAGGCTGCTTGCTCTTGTTTTGCGCCAACTTTGGTGTCAAAAAAATCAGTAAATAAGCTGCGAATGTCGCCATAATCACTGTATTTAAAAAGTAGCTGCTGCGCTTTTACCGACCCTGACGAATACACATACAAAGCAGTATCGTTATTGTGCTGTGCTTGTAAAAAATCAAATGCATCTGGGTATAAATGACCTTTAAAATCACCGTGTTCATACCCTGTTTGCCAAATTAAGCCTTGTAACTGCTTAAGTGGAGTGATTTTTTTATCTTCGTCAATCCAGGTAAGTAAGGTGCTAATGACTTCTTCTATATCGGCGTTTGGCTTTTCGATAAGCGCTTTTACGGCATTAATTTGTTCGGCTACATCTGGCTTATTAGCATTGGCACGTACAAAGGTCGGTAATTGTTTTGCCGCGTAAGGAAACAACACCTCTTTAACAAACGAGATGCGGGTTATTGTGCCTTCGATGTCGGTTAAAATAGCTTTAATCATTTAGTTACTCCCGCTTGAATACCTACTATTTTTAGGCGCTCTAGTTCGCAACTAAATAAAAACTCTAAGGCTTCTAGGTGGCGGCGAACTTCATCAATATTGCGCCCTACAGCATATAAGCCATGACCACGTATAAGTACGCCATGCTCAATTGGTGTATGTAAATGATGGTCACTGACCAGCAGGCTTAATCGGTCAATATCTTGATCGTTATCGAAAATAGGAATGCTCAGCGTTTCTAAATGCGAAGTAAAGCCGCTCAGTGCTTTTTGCATTTCATAGCCTGTTAAATCAAGCTGATGCCTTTGGGTAATTTGCGACAGTACGGTGGCGGCTACAGAGTGAGTATGCAAAACACACTGTGCATCAGGTATAAGCTGATACAAACTTAGGTGTAATTGTGTTTCTGCCGATGGCTTTACAGCCCCACTTAGGCGTTCGCCTTGGTGGTCTAATTGCAAAAAATGCGCTTGCGTAAGTGAGCCTTTATCGTGCCCACTTGCCGTAACAACAAAGCCAGTGCTAGTACGAGCTGAAAAGTTTCCGCCTGTTGCGGGTACCCAGCCTTTTTGGCTAACCCATTTTCCGGCTTCAATAAGTTGTGAAATAGCGGTATTGTTTTGCATACATTCCTCACTAACGAGCGTAAAGTTAATTGTTTTTAGACGGCTATACTTCTGTTTTAAGCAATGATAGCATCGCTTTAAGCGCAAAACCATCATTAAGGGCATCACGTGTTTGAAAGTAAATTACCAAATTTAGGCGTTAGTATATTTAGCCAAATGAGTGGGTTGGCTAATGAGTTTTCAGCAATTAATCTCTCTCAAGGCTTTCCTGAGTTTGATGCTCCTGATCTTTTAAAAACACAGCTAAATTATTATGTTCAGCAGGGCGTTAATCAATATTCACCTTCAAGTGGTGTACCACGATTACAGCAACAAATTGCTGATTTAGCAAAGCGCAAATATGCCGCTAATATAAGCGCCGCAGAGCAGGTTACTGTTACCTCGGGTGCAACAGAGGCATTGTTTGTGGCTATTCAAACAATTGTGCGCCCCAGTGATGAAGTAATTGTATTTGACCCTGCATATGACTCCTACCAGCCGGCAATTGAACTTGCTGGTGGAAAGTCGGTACACATTGCTTTAAGTGCGCCAAATTACACTATTGATTGGCAAGTAGTAAGCCAAGCTATTACTAAAAATACCCGTGCAATTATTATTAATACGCCTCATAACCCAAGCGGTAAAATATTACAGCCACAAGATATAAAAGCGCTTAAAGAGTTAGTTGGTACTCACAATTTGTATGTAATAAGCGATGAGGTATATGAGCACATTACGTTTGATGAACAACCGCATTTAAGCGTATTACGCGATGATGAGTTATTTGCCAAAAGCTTTGTTATATCTAGTTTTGGTAAAACGTTTCACAGCACGGGCTGGAAAATGGGTTACTGTATTGCACCTGCCGATTTAGCTGTCGAATTTAGAAAAATTCATCAGTATGTTACGTTTTCAAGTTTTACCCCTGCACAACATGCGCTTGGCGATATGCTAGAGCAGCAAGGTGAGCATATAGATGAGCTAAGTCGGTTTTATCAGCAAAAGCGTGATTTATTAGCGAGCCATTTAAGTAACAGCCGTTTTAAAATTTTACCTAGCCAAGGCACTTACTTTTTATTGTTAGATTACAGTGATGTATCGGATTTAAACGATGTTGAATTTTGCCATTGGTTAGTAGAGCAAGCAGGTGTTGCGGCTATTCCGTTAAGTGTGTTTTATCAAAAGCCACCAACCGATAAAGTCATTCGTTTATGCTTTGCTAAAAACGACAACACTCTCATAGAGGCTGCGCAAATATTATGTCAACTTTAACTATTACAGCATTGCAAAGTTCGCTTCACTGGCTTGATAAAGACGCTAATTTAGCCATGTTTAATAAACAGCTTGAAGCAATTACTAATCAGCCGAATCTTATTTTACTGCCCGAAACATTTTCGACTGGCTTTGCTATTAATTTAGATTGTGCAGAGCCCGAAAGCGGTAAAGTACTTACTTGGTTAAAGGCACAGGCTCATAAACATAATGCGGTTATTGCCGGTTCGGTACTGGTTGCGCAAGGCAATAAAAAAGCCAATCGGTTTTATTGGGTAAAGCCCGACGGTGAGGTGAGTTATTACGACAAACGCCATTTATTTCGCTTAGGCAGTGAGGGCGATTACGTTGTAGCAGGGCAAGCGCGTAAAGTTTTTGAAATCAACGGTTTTAAACTATTACCACAGGTGTGTTATGACCTGCGTTTTCCGGTATTTCAACGTAATAATAACGACTACGATGTAATGATAAACGTAGCAAATTGGCCAGCTGTGCGCCGCCACATATGGGATACACTACTTATGGCGCGTGCAATGGAAAACCTGTGTTACGTAGTAGGCGTTAATCGTGTAGGGAATGATGGTAATGGTATTGCGCACAATGGCGGTACCGCAGTATACGACTTCAAAGGCGATGCATTAACTAAAGCGCAAGATAACACTGAGCAACTAGTTACTATCACGCTTGAAAAATCTCCACTGGATGAGTTTAAAGCAGCGTTTCCTGCCTATTTAGATGCCGACTCTTTTACATTAATATAAACACGTTAATTTAGCGCAGAGCCAATAAAGTGTTAAAATAGCCGCTGATATTTTTTGTTGGCGGCAAATTTCGTAATGAACACTTTAATCACTCCTGTAATTTTAGCTGGTGGCATAGGCTCTCGCTTGTGGCCGCTTTCTCGCCAAGCAATGCCTAAACAATTTTTACCACTACTAAATGAAAACATGTCATTGCTACAAAGTACGTTGGCGCGTGTTTCTAATGAGTTGTTTGATAATGCTATTTTAGTGTGTAACGAGCAGCACCGATTTATTGCCGCCGAGCAGGCTGAAAGCTCAATTCCTACTGCATTATTACTCGAACCTAAAGGTAAAAATACCGCGCCTGCCATCGCATTAGCCGCCCACTATGCACTGCAAAATGGGATTACCGGCCCGCTATTAGTGATGCCTGCCGATCATCATATTGAAAACTTTGATGTATTAACAGCTAAGCTCCCTGAAGCTGTAAAACTTGCTGAGCAAGGAAAGCTCGTGACGTTTTCGATTACTCCTACACAGCCGCATACTGGCTATGGCTATATAAAACAAGGCGCGGCTATTGCCGGTACGGGTTGTTACGATGTTGCTCAATTTAAAGAAAAGCCTGACTTAGATACAGCGAACCATTATTTAGCTCAAGGTGGTTATAGCTGGAATAGCGGCATGTTTTTATTTACCCCAGCAGCCTATTTAAAAGAGCTTAAGCGGTTTGCGCCAAAAATAGCAACGAGTGTCGCCGCAGCGGCACAATTTACTAAAGATTTAGGGTTTACCCGCCCAAGCAAAAGTGTGCTTGAACACTGCCCAAGCGATTCAATTGATTACGCCATTTTAGAGCGCAGTAATAACGTAGTTGTTATGCCTGTTGATTTAAAATGGAGTGATGTAGGTAGTTTTTCATCCCTTGATGCACTTACAAAAAAAGATGAAAACGGTAATAGTTTAAATGCTAATTATATGGCTCAAAAAAGCACTCATAACTTAGTTATTAACGAGGCTGAGCATACAATAGCCACGCTTGGAGTAAGTAATTTAGCGATTATTCATACTCATGATGCCACGTTAATCGCAAATCAAAATGAGCTGGACTCTCTGCCTTTGTTGCTCAAGCAAATTGCGACAAAACAGGCCGATAAACTTAATCATCATCAAGTGGTTTTTCGCCCATGGGGGAATTACCGTACTTTGGTTGAAGGCACAGGCTTTAAAGTTAAAAAAATTACTGTTAATAGCGGTGCTAAGCTTTCGACGCAGCGCCATCAGCATCGCGCTGAACATTGGGTGGTGGTTTCGGGTATTGCAAATGTATGTATTGATGAGCAAGCGTATACGCTAACGCATGACCAATCGTGTTATATCGCGGCTAAGCAAATTCATAGCTTGGCTAATAATCAAAAAGAGCCGTTAATTGTTATTGAAGTGCAAACCGGTACTGTACTTGATGAAAGCGATATAGAGCGATTTGATGATAAATATGGAAGGGGTTAAAAATAAAATTCATGCCAAAAAGGACGTTTCAATATTAATGAGTAAAGTCATTTATAAAATCACACCTGACGTGAATCATTATCGAGTCATATTTCCTGATGATGAAACTTTATGTGAATCTGAGTTATGGAAACCTAATACTTCTACAAAAGAGTCTACACTGATAAATTTTAGTGCCCATTATAATAATGAAAAAGAGACGCCGATAGGTGATATGACAGCAATAAATTTACAGGGTCTTGCTATAAGGGATCATGTAGCAAATGAATTGGCAGAGATTTTTGAAGATTCGGGAGAGTTACTGCCTTTCCATGTCGGTGATGATAATTGGTACTTTTATAATGTCACTCGAAAAATAGAGGGTATATTAAATGTTGAGATGAGTACTTTTATGCTGCCAAGTTTAAATATCGGATTACAAAAAGCGGTGTTCAAAAAAGAAAAACTACCAAAGCATAGCTGCATATTTAAAATGCCAGAAGACCGATTTGAAGGCACTTACGTTTTTGACTCTCGTGTAAATGATAAAGATATTACTTTAAACCTATTTTGTGCCTTGCAAGCCCATGGCTTTACTGGGCTTAGCTTTGAAGAGGTTGCGAGGTTTGATTAACCTAAAGTAAAATTTAAAAAACTTAAACGCTTTTTTAATTTCACTCTAACTGTCCTCGCACAAACTTTAAATATTGCTCTAAGCTGCGTTGCCACAGATCTAGCGCTTCATCAAGCATATCGTTATGTGGCTTTTTATCGAGTAAACGGCGCTCTATTTTTTTAAGCTCAATACCATAGCGATTAAAACCCAATTGCAGAGCGGTACTTGCTTGGCGATGTAAAAGCTTAATGCATTGCTCTGGCTGCTGATCTATTAATTTTTGACAGCGAATTAGTTTGTTACGCGCCGAAAGCACAAACTCATTATAAATCGACGATACTTCATCTTCACTAAACGAGCTGGTGAGTGTTTCGGCCGCTGTTTTGTCATACAACGTATCAATAAGCTCTACTGCAATACTCGCAGTTTGATTAGATTGAGAGTCGCTAAGTGCTTGGCGAAGCTTTTCGTGCTTAATAGGCTTGCCTACAATGTCTTTTATTCCTAATTCTAAATATTCTTTTACTTCGTCAGGGCTAAGGCTTGCAGTAAATGCGAGTACTGGCGTTCGTTGATTTTTATGATCAATGCGTTTTAGCCGTTTAAGTACTTCTTGGCCTGTTAAATCAGGTAGGTTCATATCAAGCAAAACAACATCGAAGTGGTGAGCTTGCATGAGCTCTATGGCGCTTTTCCCATCTTTTGCGAGCTTAATTTTGTGCTCATCGTCGGCCATAAATTCTATAGCAATTTTTTGATTTAAATCTAAATCTTCAACCAGTAGTACATCAAGACCTGTTAAGTAATCTTTAGTTTGATGGCGCTGCTCTACAAGGCTTAATTCACCTAAGGTAAAAGTAACGGTAAAGCTAAATACACTGCCGGTTCCAAGCTGGCTAGCTATTTCGAGTCGGCTACTGAGCTTTTCAAGTAGGCGACTGGTAATAGCTAAACCAAGGCCGGTCCCACCTTTCTCTTTTCCTGCACTGCTTTGTACGTAGGGCTCTGTTAAGTAAGCTATCTCATCATTTTCTATACCTGGCCCTGAATCTTTTACACTAATTTTTATAGTGTGCTCAAGTTGCTTTTCTAAAACTAAATCAACCTGAATTTTAACGGTTCCGTGGTCTGTAAACTTAATGGCATTACCCACTAAATTAATAATTATTTGCCTAAGTTTTTGCTGGTCGCAGTAATAACAGGCTTGCTCAGGAATATTACATATTAGTTCAAACTTGAGCTGTTTTTGCTCGGCGAGAGGACTTAGTAATAAGCATAAATTATTAAGCCATGTTTTAAACTCGACATCTTCTTCGTAAAGCGCTTCGTCACTTTGATCCAAACTTGCATAATCGAGTACTTTATCTACCAATAAATTAAGAGATTCGGCAGAATTTATAATCGCCTCGCAATAGGCTTTATTGCGGGTATCACTTGTTTGGTTCATAACAAGTTGGGCGCTGCCTAAAATACCGTTTAGCGGGGTGCGAATTTCGTGGCTTATAGTTGATAAAAAGAGCCCGCGTATTTCTAAATCTTTTTGTGCTTTATCGGCTAACTTATTGAGATGCTGCTCTCTGCGCTCATTACACAATAACGCCATACCTGCAGCATAAAACATGGGCGCAATTACGCCATTTAAAAATAGCAAAGAGCTAAACCAGCCGTTTACTAAAAGGTTTTTTTGTTCAATGTTATTCATAAATAACGAGCGGCCAATAAAGCTTAAAGCAACAAGCGTTAAAATGGTTATGTATACAATACTGCCATTAGGGTAGGGTTTGCGTGCACATTTAATAAATATAAACAGTAAAAAACCGGCTTCTGCTATGTGCTGTATATCGGATGCAATCACTCTTTCGTGTAAAGATGGGTCAATAAAGGTGTAATAGCCAAGCATTACAGTGCAAAAAGCGGTCACTGAGCAAAGTAATTTAAAACCAATACCGTGATAATTTAAAAACTGACTGAGCGATAAACAATGCACTATTGATGCGGCAAACATCATGCTACTAGCAGCGCTAATAATCACTAAATTATGTGTATCACCAACAAGAGTAAAGCCAATAACTGAGCCTAATAGCAATATGGGATAGAAAATATAAAGCAATGTGCCTGGAATTTGTTTGTTTGTTCGCCACGTCAAAAAGTTAAGTAAGGTCATTACAACCATGATGGCGATGCTGGCAAAATAAAGAGTGAAAGAGTCGAGCATTAATATTCCAGCAAAGTAGTTTTAAACTAAGATTATCAAAAGTATACACTTATACCAATTTTCAAAACAGATCACTTAAGTAAGCAAATTAGTATTAAATAAGCATGCAACACATACAAAAACAGACACCTAAGTGTCTGCTTTTAATTTTAAACTAAATATTTGATTAACGAATTTCATCAGGGATATTTTGCTGTGCCCAAGATAGGAGCTCAATACGGTTACGACATTTAGTTTTTCTAAATGCGCTATATAAATGTGTTTTAACAGTGTGTGGACTGATACTTAAATCTTCTGCGATCTCTTTATTCTTCGAACCTTTACTCATTAGTGAGATTATTGCTTTTTCTCGTTTAGTGAGTTTAACAGGCTCAATATCACCTTCAGTTAATTTATGCAGGGCATCTTTATTAAACTGAAGCATACGATTTAATGCATTACACATAATATCGCGACGATACCAAAGTTGATCTTCAAGTAGTAAGCGAATACCTTTCATTAATACATCGGCGTTATCTGTTGTGTAAAACACGCCACGAATACCGCTCAACAATGCACGGTTAGCAAGTTCAGGGTTTTCGTCTAGATTAAATAATATGATATCGCATTTAATACGTAGGTTTACTAGTTGTTCTTTTAGTTTTCCCCATGCATCCTTGCTTGATGTTTCAATAAACAAAAGTCGAGTCCCTTCAGGTATGTCTAAAATATTAGTACCTGTGGTTACGTCAAGGCCTTGCGTTTTTAACAAAGGTTCTAAAACGTTAATACCAATAGTGTTAATTGGCTCTTGATCTAATAACAAAAAGGCTGAACTGCTCATGTTTTTATACTCTTTTATAAAGCTGACTGACTGAGTTTATCACGACTTCCACACCTTTTGTATTAGAAAGTCGTTGATGTACTCAATAACAAATACGATATTACGATTATTTAAACATAAAATGTTGCAAATAAGTAACTATTTATTATTTATAACCATGAAAAACCATAACATTTGTAACTAATTAGTTGAGTGGAATAGTTTAGTGAAAATTTTAATTAATTTACTTTTTTTACATTTTGATAAGGTGGCCACCCCATCTCTTTACCGGCAAGCATGTGTAAATGTATGTGATAAACAGTTTGCCCACCATGTTCGTTACAGTTCATAACTACGCGGTATCCGTCCTCAGCAAAATTATGTTGCTTAGCTAATTTAGCTGCGGCTACGTATAAGTTGCCTACTAAATGTGAGTTTTCAGGATTTATATCATTTATAGTAGCAATTGCTTTTTTTGGGATAATTAATACATGAAATGGCGCTTGTGGGTTTATATCTTTAAATGCGAGAGTGTTTTCATCTTCGTAAATAATATCTGCCGGAATTTCACGATTAATTATTTTGGTAAAAATAGTTTCTTGGCTCATAGTGTGTTCCTAATTAAGTGTTGTGAATTTTAAGCTCACTAATGACAAACTTTCAAAGCAGTGTCAAACTGAAATCAAATAAAGGAGTTAATATGCTTAAACCAATTTTAATAAGTAGTGCAGTTGCATTATTAGTTAGTTTTTCGGCTAATGCTGAGAATATTCACTTTCCAGAAGAAATTGTACCACTGCAAGTGGGCGATAAAATGCTAGAAAGCTCTTTGTTTAGTCGTATTGACGATGTCGAGCTTGCTCCAGGGACCTATCAGCTTAGGCTAAAGTACACCGATTTATATGAAGATGATTATGACACGCATGAAGTTATAGAGTCGGAACCATTTTGGGTAAATGTAACTGTTGAAGCAGGTAAAGATTATACCTTAGTGTTTAATCGTGCTGAAAATGCGGTATCTGCAAAAGTATTTGCAGAAGCCCCTCAAGTGAGTTTAAAAGCAAAAAGTAGCGCTGTTGCTAAACCTTTAAGTGTTATTTCTAACACGCAGCTAGCAAGCAATAAACCGGCAATGCAAAATACAATGCCTGCAGGACCTTCTCGTCCTAGCCAACCAATAAAGCCAATAGCACCAATTACAGGTAAGGGCATGCCAAGTGCGCCGCAAATGCTTGATTTTTGGTGGCAGCAAGCCACGGCTACGGAGCGTAAAGCTTTTTTAGAAAAAGTGACAAAGTAAAAAACAGAAAAACAAAAGGGCCAAATTTGGCCCTTGTTAGTTTCTAATTAACGCTATTTATTCAAATAATGCGTCAATAGTACCTTGTGCAAGAGGGTGATACCCAGGGCGTGCTTTTAAGTACACGCTTTGTGCCCACTCTTTTTTACCGTTAGTGATAAGTGATTTGTATAACGGTACAATTAACTTACGACGGCCAATACCTGATAGGTGCTTATTAAGCGCAGGATAAATTGGTTGATAACCATTACCTACTGCTAGCATAAACCAAGCAAATGCACGTTCAGCATTCGTTGATTGCGTTAGGTTAAATTCACTATCAAGCTCGCTCATTTTCTCTATGCTTAAATCGCGTGGTAAGTTATTTAAAAAGTGTAGCCACTCATGCACAGACCAATCAGCTGTTGGTAGTTGAGCTGCTGTTGTGTCGCCTTTTAGCCATGCTGCTGTTGCAGTATCTACTTTATCAAATGCATCTGAAGTAGGGTTTGGCGCATCACTTGGTAAGCCTGGCTCAAAAATCCATTCGTTTACTTTATCCATACTTACAACACCGGGGTACTTCTCAATTAAGTTAGCTTTTAAGTAAGTAACAAATTGCGCGGTAGTAAGTGATTTAAACGAAAACTCTTTAAAGTACGCTTTTACAAACGGGTCAAACTTATCGCGGCCATATTTGTTTTCTAGATAGATTAAAAATAACTGACCTTTAGTGTAAGGCACTGAGCTAAACGCATCGTCTGGGTCGCGGCCATTAAGTTTTAAATTAAGGCGTGTATCTGGTGCATCAATTGTTTTAATTTGTGCGCGTAAAGACGCTGAATCAAGTGCTTGTTCCATAACCGCACGGTCACGACCAAATACTTCTTCCATAATGCGGTTTTCAACGTACGAGGTAAAACCTTCGTTTAACCATAAATCTTCCCACGTTGCGTTAGTTACTAAGTTACCTGACCAAGAATGAGCAAGCTCATGGGCAATAAGGTTAACTAAGCTTTTATCACCAGCAACAACCGTTGGAGTTATGAATGATAAGCGTGGATTTTCCATGCCACCAAACGGAAAACTTGGCGGTAACATTAATAAATCGTAACGACCCCAAGCATATTCGCCGTACATCGCGTTTGTTTTATCAATCATGGCTTGGGTGTCATCAAACTCAGCAACTGAGGCATCTAAAATTGTCGGCTCAGCAAATATGCCTGTTTGATGCGACATTGCTTTAAATTCTAAGTTACCTGCGCCAATAGCAATTAGGTAAGGTGAAATTGCTTGTGGCATATCAAAAATGTAATCGCCATCTTTATAAAGCGCATCTTTGTTATCGGCACTCATTACAGCACGTATATCTTTTGGTGTATGAATTCGTGCAGAGTAAGTTACACGCATTGCGGGTGTATCTTGCACTGGGATCCAACTACGTGCATGAATTGCTTGCGATTGGCTGTACATAAATGGATGCGTTTTACTTGCCGTTTGCGTGGGTGTTAACCATTGCAGGCCTGAAGCTTCTGGACGACTGTTGTAGTAAATACGAACTACTTCAGCTTGGTTTTTAAACACAATAGTAAGCTTTGAACCTTTAACGTCATCTCGCTTAGCTAAATCAAAAGTCGCCTTTTTCCAGTTACCACTTTGATCTTTGTACATTACTTTATCAATGTCTAAGTCGCGGGTATCAAGTACAAGCGTTCTACTTTTGCTGTTGTTCCACTGAAGAGTATGCTCAACAAAACCTTCTAACTGCTTGTCGGCAAAGTCGACATCTAAATCAAGGTTTAAGTGAGTAGTAACAACATCATCAAGGTTAGCATACGAGTTTTGGTCAATCGCATTAGCCATTGCTTGCGAACACATACCCGCCATAGCGAGGCTTAAAAAAAGAGGTTTAATTTTCATCATTACTCTGAACACAAATAAAAAAGTGCTGGTTTTATATCACGATTGGCACGGTGGGTTGAGTGATTTTTACAATCTAGTGCCACATTTGCGACGATGAGGTAAACTATTGCGATTAGTTACCGGTATTTTTAGAGAGCTTTGTGGCGCATTCATTACACTCCTTACATACATTCGCATTAAACAACCAATGCCAAAATTTTGTTGAAATTACTCAGCTTGAGCAACTTAAAACGCAAAGTTTTAGTACACCGTTTTGTTTGCTAGGCGAGGGCAGTAATACCGTATTTTTAAATGACTACATGGGTACGGTTATAAAAATAGCCTTAAAAGGGATTAAAATTACCGAGCGCGAGAGCGACACACTAATAACTATTGCCGCAGGCGAAAACTGGCATCAACTAGTCAGTTATTTATTAGAGAAAAATATACCCGGGCTTGAAAATTTAGCACTTATACCGGGCACAGTGGGTGCATCGCCGGTACAAAATATTGGTGCTTATGGCGTTGAGGTAGCTAAATTTATTGAGTTGGTAGAATACTTTGATATAACCACTAAAACTATGCACTCACTAAATAACGAGCAATGTGAATTTGCCTACAGAGACTCAATATTTAAACATGCCCTTAAAAATAAAGCGGTGATCACGCAAGTGCATTTAGCGCTTCCAAAAAAGTGGCAACCAGTATTAAGTTATGGCCCCCTGCAGCAGCTAGATATTATTACACCGCAAGCAGTGTTTGAGCAGGTTATAAAAACGCGTAATAGTAAATTACCAAACCCATATACATTGCCAAATGCGGGCAGTTTTTTTAAAAACCCAATAATTACTAACCAGCAGTTAGCTGAGCTATTAAAGCCGTTTGCAGATTTACCTCATTACGAATATGGGCAAAGCCATCACAAGGTCGCAGCAGGTTGGTTAATCGATCAAAGTGGTTTAAAAGGGCACCGCGAGGCCGGTGTAGAAGTGCATGAACAACAAGCGCTAGTGCTTGTTAATCACGGAAATAGTGAAGGTAGTGACCTAATAAAAATGATTAAACACATTCAGCAAGTGGTTTATATGCGCTACAACATTATGCTTGAGCACGAAGTACGTTTGATAGATTCGTGCAGCGAATGCCATATTAACGCGGAGCCTGAGCAATGAAAGCACCTGATGGAAACAAACTCGCTATTTTAAATGCACTCAACCAAGGAGGCTTTGTATCTGGGCAAGCCTTGGGTGAAAAGCTAGGAATTAGCCGAGCTGCGGTTAGTAAACATATTAAAACGTTACAAGAAATGGGCTTGGATATTTTTAAAGTGACTGGCAAAGGCTATTGTTTGAATAGTCAGGTGGGCCTTTTAAATAAAACGCAAATTGATCAACACTACAAAGCGCTAGGTGATAATACGGCCAATGTAGAAGTACACCCTATTATAGATTCGACCAACAGTGAGCTTATGCGCCGTATACAGGTTAAAACAGCGCTTGAGTCTGGGACTGTTATTGTTGCTGAAATGCAGCAAGCAGGGCGCGGCCGACGCGGCCGTGTTTGGCAATCCCCATTCGGCGCTAATTTGTATTACAGTTACTTTTGGCGTTTAGATGACGGGCTTCAAGCTGCAATGGGTGTATCAATTGCAGTAGGCCTTGCAGTTTATGATGCAATTAAAGCGTTATACCAAATTGACGTAGAGCTTAAATGGCCTAACGATATTTATATAAATAAGCAAAAGCTTGCAGGTGTATTAGTTGAACTCGACGGACAGCCGCAAGGTCCTTGTCAGCTTGTGATTGGTATAGGTATCAACTTACAAATGCCAGACAGCTTTAGCCAACATATAGACCAAGCGTGGACCGACTTAAATCAACATACCCAACAGCTAGATAAAAACCAGCTAGTGGCATCGCTTACTCATCATTTAGAGCAGCGTTTAGTGCAGTATCGTCAAACAGGTTTGCAAAATATGTATGAGCAATGGAATTCACTCAATGCATTTGCTGGTGATTATGTTGAGCTTAATACAGGGCACCGAAGCTGGCGTGGAATATGTGAAGGTATTGACCCACAAGGTGGAATACGAATTCGCCAAGATGGTGAAGTAAAAAGTTATTACGGTGGGGAAGTCTCCCTCAGAAAGGCGCAAGTATGAGATTACTGATCGACGTAGGAAATACATCACTAAAAGCTGTGCTGTGGGATAACGATCAAGCACAACCAGCAGATATAAATAACCTACCTTGGTTGCAAATAACCGAAGTGATTTATGCGTGCGTAGGGCGCAGTGATTTATTAAACGATATTCTAACGCAAGCGGCTAGCAATAATATTACTTGCTTTGAAGCCAAAGTAACCAAAACGCTTGGAGATCTTGTATGCGCTTACGAGCACGTAGGTAACTTAGGCATCGACAGGTGGCTTGCGCTTATTGCAGGCTTTACATTATACCCACATAAAGCATGCATTGTTGTTGATGCAGGTACTGCGACAACAATTGATGTGCTTGATAATGAAGGTAAGCATTTAGGCGGCTGGATTTTACCTGGGCTTGATTTAATGACCTCATCACTTACACAAAACACCCAACGTGTTTTTGATGACGGTAAAACACCATTTACTAATGAATTGGGTAAAAACACGCCAAACGGTTTAAAAAATGGTGCTTTAGTGGCAACCATCGGTGCAATTGAGCAAGCTAAGCTGAATTTAACGGCTCAAAAAACAGAACAAGCACCACAAATTATTTTTGCTGGTGGCTATGGCTCGCTATTGCAACAGCAATTTGCAGGAAGTATTTTTGATTCATTGTTAGTAATGAAGGGCTTAAATTATTGGTATGAATTAACCGAAACAGTATAAAAAAGTGCAAAAAACGTGTTTTCGCGTGAATATTGAGCATTTAAACTAAAAATTTACACTTTTTTTAATTTTATTGTTGCATCCCAATAAACCTTACTCTAATATCTCGCCCCGTACTAAAGCAGTGCCGACTTAGCTCAGCTGGTAGAGCAACTGACTTGTAATCAGTAGGTCAACCGTTCGACTCGGTTAGTCGGCACCACTTTCCTTTTACCGGAAGTGAATTAGTAGAGAATTATCGTGGAGGGGTTCCCGAGCGGCCAAAGGGATCAGACTGTAAATCTGACGGCTCAGCCTTCGCTGGTTCGAATCCAGCTCCCTCCACCACTTTATTCTTGACGGTTAGAGGTAGTTTAAGAACAGATTTTTATGCGGGCATCGTATAATGGCTATTACCTCAGCCTTCCAAGCTGATGATGCGGGTTCGATTCCCGCTGCCCGCTCCAGTTCTTGTGTTGCTGATATAGCTCAGTTGGTAGAGCGCACCCTTGGTAAGGGTGAGGTCGGCAGTTCGACTCTGCCTATCAGCACCAGTCCTAAGAATCTCCTTGATTACTTCCTTTATCTGTCAGAAAATACTATTTGAAAAAATTAACTTAATCTACCTATGGTGGATTATTTTCATATGTAATTTAGATACACAAAACTGATAGGTTCCGTCATGGCAAAAGAAAAGTTTGAACGCGTAAAACCGCACGTAAACGTTGGTACAATCGGCCACGTTGACCACGGTAAAACTACACTAACTGCAGCAATCACTAACGTACTTGCAAAAGTATACGGCGG
>NZ_JACJEN010000013.1:0-125095 GCF_014164075.1 Pseudoalteromonas sp. SG45-3 | reverse complement strand
CAGGCTCTTCTTCAAGTTCAGGCTCTTCTTCAAGCTCAGGCTCATCGTCAAGCTCGGGCTCTTCATTTAATGATGAAGCAAGCGACTCAATATCATCAACATTTAATTCTTCTTGAGCATCTGCTAAATCCTCAACTGAGTCTGCCAATGCATTATCAATTTCTGAATCTCTTACATCTGAATTTTTTACATCATCATCAATTAGGTTATCTATGTCGTCTAAATCAAAATCATCGCTTTGTTCAACTAATGAATCATTTGCAGTATCAACTGCTTCCTCATCAATTAAGCTATCTATGTCGTCTAAATCAAAGTCGTCACTTTCCTCAACTAATGAATCATTTGCAGTATCAACTGCTGCCTCATCAATTAAGCTATCTATGTCGTCTAAATCAAAGTCGTCACTTTCCTCAACTAAAGAGTCATTCTCAGTATCAACCGCAGTCTCATCAATTAAGCTATCTATGTCGTCTAAATCAAAGTCGTCACTTTCCTCAACTAATGAATCATTTGCAGTATCAACTGCTGCTTCATCAATTAAGCTATCTATATCGTCTAAATCAAAGTCGTCACTTTCCTCAACTAATGAGTCATCTGCAGTATCAACTGCAGCCTCATCAATTAAGCTATCTATGTCGTCTAAATCAAAGTCATCGCTTTCTTCTAGAAGTTCATCTTCGTCGAGTAACTCTGCATCAAGTGAGTCATCTACCACATCACTTTTTGGGTCATTCGCCTCATCAATTAAGCTAGCTATATCGTCTAAATCAAAGTCGTCGCTTGTATCAAGTTCAGCTGAAGTGTTATTTGAGGTATCTAATTCTGTTGATGTTTGATCTAATAATTCATCTATATCAAAATTATCTTCATCTGCAAGCTCTTCACTTAAAGCCGCCATTTCATCATGAGATTCTAAGCTGTCATCCTCTAAAGCTTCGCTTGTTTGCGGTGCATCAAATTCAGGTAGACTATCTTCTTCATCAAACAAGCTATCTAAATCGTCATTAGTTAGGATTTCATCATTGTTAATTGAGTCATCAGATAAGTCTAAATCTATATCTTCAGCGTTTTCATCTGAAGGTTGATCAAACCCTTGCTGCATAAAAATATCGAGCTCATCATCGTCATCGGTATTTTCATCATCAAAAACAATGTCATCGCTTAGCAAGCTTTCGAGCTCATCCTGATCAAGTAAATTTTCGTCGCCAGAAAAATCATCTAAGCCGTCGTCTAAATCATCATTAGGCAACATATCACTTTCGAGACTATCATCTAATTGAACACTCAAGTCATCTAAAGGGTCAGGTACAATTGGATCGTCATTTAAGCTTGGGCCTAAATCATCATCGCCAGTATAAGTTGGGGTTTGTGGTAAAAAGTCATCATCGTTTTGCGGCTCTTCTTGATTACTTGCTCGTTTGCGTAAAAACATAACGATTGCAAAAATAATCAGTAACCCAGGAATAAACATTAACAAGCCCAGTACTATGGGATTTGAAAATAATGAGCCAAAATCAAATGACTCTTTTGGTATTACTTCTTGTTTTTTTTGTTGGGCAATAATCTCGTTTTGTTTAACAATGAGTTCTTTTAACTGATTTTGAATTTCGCTGTCTTGTCCTAATTGCAAACGTAAGTTTTCGAGCTCTTTTGATATTCCTGATAACTGTTTTTTGAGATTATTATTTTCAACTAAAATCTCTTCTACATTACTAACTGAGCTTTTAAACTGTTGTTGTAACTCAACAAGCTTAGTACCTTGCTCTGTTTTTATTTCATTTAATTCTTTCTGTATCTCTTTTTTAGCATCGTCTACATCAATTTTACGCGCTTGAGTTACTTTTGTTTGCGCTGAGTTAATTTCGCTTTGTGTAAGCGTGCCATTTTTTTTCTTTTCCCATAATGCATCATCTTGCTCAGAGCGTTGCTTTGCGAGCTGCGTATTTACAGCTTTTATTTCGGCTAAGGTAGGGATTTTTAAATAGGCACCATTTTGAATGTGGTTAAGATTTTGTTCTAAAAATGAATCGGGATTTTTGTTATACAAAGCCTGCATAACTTGATAAATACTGACAGAATTGTCTGGGCGCACTTTAGCTGCTATACGCCAAAGCGTATCAGTTGGTTTAATTGGCCCAATTGATCGCCCTTGCGCACCATAGTCAACGCCTTTAGGCCCCTTTAATTGGGTACTGTCCTGAGAGTAAACTGGCGTTACTATCAATGCAGACGCTAATATAATAAGTGTAGCTAAACCGCGCATGCTGATCCTTTAATATTTAAATATTAATAAAACACCTAAAACTTAAGTGCATAAATATTGTTTATTATTGCTATTATCAGCCAAATGACTGACTCGCATTTATTATTACAATCTATTTTTATTGCAAGCTCTATTCCAATTACAAACTATAAACCAGTTAGAGCGTAATATCCATCGCAACACCTTGAAAATAAATGCCTTAAAACATCTTTATAAATATTAATTTATTGAGTGTTATCAATCAGTTTTTGTATTTTTAAAATTAAACGGCAAAAATTTGACAAGCTATATAAACAAAAAGCGGCAAACAACTACTGTTTACCGCTTCAAAAGCATGTTAGCGCAATTAACTATTACATGTAATTGGCAATAAGCTCTTCTGCAATTTGAATACTATTAGTTGCAGCACCTTTACGAGTGTTGTCACTTACAACCCACATGTTTAATCCATGAGGATGAGAAATATCAGCACGTAATCGACCTATATACACAGTATCGTTACCACTAGCGTCAGACACTGCTGTTGGGTAGTCACCTTCATCATCAATTAGCTCGACACCAGGGGCGTCTTTTAAAAGTTGCTTAACGTGTTCAAAGTCATAAGGCATGCGCGTTTCAATATTAATTGACTCTGAGTGCCCAAAAAATACGGGAACACGTACACACGTTGGGTTCACGGCAATAGTGGTATCACCCAAAATTTTATGAGTTTCGTTTACCATTTTCATTTCTTCGCGCGTATAACCATTATCTTCAAAACTATCAATTTGAGGAATAACGTTAAATGCAATTTGCTTTGGAAATACTTCATTAACCATAGGGCGTGCATTCATCAAATTAGCTGTTTGCTTTGCAAGTTCATCAACCGCGTCTTTACCTGCACCCGATACAGCTTGGTAAGTAGATACATTAATACGGTCTATTCCGTAAGCATCATAAATTGGTTTAAGTGCTAACATCATCTGAATAGTTGAACAGTTAGGGTTAGCAATAATATTACGATTTCTAAAATCAGCTAGACTTGAAGCATTAACTTCTGGCACCACGAGTGGTATTTCAAAATCATTTCTAAAGTGCGATGTATTATCGATTACAATACAGCCGGCTTCAGCAGCAATAGGAGCATATTTTTCAGATACACTGCCACCAGCAGAAAACAAACCTATATGCGCTTGGCTAAAGTCAAAGCCTTCAACGTCAAGTACTTCAATGGTCTCACCACGAAACTTTATATCTTCACCTGCGCTGCGGCTGCTAGCAAGTAAAAAAAGCTGATCAACAGGAAACTTACGATCTGCTAGCGTTTCAATGATTTGACGGCCTACTAAACCAGTAGCGCCAAGTACGGCAACGTTATATTTTTGCGACATATTTCTTCCTCTATAAACGACATTAAAACAACATCGTTAGTTAAATAATTATTCAGCTATGCTAAAGCCAAGCTGGCTAAGTGCTGCTAGTTGTGGGCTATCACCTTGTAGAAATAAGGTGCTAAATTCTCGCCTTATTGGATAGTTTTTACGTAAACTATCGAAGCCGTCGCTCTCTAGACGACGAAGTAATATTCCGTCATCGCGGCGAACGTCATAAATTAAATGCACTAAACGAGCAATATCTTGCTCATTAAGGCTTTGCGTAACAGTTGCATTTGTAACGGCTGGTGTTGGTAAAAAATCATCCAACGATTTAATCGCCTCAACACCTTTGAGCTGACACAGTTTTTGATACAACATTTGTGTACCACGAGCTTTCCCCTCAAGTGTATGCCCTGCAATATGCACACTAGCGTAACGAACATGCTCTAGTAATTCAGTTAAAATATTGGGTTCTTTCTCCCATACATCAAGTACTAAATCTAAATCAGCCCCAGCTTCCATTACCTCAAGCAATGCTTGGTTATCAATTACATCGCCACGGCTTGCATTAATTAGCGTGGTTCCTGGCTTAAGTGCTTTTAAACGCTCTTTACCCATCATGTGCAGTGTTTTATGCTCGCCACTTTTAACAAGGGGAACGTGAAAAGTAACAGCATCTGACTGCGCTAATAACTCATCAAGCGCTACATGCTCTTGTAATAAGCCTTGTTCGTGCTTAATCGGATCGCACAGCAGTACAACTACGTTTAATGCTTTTAATTTTTGCGCCAAACATGTACCAATGTTGCCCATCCCTACAATACCAATTGTTTGAGCACACAATGGACGCGCATTTTCTTGGCTTAATGCAAATAAGCTACTAATTACATATTCAGCTACAGCAACAGCATTACAACCAGGTGCACTTGTAAAAGCGATATTTCTATCATGCAGTAATTGCGTATCAATATGGTCAATGCCGATTGTGGCAGTACCTACAAAGCTCAACTTGTTAGCTTGTACCAAAAGTTCATGATTAACATTTGTCACCGAACGAGTAAGAAGAACATCTACATCTATTAATTGTTCAGGCGTTAATTTACGACCATCAAAACGCTCAACCTCACCAAAGTCTGCAAAGTACTGCTCAACTAAAGGCATATTTTGATCGGCAAGAATTTTCATTACAGAGTCCGTTTGGCAATTAAGAGGCGCCATTGTAGCGAACAACCTAGCCTTTACACAAACTAAAAAGGCGCATTTTAGTTAATACAAACACTCAAAAATGGGGATGTGGATTGTTTTAAATCAGCAATTAAAATTAGGAATTTAAACGATGCAAATAATAACCTTACTATTGAATACACAAAGGCCGAATCACAGCATGATTCGGCCTTTATTATGCAAAATAAACTTCAATTACATTTACTTGATTTTAGTTTATAGCTCAAAATCTTTTTTGAATTTCAAACCAAATTCACTTCGATCATTACTGCGCATTACGCCAACAAAACCTGATTGTTGTAGACGACCAACATCGTAAACTTCGTTTAGAACGTTTTCACCATACAGTGTAACTTCCATATCGCCATATGGATTAGTGTAGGAAATATTAAAACCAACTAGTTCACGAGAGTCAATGGTCTCACTTTGGTTATAAACTGATTGCCCTTGCATTTCGCTTCGGTACGAATAATTAGCATTAAGCGCAAGTGTTGCGCCGCTCTCTAAATCCATAAAGTAAGAAGGTGCAACCATGACAGTCCAGCGTGGTGTAAGTGCTGGTGAATCGCCTTTACCTATACCTTGTACACCCTCAGCCACTTCTGTTATTTCAGAATCTAAATAACCAACTGCACTGCGAATAGTAAAATCATCAGTAATAGCGACGGTTGTTTCAAGCTCAATACCTTGTGCTTTAGACTGACCCGCATTTTCTACAATTGTTACGAAACCGCCACCTGCTGTTGGGTCTGAAAACGGTAATGCTAAATCAGTGTAATCAGTCACAAATACCGCAAGCATCATAGATACATTTTCGTGTACTTGGCCTTTTAGACCCATTTCGTAGTTAATCGCTTTCGTTTCGTCAAATGATACAAACTGGTCTGGTCCACCAAATGGGCGCGGTGGAAAACCACCTGTTTGGTAGCCTTTTTGAATCTGGCCATACACATTCATATTATTGCTAAGCTGATAAGATGCATTTACATCCCACGTAACTGCATCAAAATCTGCACTTACATACTTACGAGTAGGAAATGATGGGAATATAGCATTTGCATCTTTTTCATCTTTTGAATAACGAAGACCACCACCTACCGTTAAATCGTCAGTTAAATCGTAGCTTGCATTAAAGTAGGCTGCGTAAGAATTAGTTTCTTGGTTAATTTCAAAATCGCCGTAACCACCAAATGATTCTGTTACTCCGTCATTCAATAAGCCATTGGGTGTATTAAATGGGCTGAATACAAATGGGCCTGAACGTGTAAAGCCATCTTCATTAAAAAAGTAAAGGCCTGACACAAAGTCCATATTATCAAATGTTGCATTTAGTTGAATTTCAAACGAGTACTGATCAGCTCCGCCCTCTTCTGGAAACTCAGATAAGTTTAAAGGTGATGCATCGTCATCTAGGCCACCTTCATACTCAGATGTACGGTAGCTTGAGATAAACTTAGTAGTATAAGTATCGTTAATTGCCCAATCAGCCGAGAACGATGTGCCCCAACCTGAGTAAGAAGTTGATTCAATACCTGCAACGGTTGTACCTAAATCATCAGGGTCTGATGGAATTAAATCTTGAGTCAATAATGGGAAGTCGCCATTAAACACATCGTTTGCATCTAGCGGGTCAGTTAATTCAATTGTGTAAGGCGATTGACCTGACTCGTTATCAACTCCATCTAAAGCAAAAGTGAATGCTAAATCGCTGTTCGCTTGCCATTTAAGGGCTACACGACCACTGAATTCCTCTTCCTCACCAATTTCTTTCTCTGGATTTGCTAAATTAACAGCTTCACCAACACCATCACGTGTTTTGTAAGATGCACTCGCAGACATGCTTAGTTCATCGTTTAGTGAGTTATTAAAATAAACATCACCAGCAATACGTCCACGACTTCCCAGCTTAGCTGAAGTAGTTACAATACCTTCATCACCAGGTTGCTTTGTAATTACATTTACAGCGCCACCTAATGTATTACGACCATATAAAGTACCTTGTGGACCACGAAGCACTTCAACACGCTCAACATTAGGTAATGATAAATTAGAACCCATTTGACGACCTAAATAAACGCCATCTAAGTATACGCCTACACCTGGATCAGTAGTTATTATGTGATCTTGCAGACCAATACCACGAATGAACACAGACGCATGTGCTGCATTACCAACACCGTAACGGGTGATGTTTAAGTTTGGAACATATTTACCAATATCTTCAAGATTACTCATATTGGCTTTATCAATTAGGTTCGCCCCAATTGATGTGATAGCGGTTGGAGATTCAAATAAGCTCTCTGTACGTTTACGAGCTGTGACTTCGATTTTTTCAAACGCGTCTTGTTTTGCGGTTGTTTTAGCTTCTTCAGCATTTACTGAGGTAGATAGTGCAGCGACAATTGCTAGGCTTAACTGTGAGAGTGTGCGTAGTTTCAAAATATTCTCCAAAGGATACCGTGTGATTTTTGTTATGCTTTTATATTGATAATATAAATTTTAGGCATAAAAAAAGACGCTAAATAGCATCTTTCCTCTGGACAGGTATTATATGACATTATTGTGAATAAATGTATAAATTATTTAAATAAATTCATAGAAAATGACAGTAATTTAAGCATTGTTAGCTTTAGATGAATTATCATAAATAAACCCCTCTAATATTTACCTCACTAATGAACTGTTTTAAAACAAAAAATCTCATAAATACTACTTTAAAGAGCGCATAAAACATACTCATACATGTACTTTAGTGTATAAAAAAAGAGCTAAAATACATTCAGGTATCATTGAAATTAACTAAAAATAAGAATATAGTGCTAAAATGTAGTCTATGGATAGAATATTATGAATATTGAAAATACAGCCAATAAAAGCCCCACATGCTTCACCAGCCCAAATTACACATCACTTTTTTGTGTTGCAGCTGACTTCAACGTCCTACTTGTTAATTATCAAGCTTTAAATGTTATTACAAACCATGAACTTATAAATCAGTTTATGCTAGAAAACGGTCATCAAGGCCTCGTTATTTTTGACGTGCCCAAAGACGGTGATGTTTTGGCATTAAAAGAGTGGCCTAATTTAAAAGGTTTGTTTTATGAAGGCACTGACGAAGTACTACTGCAGCAAGGATTACAAGCAATAGAACAAGGAAAACTTTGGTTTCCACGTGCGGTAACTGATGGTTGGATGAGACAAATGCTAGCGAGTGAACAACAAACTGCGCTGCAATCAAATAACTTAACCTGCAAAGAAATGAAAGTATTAAACTTGTTATTTTCTGGCTTACATTCAAGCGCAATTGCAGACACTTTATTTATCAGTGAAGCTACAGTTCGTGTACATTTACACAAGGTGTATCAAAAAATCGCTGTAAAAAACAAGCAACAAGCATTGCTTTGGTGTCAAAAAAACTTAAATAAGATCAATAGTTAAAACCGATTAAGCAAACTTGATAATAGCTATTGTAATTACTAGCAACATTCGTTCTAACTCCTTAACCAAAGAACGTAAAAAGAAAATTTAGTTATAATATTCCCGCCATTTTAAAAAGCCTTATTAACTAGATTTAAAGTTTATTCTAATAAAATCATACTATTCTGCTTTTAATACATACATAAAATATATATGTTACAAAATTAAAAAGCCGTTACTAAATTTATTTTTATTAACTTCCTAAATTTATTAGATAAAAAACACTATCACTTCTATAATCCTATTGAAATCAACATCTAAATAAAAAATAGGAAATACATATGAAAAAGCTATCTGTAGCAGTAGCTGTATGTGCTGTACTTGCATCTAGCTATGCAAGCGCTGAAGTACGTATTAATGGTTTTGCATCTATCGTAGGTGGTAAAAGCCTAGACAGTGATCAAACCTTATACGGATATGACGACGATATCTCATTTAAAAATGAGAGTAAGTTCGCTTTACAACTATCTGCTGATCTTCAAGAGAAACTGACGGCTACGGCTCAAATTATTGCGCGTGGAGAGGACGACTTTGACGCCACATTCGAATGGGCATATGTTACTTATGAATACAGCGATGAACTGCAATTTAGCGCTGGTAAAATGCGTGTCCCTTTCTATAAATACTCAGATTTTTTGGATGTTGGCTATGCTTATCGCTGGGTACGCCCACCTCGCTCAGTGTACGGTATCCCATTTTCGACTTATGAAGGCTTGAGTGTTGTTTACAACAATCAATTAGGAGATTGGGACTCTACTTTGCAAGGGTTTTATGGCGCATTTGATGGCGATATAAATGTATTTGGAGATAGCTTACCTGCTGAGTTAAATAATTTAGGCGGTATAAACTGGAGCCTATCATACGACTGGTTCAGTGCACGAGCTGCATATATTGTGGCCGACACTAGCATTTCATCTAATGACAGCGGTTTAATTGGACTTGTTGAAGTACTTAATACTAACGGTTTAACGAGCACAGCAAATGATCTTATTACTGACGAAGATGAAACAACCTTTGTTGGTATTGGCTTCTCTATTGACTATGATAACTTCTTATTTGATGCTGAATATACACAGTTTGAAGTAGAGGGAAGTATTTTGGCTGAACAATCACAATACTATGCCTCTGCCGGTTATCGTATAGACGATGTTATTGTTCACTTCACCTATGAAAAAAATGATGATAAACATGATTCGTCACGTTTTAATACTCTTGAATCAATTCCTTTATTAAATACTACAGTGAACTTTGCCCTAGAGAGCATGCGTGCAGAGAGTAACGTATACACAATTGGCGCACGTTATGACTTCCACCCTTCAGCTGCATTTAAAATTGACTTTAGTCGATTTGATGATGACATCACTGACACTGAAACGGATGTAGTAGCCGTTGGTGTTGATTTAGTATTTTAATTGGAGCGGAATATGAAAAAATTAATCCTAGCTAGTGCGCTTTCATTATGTTCTTTCGGTGCTTTGGCTGAAGTTGCAGTAATTGTAAATCCTGGTAATGCAAATGCACTTGATGCAGAGACTATTAAGAAAATTTACTTAGGAAAGGCCAAGTCGTTTGATAACGGCAATAAGGTCAACCCAGCAACTCAAAACGGTACCGCTATTGCTGATGAATTCAATTCTAAAGTGGTAGGTAAATCGAGCAGCCAATTAAATGCCTATTGGTCAAAACTTGTTTTTACAGGTAAAGGAACACCGCCTGAAAAGTTTGATTCAGATCAAGCTGTCATTGACTTTGTTGCCGCTAATGGTGATTCAATCGGCTATATAGATAGCAGTAAAGCAACTGATAAAGTTAAAGTGATTGCTACCTTTTAATTGCTATTATTAAATAAAAAAACCACCAAATCGGTGGTTTTTTTATAACTTAACTTTAATAACAATTCGCTCAATTAAGTGAGATATTTTGAGGGAGAAAAACGGTGTCGATAGCAAGGCAAAAGTTTCTTATTTAGTATTCTAAATAAGAAATTTTAACGCGGCTAGCGTCAGATCTGCCCTCTCAAATTGAATAAGCATTACTTCGAATTGATTTAGCTACGTTACTCAATTTTAAATTTAGCCGTGGCATCTAATAGGTTATCTGAAAGGTAATGAAGGTTTTTAGCTACATCCCTCACAGCCGTTAGCGAGTCCATTGTATCTTCAAATGATACGTGCATATTTGTCACGTTTTCTACAACCATAGCAGCAACTGATGTTTGCTCTTCTGTGGCAGCAGCAATTTGTGAGTTCATTCCATTTATTTCTAACATTTGCTCTGCAATTTTCTCTATAGAAATACCCGTTTTTTCTGCTGCAGTTGCATTATCTGTAGCCATATCTCTTGCAGTCGTCATTGCAGTAACTGATTCGTTAGCCGCTTCAGTTAAAGTAGTCAACAGCTCTCTAATCTCATTTGTAGAGTGAGCAGTTCGCGATGCAAGCTCTCTAACTTCATCAGCGACAACAGCAAAGCCTCGGCCATGCTCACCAGCACGGGCAGCTTCAATGGCAGCATTAAGCGCAAGTAAATTTGTTTGCTCCGCTATTGATGTAATAACATTTAATATTTGCGACACATTTTTTGTATCGTCTGCTAATTTATTGATAGTTGTAGCAGCGTGATTAATCTCATCACTTAACGTACGAGAAGCGGTTACTGATGTTTGTACTTGAGTTCTACTTTGCTCAACTTCTTTCTCTGCCGTTTGCGCTGCATGAGAAGCACTTGCAGCTGATTGAGAGATATCTCCTACACTCTGTTTCATCTCTTCCATCGATTGCTTTACAATCTCAGCATCAGTGGTTTGTTTAGTCGTTGCACGCTCCGCTTGTTCCATCCCCTGCACTAAGCGAGTAGAGTTTTCCATTAACGGTTCGCAAACCGCGATAATTTCTAACACCGTTTTTTTCAATATGCCAATAAAAGAGTTGAAGTTTATAGATACTTGACCTATTTCATCTTCAGAGTTAACTGTCAATTTAGTGCTTAGCGAGCCTTTACCGCTTGCTAATAAGCTTAAATTATTTGCCGCATCACTTGCCGAAGAAGCAATTCGCTTAGCTATCCAAATAGCCATAAAGAGCAATAAAATAAGCGATACAATAGAAACAACTAACATTAACGTAAGGGCGTAATCAGAGCGGTCCTTTGTGCTTGCAACAAGTTCAAAAAAACGATCGTCAGCTTTGACTTGTGCTGCCTTAAACTTTTCTAGGACATCGTTATAAAGCGCTGTTTTCCTCTGTGCTTGTTGTTGAATTTTACTAAAATCTGCTGTTCCATTTACCATGCCATTTGCGATAGTCGCTGATATTTTTTCGTAATTTGCGAGCTGCTCTTTAGTGTCACTGTGAATGTAAGAGGCATTTATTTTTTCTATCGCAATAATATTCAATTCAAGTTGCTTGTATGTGTCAGATGCTTTCTCGACTAAATCTTGCTCACCAAATGTTACGGCTTGGGTGTAAAGTTCGTCCAGCTTCTCTAAAATACCAACATTAGCTGATGTTAACTTAACAACTTTGTAGGATGATTTTTCCATTTCATCAAGTGCAATTCTATTATCATTCATAGCAAAATAGTTGATCAGAACAATCACTAAAAATGCAACGACAGCAATACTCGTAATCGCATGTATTTTTTTACTTATGCTGAGATTTTGAAAAGTGAAGCCTGAAGCCATTGTGAATACCTTATTTTATTGTCTAAATCTATTATCGGCTTATTACTCATAAGTGTTAACTAAATTTGTAAAATTTCTAGTTTTTTTTACAAACAATTCAAAATTCTACATAACTAATTGCCCTTTAAAAAAAGAAAGTACAAATAACATTCAATTTAAATCGCAGGCACAAAAAAACCAGTAACATTTCTGTTACTGGTTTCTAAATTTGGTGCGGATGGGGGGACTTGAACCCCCACGCCCGAAAGCACCACCCCCTCAAGGTGGCGTGTCTACCAATTCCACCACATCCGCATTTTTAAGCTTTCGCTTATTTGTTAAACATATGATTTATTTGAGGAGTATAAATCGTTTAACGATAGCATTACGCTAAATTAGTTCGGTACGTCAGAGCTTTGCTCTTTCGTAGATGTTACCGGAACATCTTCTTCAACAGGAACTACAGTTTCTACTGCAGGAGCTGCTTCTAGGTTTTCCCACTCGTCAGTCTTTTTAATTTGACCTGCAGTTAGGTTACCTAGCACAATGCTTAAAACAAAAAATACTGTTGCTAAGCTTGTGGTTGTTTTTGTCATAAAGTTACCAGCACCAGACGAACCAAAAACCGTGCCTGAAGCACCAGCACCAAATGAAGAACCCATATCTGCGCCTTTACCTTGTTGAATTAAAACCATTCCAACTAGAGCTAGAGCCACAACTAAATAAACTACTAATAAAATTTCGTACATCTTATACAGTCCCTTTTGCACTGTTACAGATTGCAGAAAAAGATTCTGCTTTTAGACTTGCGCCGCCAATTAAGCCGCCATCTATATCTGTTTGTGCAAATAATAATTCGCTATTTTTTTCATTAACGCTACCACCATATAAGATGGAAAGCCCTTGTGCTAAAGTGCTATCAAGTGCAGCAATTTTATCACGGATAAATTTATGAACAGTTTGTGCCTGCTCTGGCGATGCAGTCTTACCTGTGCCTATGGCCCAAACGGGCTCGTATGCTATCACAGAATCTTTCAGTGCTGCTACACCTAATTTTTCAATTACTGCATCAATTTGTGCAGCAACGACTTGTTCGGTTTGACCGTTTTCTTGCTCACTTTCACTTTCGCCAACACATAAAATTGGTGTTAACCCAACTTCTTGTGCTCTAGCAAACTTTTCAGCGACAGTTTCATTACTTTCGTTATAAATACTGCGGCGTTCAGAGTGACCAACGAGTACGTAAGTTGCACCTAAGTCTTTTAGAAGCTGTCCGTCTACTTCACCGGTAAACGCACCAGGTGTATTTTCAGAAACAGTTTGAGCACCTGTAGAAACACCACTAGCTATCATCGCAGGTACAAGTGGGAATGGAGGAAATAAAACAATGTCCATCTCTTGTGATTTTACATCGTTAATAGCATCAGACATTTGTTTAACTAGCTCTAACGAACCATTCATTTTCCAGTTGCCTGCGACCATCGCCTTGCGTATTGCCATTTTCCACTCCACATTAGAAAGCGGGCGAGATATTAACTTTTCTCGCCCAAAGTTACAAGAGGTTATTGTTATTAATCAGTCTGTTTGCTCATAGATTCTACAACAGCTGCAATTTTTTGAGCGCTGTCTATTACAATTTTTTCTTGCTCGGCTTCAACCATAACACGAACAACAGGTTCTGTGCCTGATTTGCGCAGTAAAACTCGGCCTTTGTCGCCTAAAGCAAGCTCAACTTCTGCTACAGCTGAAAGTACCTCTGGCGCTTTTGTCGGATCTGTTCCAGCGGTATAGCGCACGTTAATCATTTTCATTGGATATTTAGTAAAACCAGCACCCAAATCTTGTAGTGTACGGTTTTGTGCAACCATAGCTGCAAGTACTTGCAAACTTGATATAATGCCATCACCCGTGCTAATTAAATCTAAATTTAATACATGGCCTGAGCTTTCACCGCCAATTTTCCAGCCTTTTTGCTGTAGTAATTCCATTACATAGCGGTCACCCACTTTACTGCGAGCAAACTCGATACCTTTTGCTTTTAAAGCATTTTCAAGACCCATGTTAGACATTACAGTGCCAACTACACCTCCACCCAACATATCATCTTCGGCAGCTTGGCAAGCAATAATATAAACTAAATCGTCACCATCAAATACACGACCATTATGATCAACCATCATTACACGATCGCCATCCCCATCGTATGCAATACCTACGTCAGCTTTAAATTCAAGCACTTTGCGTTTAAGGGTATCTACATGAGTAGCGCCACATTCATGATTTATATTAACGCCATTAGGCTCGCATGCATGTGTTATAACTTCAGCGCCAAGTTCGCGCATGACAGAAGGAGCTATATGGTATGTAGCGCCATTTGCGCAATCGACAACAATTTTAAGCCCTTCTAAAGATAACCCTTGGGGGAACTGGCTCTTACAAAACTCTATATAACGGCCGTCTGCACTAACTAAACGCGAAGCTTTACCTAGTTTATCTGAAGCAACACATGTCATTTGCTCATCAAGCATCGCTTCAATTTGAAGCTCTACTTCATCGTCAAGCTTTAGACCCTGCCCATTGAAAAACTTAATACCGTTATCGTAATAAGGGTTATGTGAGGCACTAATTACTATACCTGCCTCTGCACGAAATGTTTGCGCTAAATACGCAACTGCAGGTGTCGGCATTGGACCCAGTAATACAACATCAATACCAGCGGCAATTAAACCAGCCTCAAGTGCAGTTTCAAGCATGTAGCCAGAAATACGCGTATCTTTACCTATAATGACTTTTTTAGTACCACTTTGAGATAATACGCGCCCTGCAGCCCAACCCAACTTCATTGCAAACTCAGGGTTAATAGGTGGCGTTCCTACTAGACCACGTACGCCATCAGTACCAAAATATTTTCTTTCTTTCATTATGCAATTCCTTTCTCGCAGGCTTGATATACACCAAGTACGTCTGCGGTTTCTTTAACGTCATGTACACGAATAATTTTTGCGCCATTTTGCGCCGCGATTAACGCACCCGCTAAGCTGCCCGCTAATCGCTCATTTGTTTCTCTATTTAATAGATTACCTATCATCGACTTACGAGATAATCCGGCCAATAATGGCAAACCTAACTTGTTAAAATCATCAAACTTAGCCAATATTTGATAGTTATGGCTAAGTGTTTTTCCAAATCCAAAACCAGGGTCTAGAATAAGTCGCTCAAACTTAATCCCTGCTGTTTCACATGCTTTAATACGTTCACTAAAAAAAATATTTATATCTGCAAACAGATTGTCGTAATGAGGTGCGCACTGCATGCTGCGAGGTTGCCCTTGCATATGCATTAAACAAATTGCTACATCTTCATACTGCGCAACCGTTTCTAAGGCGTTTATTTCTTGTAGAGCTCTTACATCATTGACTATATCTGCCCCTGCAAGTATTGCTTGCTCCATTACTTGTGCTTTACTGGTATCAATTGAAATAACGCAATCACTGTGCTGACGTATCGCTTTAATAGCGGGGATTACTCGGGCAAGTTCATCTTTTAAACTCACATCTGGTGCGCCTGGGCGGGTAGACTCCCCCCCAATATCAATTATTTGCGCACCATCCTCTAACAATTGCATTGCGCGTTTTAGCGCTATTTTGGGGTCTAAAAACTGCCCGCCGTCAGAAAATGAGTCTGGCGTTACATTCAATATTCCCATAATAACGGGCTTTTCAAGATTAAGCGTACGCCCTCTCGGAAGCTTTAATATGTTAGTCATTGCCAACCTTTATTCTTTTTCTAAATAGCTGATACAAAAAAGCCCCGAAATTCGGGGCTTTCATTACTATTTTAACGATTATTCAGCTTTGTCATCAAGGTTTGTTTCATCTTTTTTCGATGAATCATCCGCTTTTTGACTTTCATCAAGCACTGGCTCTTGAGGCTCTTGCTCTTTTACCGGCTTAGCTTCATGGCGGTCATGAGCATCGCGCGGCTCACGCACTGGTTGGCGCGCCATTAAATCATCAATTTGCTTAGCGTCTATTGTTTCGTATTTCATTAACGCGTCTTTCATTGAGTGAAGAATATCAATATTTTCTTTTAATATTTCTTCTGCTCTTTGGTAGTTACGATCTGAAAACAAGCGTACTTCAGCATCAATTACTTTAGCAGTATCATCCGACATACTAGATGCACGGCTTCCGCCACCACCCATATACATCTCGTTTTGATCTTCAGCGTAAAGCAATGGACCTAGCTTTTCACTTAAACCCCAATGTGTAACCATTTTACGTGCAATATCAGTTGCGCGCTCAATATCGTTACTTGCACCCGTTGTTACTTTGTCAGCACCATAAATAAGCGCTTCAGCAATACGGCCACCATAAAGGCTTGAAATCATTGATTCTAAAAGCTCTTTTGAATGACTAACACGGTCTTGTTCAGGCAAGTACATTGTTACACCTAGCGCACGGCCACGTGGAATAATAGATACTTTGTAAACTGGATCATGTTCAGGAACCATACGGCCCACAATTGCGTGGCCTGCTTCGTGATATGCTGTCATTTCTTTTTCTTGCTCGCTCATCACCATGGTTTTGCGCTCTGCGCCCATCATGATTTTATCTTTAGCAGCATCAAATTCAGCCATACTTACAACACGTTTATTACCACGTGCAGCATAAAGTGCAGCTTCGTTTACTAAGTTCGCTAAATCAGCGCCAGAAAAACCTGGTGTTCCACGCGCTATAAGAGCCGCCTCTACGTTATCGCCTAATGGCACTTTACGCATGTGTACTTTAAGTATTTGCTCACGACCACGGATATCAGGTAAACCAACTTCTACTTGGCGGTCAAAACGACCTGGACGAAGTAATGCAGGATCTAGAACATCTGGTCGGTTAGTTGCCGCGATAACGATAATACCTTCGTTACCACCAAAACCATCCATTTCTACTAGCATTTGGTTGAGTGTTTGCTCACGTTCATCGTTACCGCCGCCCATACCTGCGCCACGTTTACGACCAACCGCATCAATCTCATCTATAAAGATAATACAAGGTGCCGCTTTTTTAGCTTGTTCAAACATATCACGTACACGTGACGCACCCACACCGACAAACATTTCAACAAAATCTGAACCAGAAATTGTAAAAAACGGTACTTTCGCTTCACCCGCAACAGCCTTTGCAAGTAACGTTTTACCAGTACCAGGAGGACCAACCATTAGTACGCCTTTAGGAATACTACCGCCAAGCTTTTGAAACTTAGAAGGGTCACGTAAAAAGTCTACCAATTCGGTAACATCTTCTTTCGCTTCATCACAACCAGCAACATCTGCAAACGTTGTTTTAATTTGATCTTCGCTCATTAAACGAGCTTTACTCTTACCAAATGACATAGCGCCTTTACCGCCGCCGCCTTGCATTTGACGCATGAAGAATATCCATACACCAATAAGCAGTATCATCGGGAACCAAGAAATAAATATACTTGCTAAGAATGATTGCTCTTCAGGTTGTACACCCTTCACATTTACATCATTTTTAAGTAAATCATTTATTAAGTCTTCATCGTACATTGGCATCGTTGTTTGAAAACGTTCACCACTGCTCTTAGTACCAGTAATATTTCCTGTACCGCGGTCGATAATAACTTCTTGTAAAGAGCCACTGCGGACATCTTTAACAAATTGAGTGTAACTTGTTTGACGATCAACTTGCTCGCCACCATTAAAGCTCTGAAAGACTGACATCAGCACAACTGCAATCACCAGCCATAGTATTAAATTTTTCGCCATATCGCTCAAGGGGTTAACCTCTTGTATCCAATTAATTTAAATTCAACTAAACGCCAAGCAACTGTACTACAGTTTGTATCCAGTCGCTACTATATATACTTCCCGAGAACGGGCACGTGAGGCATCAGGTTTGCGTATTTTCACTGCTTTAAAACTATTACGTACATCTTGCAAGTATTGATCAAAGCCTTCACCTTGGAAAACCTTAACAATAAATGCGCCATTTTTCTTTAGTACTTGACTACACATATCCAGCGCAAGTTCTACCAAATACATACTACCCGCTTGATCTACTGAGTTATTACCACTCATATTTGGTGCCATGTCAGAGAGTACCACATCAACATTTTTACCATCAATACGTTTTAGCAACGCATTTAACACAGCTTCTTCACGAAAGTCACCTTGTAAAAAGTCAACACCCGCAAGTGAGTCCATAGGTAATATGTCACAGGCAATTACTTGACCTTTGTCACCTACTTTTTCTGCCAAATACTGTGACCAGCTTCCTGGAGCTGCTCCTAAATCAACAACGGTCATACCAGGGCGAAGTAACTTATCTCTATTTTGTACTTCATCTAATTTAAAAACCGCTCGTGAACGCCAGCCTTTTTTTTGCGCTTCTTGAACATATTTATCATCAAAATGTTCTTTCAGCCATCGCTGTGAACTGGCTGACTGTTTTTTATTTGTCATAAATTAACACGCAACTAATTAGTAATATTCTCTAGATGGCGTTAGAATACCCTTAATTCAAGCCATATTCAGCAAAATTTGTATAAACATGACATTATCAAACAAACAAAAGCAGTTTTTAAAAGGTCAGGCACATAGCCTCAAGCCTGTAGTTTTACTAGGTTCTAACGGTTTAACCGAAGGCGTAGTAGTCGAAATTCAAAGTGCATTAGAAATTCACGAATTAATCAAAGTTAAAGTTCCAACTGATGATCGTGAAACAAAAGCACTTATTTTTGAAGCAATCGTACGTGAAACTGGTGCGACTAAGCTACAAACGATAGGTCACACTATTGTGCTTTATCGTCAAAGTGTTGAGAAAAAAATACATTTACCACGTAATTAATTAATCCTATTTAAAGGATTTAGTACGTTTAAATTAAAAAACCAGCTTAATGCTGGTTTTTTGTTACCTAACACTTTTTAATTTAAAAGCTCATTGTATGGTGCGTTACATCATAATCAGTGCCATTACTTCTGGGCTTATTATGCAATATAAAATACTGAGTAAATTGTGTCTCACTCATAGCTGGCACTTTTTCATTGGAGAGTAGTTCAGCCAGTTGCGGCGTCGTATTACTGTGCCCAATAACAACAACTACACCCTTTAGTTTGAGTAACTCATTTTTTAAATCACCTAGCTCACCTGCGTTATACACATTTAATTTGGTATTAAAATGTGCCTGCAAAGGTGCGGCTGTTTGCAACGTGCGTTTATAGTTGCTGCTAAAAAGATGTATATTTTGATGTTCTTTAAACAAAGTAACTAAATTATTTGCACGTGCCTTCCCCTCTTCTGAGAGCGCTGGGTTTTTCCCCGTTAACTTTTCGCTATGACGAAACAAATATACCTCGTCAGGTGCGGCAAATGCCAAACTACAATTAAATGACAAGGCTAAAAAAGTGATTGCTAATATTATTTTATTCATATTTTTTTACCTCGTTTGTATTCTAATAGCCTGTCGATAAATTCAGTCGTTAATTCATTTATTACACCGGTTTCAGCATTAACGATTAAACTAAAACCAACATTTAATTGGGGAAACACAACCACATCGCTTCGATATCCTTGCACCCAGCCACTATGATAGTAAAGCGTTTCATCAGCATAATTATAAACCCGCCAACCTAGTCCGTAATAAGCCTCATTAAGGTGTTTTTTCCACACCCTGCGATGCATTTCTTTTTTTGTATGTGTATAAGGACGCGTTTGCTTTGCTAGAGTATCCAATGACAAAACATCAGGGTATTGCCCTAGCTGGGCTTTTAACCAAATGGCCATGTCACTTGCACTTGCGTTTACACCCGCTGCAGGTCCCACTTTATAATAATTTTTTTTAAGCTTAGCGCTATACCAACGTTTTGTACCGCGCACGTGTGGTAATGCGTAATTTTCATCCTGAACCATAGATTCAAAACCTAAGCTGGCATCACTCATTTTTAAAGGCGCAAAAATAGTTTCTCGTAACCACTGCGCGTAACTTTTACCGCTGCTTTGTAATATCACATTACCTATAAGGCTAAACATAACATTTTGATAACCATAACATTCGCCTGGTTTGCAAATAGGTTTAACACTAAGTAATTTTTCAACAATACTGGGGTAATCCATACGAGACTCTATCAAATTATCGTACGCATTAGGCACTAAACCACTTGCATGACTTAGAAGGTGAAATACCTTTAAATCATCTTGATAAACAGTCCCTTTGAACTCAGTTATGTAATCGCTAACAGCTTTATCTAATTTAAGTAAACCCTCATTGGCTAATTTAGCAGATAACGAGCCTGCAAATGTTTTAGAAACAGACGCGAGCCTAAACCGGGTATGCTTATTTACTTTTTGTCCATTTCGGGTTTTAGTTACACCCATAGTATGTATGTAGTCTGAGTTATTTGTACTTACAATCGAAAGTGCAGCGCCTGGTATACCTTTATTTTTCAGTTTTTTTTGCGTATAACGGCCGTACTTTTTTACAAATGCATCCCAATCAGGATCTGCTTTTGCTGCATAACTCACAGAGCTAAACAACAAACACAAAGCAGGTAGGCTATACAATAAAGATTTGAGATACTTCATTTTTATAAATTTTATCTTTTTAACTACATCTATGTAGATAATATCATGAAGTTTTGTTTGGACTAACGTACAATACGACGATTATTTGGTTTTTAGTGAGTGTTTAGTACTTATGCGTTTTTTAGTTGTGTCACTTTTTGTTATATTATCAACTGGTTGTACTCTTACAAAGCAGCCGGCCGAGCCACTGGCTATGCCATTAAAGCCAACATTAAAAAGTCAGACCTACCAGCTTGAGTACACCACAGAACACTCATCCCCAAAAGTTAAATCCGTTCAACTTCCTGCACATAAGGTAGTTAGAAACCAAACTGTAAAAATTATTACCGATAAGGCAAGTGTAACCGATAAACTTTTATCGCAAATTAGCCAAGCACTTAACGATAAACAACTAAAAGTAACCACTAAAAATAACAGCGACTACACACTAACTATTCAGCAACTTGATTTAACTTTCACTGACGATGTTAAGTACGCAATAAAGCAACCTGAGAACCCTTTTACATTATATTCAGATATTGCTCAGCAATACCCAACTCAGGAATGCGCTGCAATATTTGCACAAGTAAGTATGCGCCTCACACACAAAGCATCAGGTGATGTTGTTTGGTTTGCTAAATCTTCTATTGATAGTGCAAGTTTTCATCGTGAGCCACTAGTTTATAGTTTCACCGAAGAGCAAAAAATAACTAATGAGCTTGAGGTTGTCGCTTTTGTCCATCAGCAAAATACTGATGAAGCCCGCATGGAAAGACTTGGAAAAGACATTCAAATTCCTCAGTACAAAACGTTGTCAAAGTTATCTAGCCTTGCCAAGCTTAGTGGTCCATGTAACAGAACAGAAGTAAGCGCATTAACGCCTATGATGCAGTTTTACTTAAGCAGTATATTAATCGATAAAATTAAAGTTCAGTAAATTAGGGTCTGTTGATCTTTACGAATTAAAATTTGTTCAAACTAGGGGCTATTTAATCGCGGCGTTAGGTTTGTAACCTAGTGGGCTCGATAACTGCTCCTGCGTTATTCTAATGGCTTACATCCATGTAATAATAAGTAAAAACCGAGCAACAAAGCGTAAATAGCCCTTAGGAAAAACACTTTGGGCAGCGCCTGTTTGGCATTAATGCTACGTTATCGCCCATTTATGGGGAATAGCCACACTGCATAGGCTCTGCCTTGCCTAAATACCAAACAGGCTGCTGAAAATTTAACCTTGAAAGTTCAACAGACCTAACACTTACTACATTTTTTTACAGATTAAAGGAACGAATTAACAATATACTACGCTTAATAACAAATAATAATTAGGCCCCATAGGGATGAAAAACACTTTGCTTAACCATACTTTAGTTAGCATAACATTGCTTTTTTGCTTTATTTTTAGCACCACAAGTATGGCAAGTAATCGCTATTATGCAGACAATACGTTAGAACCAACCCAAGGCTTTGCGTGGGATTGGAGTGCAGGTGCGGGCTTTTATATTGAAGATTCTTACCTAATCGGTATCGAATCTTACGATAAAGGCGTTGAGCTTGATTTAAGTCTTGCTGTTTCTTACGATAAATTTTATCTTGATTTTGATCACAATCAACTCAGCGGTGGTCTTGTAATTGGTTACAGCCTTATAGATAAATTTGATTGGGGCTTAGATATACTTGGCACAAATACTCAAGCCGGGTTTGACGAAAAAGGCCTCGGGTTTTATAACCAGGGTGTTATAAAAGAACTCCAAGGTATTAAAAAACGTAATTACGATTTTGATGTTGGTCTTAGGCTCTCGCGCCGATTTGAAAATTCACAATTCTCCTTTGAATACCTTCATGACGTATCTGGTGCCCATAATGGCTGGGTTATAAATAGCTTTTTTACCCACATTTTGCCATGGCGAAACTGGGAGTTTAGATCTGGTGTTGGTTTAAGCGCCTACTCTGCTGACTTTACAAATTATTACTTTGGCATTGATAGCGATGAAGCCACCAGCCTTCGCCCGATTTATAGCAGCAATGCCAGTACTAGTATCATCTTTGAGTTCCATGCTGAATATCCAATAAGCCAAGATTGGGTGTTTTTATCCGGTTGGCTTACTACATGGTTTTCAAAAGAAATTGACGACAGTCCAATTATTTCCCAAGGATATCAACATAAAGCCAAGGTAGGCCTACGTTATGTATTTTAGATGGATCTGGGTATTACTGATCTTTCCCAGTACCTTTACTGTTAAAGCGCAGGACCCCCCTGAAGCACTCATAGCACTACCCGACACTTGCGTTGCACTGCGCGAAGGGCGTAATTGCTATGCCGATGTTACACTTACGTGGGAGCAGCCTATCATTGGTAATTACTGCCTACGCGATGCAACTTCAAAGTACATTATGCAATGTTGGCTAAAGCAACAAAGTGGTACTTTAAATTATGCTTTTGACTCACAGCAAAGCATTTCATTTGAACTATTTGATAGCAATACATCCAAAGTCATCAGTACAGCAGAAGTAAAACTACAATGGGTTTATCAAAACAGACAAAAAAAACGCCGCTGGCGACTATTTTAATACCAATCGTATTAGGGATATTTTATGGATAACTACGGCACTATTTTACTTGTTGAAGACGATGCATCACTAGCGCAATGGGTTGCTGAATATTTAACAGAGCAAGGCTATACAACGCATGTTTGTCATCGTGGTGACGAAGTTGTTAGCAAGGTCAAAACGTTAAACCCAAATATTGTGCTCCTTGATATTATGCTCCCGGGGCAAGATGGTATTAGCGTATGTAGAGAGCTTCGTAGCTTTTATAATTCGCCTATTATAATGCTCACCGCACGCGATGAAGAGATGGATGAAGTTATTGGTTTAGAAGTTGGCGCAAGCGACTACATAATGAAACCGGTGCGTCCGCGTGCATTACTAGCGCGAATAAAAGCAGCACTGCGTCAAAACAATGAGCCAAATAAGCCACAGGTTAGCCAAAGCATTATTCAAGTTGGTGCACTTAGTATTAATACCGAATCTAGAAATGTGACCCTTAACGAGCAAGATATAAACATATCAAGCGCCGAATATCTATTATTACACTACCTTGCAAGCAATGCAGGTCAAGTTGTCTCACGCGATGCCGTATTTAAAGCGACGAAAGGTAGAGAGTACGACGGGCTTGATAGAAGTGTTGATGTACTTATTTCTGCACTTCGTAAAAAATTTAATGATGATCCACAAAACCCCGAAAAAATTAAAACTATTTGGGGCCGTGGATATTTACTTGTTTCTACCGCGTGGTAATAGAGCGATGAATAAATAAATGAAAAAGTTTTATATATCGCTTCTAGGCAGTGCACTTTTATCTATTGTGGTATTGGGCTGGCTTATTGATGCTTTTAGTCAACAAGCGCATACCCCACAAGATGAATTTAGTCAGCAAAGTAAAATGATCATGGGTTTTAATAAGCAGTTAGCTAACATACCTACATCTGAGCGCAGCGATTATGTAAAACAACTAGCCCGAGAGTTTGATGTTTTAATTGACTACAAGCCAAATGAGTCACTCGCCTTACCACCTTCTTTATTATTACAAATGCACACGCCAGGTGGGCTGATTTTAGAGGATCAGCAAGGCTTTTATATGCTTTATAGTAGCGACGTTTTAAATCCTTTTCACTTATCAATGCGCTTAGATAAAATTTTTGATAGCGAGCAGCATAACGACATTATATTAACTCTACTATTTTACGCAGGCCTATGTGTATTTATGGGGTTTATTATCGCGCCCTTAGCTAAACGACTAACTGTCTTAAATGAAGCCGCTAAAAAGTTTGCCTCTGGTAATGTTCAAGCCCGAATAAAGGTATCGCACTTTACCTATATAAAAGATGTGGAACTTACTTTTAACCGCATGGCTAGCCAAATAGAGAAACTCGTCGCCGAAAACAAACTAATGGCCTCGAGCTTGTCTCACGACATCCGCACCCCTATCGCGTGCCTGCGATTTGGTTTAGATGCGGCATTAGATAGCCATGATGAGCAAAAAGTAAAACAGTATTTAACCCGTATGGAGAACGATTTAGATCATATGGAATCGATGCTTAGTAGCTATTTAGCATTTGCTACATTAGAGCAAAACGCGAATAAACTAACCTATTCATCAACCAATATTAAATCCTACCTTGAAGATATTTTAGTTCAACTTGCACCAAAACTTGAAATGCAAATGCTCAACGTACAACTCAATAGTACAGATAAAATAATAAATGCAGATCTTCACTGGCTGGCCCGTGCAATTACTAACTTATTAACTAACGCATGTGATTTTGCAAACCAACATATTTACCTCAGTGCAAAGTTACACGAGCAACAGCTTATAATAACGGTAGAAGATGACGGCCCAGGTATCGCACAAGAGAACTTTAGTAATGTATTTAGCCCATTTTTTAGAGAGGAAGATCACCGTAACAGAGCCGATAAGAGTTATGGCCTTGGCTTAGCCATTGTTACCAAAGTAGCTGATTGGCATCATGGCAGCGTTAAAGTAAGTAAAAGCACCCAGTTAGGTGGTGCGTGCTTTACTCTCACTATTGCACAGCACCATAATCCGTAAAGCAATAGTTACAGACTGTAATTAACAATTATTAAACAAAATCAACTCGTTATTTTAAACGACTTAATAACAACAATTAAAATCGATGGTTATAACATACACTTTACTTATTAATTTGTGCTAGATCAGCAAATAAGCACTTTTTATTTTTTTACATTTCCAGTAGATTGTCACCGCCGTCACACAATAGAGAAGTACAATAATATGAGCGCAGTTAGAGGCGAGTTTAGCTCTCGCTTTGGTTTTATTATGGCCGCCGCGGGTTCTGCCGTTGGTTTGGGCAATATTTGGGGATTCCCTACACAAACAGCAAGTAATGGCGGTGCTGCATTTTTAGTCGCATATTTAGTGCTTGCGTTCTTTTTAGCCTACCCCGCTTTAATGGCTGAACTTATGATTGGACGTCATGGCCAAGCAAACGCAGTGTCATCACTTCAAAAAATATCTAATAAGCCATGGCAAAAACACTTTGCCTTTGCTGTTGGTTTTGGCGGTATTTTATGCGCTGGCTTTATACTAAGCTTTTACGCCATTGTTGCCGGTTGGATGCTCAGCGCCACAGCTGAACCTATAGCCACTTTAGTTGGTGCCAACACAGCATCTACATGGTTAAGCGAGCAATCACTTACTCGAAATATTATATTCACTATGATCTTTATCGTACTAACTGTCGCTATTATAAGTAGAGGCGTTGAAAACGGTATTGAGAAGTGGTCTAAGCGTTTAATGCCTGCACTTTTAGGCATTTTATTTGCACTTATTGCTTATGTGATGACGCAAGATGGTGCTATGGAAGGCTTAAAAGCCTACTTAGTTCCTGACTTTTCATCTATTTTTGACGCAAAACTATTAGTAAGTGCATTAGGGCAAGCTTTCTTCTCTTTATCGCTTGGCACTAGCGTAATGATTATTTACGGCTCGTACATTAGTAAAAAAGAAAATCTTGTTTCTTTAGGTGCCTATGTGACCCTTATTGATGTATTTATAGCCTTTGTTGCAGGTTTACTGATTATTCCGGCTATGTACGTAGCACAAGCTCAAGGCGTTGAAATATTCTCGGCCACAACGGGTAAGCTACTCTCTGAAGATACATTAGTGTTTCAGGTACTCCCCGCTTTATTTGATGGAATGGGCGAAGTTGGCTTATTTGTGGGTTTTTCATTTTTTGCGTTAATGAGTATTGCCGCTTTAACATCATCTATTTCAATGTTAGAGGCGCCAGTATCATACACCGTAGAGCGCTTTGGGATGAAACGCGTTCAAGCAACGTGGTTAATTGGGGCGCTAATCGCTGTCGTTAGCATTACAATTGTGTGTAACCTTAGCAGCTTATTTGGCTTAGTAATCACTCTCACTACAAAAGTAGCTCAGCCTTTACTTGGTCTTATGTGTTGTATATTTGTAGGCTGGATTTGGTATAGAGGCTCATTACTAAAAGCAATTCAAGAGGGTAACCCAGAGGTTCACAATACATTGTTTTGGAAAATATGGCCTTGGTATACTAAGTTTGTATGTCCACTGGCTATTGGCATGGTGTTTTTACACTCACTATTGAGCTAAATGATACCTTAGCCTTAAAATAGTTTTAAATAAAATAGCCCACATTAGTGGGCTTTTTTATAGCTGCTTAAATTGGATTTATTGAGTGAGTTTTAAAATCATATCTTGATGAGGTATACCGTCTTCTAGATATTCACTTTTGTAATCTTCAAAGCCAAAGGAGCGGTAAAAATCAAGTAAGTAGGTTTGTGCGCCAATATAAATATCTCGTTCAGGCCACCGCTCTTTACAGCATTCTATAGCTTTACTTACAAGTACAGTGGCGTCGCCTTTGCCACGCGCACTTTTACTTACCAGCACGCGCCCTATTGCGCTGTATTGCTCATTTTTTTCATAGCATCGGGCATAAGTGTGTAGCCGCCCATTGTCTAGTGTATATAAATGCTGTGTATTTAAATCAATATCTACATCATCAAGTTCAGGGTAAGGGCACGCCTGCTCTACAACAAATACGTCTACACGTCCTCGCATAATAGTAAAAAGAGTATGCGCATCTAAAGCATTAAACTGCTCACATTTAAATTGCATTTTAAATCCTATAAACAATAAACCCAGCCTAGGCCGGGTTTAATAAAATTATTCACTTGTTAGTTTATATTAAGCAAATAAGCGCTCTAGTTGGTCGCACAACTGCGATAAATTCACGTGGTCATGCTCTATGGTTAAATCTACATAACCATCGCCTCTAAAGGCCCTGTCTAGCTCTATGAGCACATGTGTTTTATGTGCCTCTGGTACAAATGACAACTCGATCTCTTGAATGCCAAATAAACTACGGCTATTTGGCTTATATTCAAGTTCCTGATAACAACCCGATAACGATTGAAATGTTGAAGCGCGCAAATGGCCTTTTTCTACATCAGCCTTCATTAAGCTAAAACCTAGCTTTTCCATCGCCTGCATGCACGTTTTAACAGCTTCATTAGGGTAAATATGTAAATGGTCTTTATCGCTCGGATCAAGTGCTAAATCAATATCTAAACCTGTTTCAAGCCACACATGAGATTGATTGTAACCTGCATTAATTTCTGTAATAGGTGTTTCAGAATGAAGACGTGCTTCAAAAGGGATACTTTTAATTTCGCCCGGCTCAATTGTACCTATATCTGTAATTCGCCATTGGTCAATCACATGATTGGTGAAATAATCGCCATCATCACCTGCCACTTTAACACGGGTCATAAGTAATAAATCTAAGCCTGCAATATCTTGGCTAACATCACCTGCGGTAATGACTATTTGTGCGTTAAAAAGCTGACCAGGTTGTAGGTGTTCAGTCTCTAAAACAGTATCTACTTTTGCAGCACCAATACCTACCGACGCTAAAATCTTTTTAAACATATATTTCTCCTTAAGCTGAGCGGTTCTATTATTTGCTCTTGCTTAAACTTCTTCGTTATCGCATCTTAACCATATTTAAAAGCCAATGTCAGTGAAAAAATGTTATTTACATGCTATTTACGATTAAATATATGTTTGATGCGCATTTTTTATACACAGCTAGGCAAGTAGCTGTTTAGACGCGTTCATTTTTAGGTCTATTTTTATTTTCAATGGTATAAATTTTTCGTTACACTGCAACCCCAAATGAAGTGATATTAAGAATTATGGAACTAATCTATTTTGCCGCCGCGTTTGTGTGTGGCTTTGCTGTTTATCAGTTAAAGCTGCCTCCTCTTATTGGATTTTTATTAGCAGGTTTTGCTTTAAATTTATCGGGTTATAAAAGTACAGAGTTGCTCGATACAATAGCAGCACTTGGCGTAACCCTTCTTCTTTTTAGTATTGGTTTAAAGCTAAAGGTAAACAGTTTAATTAAACCCCAAGTGTGGGCGCCTGCAACATTGCATATTATTTTTAGCAGCGCGCTTTTTAGTGGCTTTATGTTATTGCTTGGTGTTTTCGCTATTCCACTGTTTATTGATTTAAGTTGGCAAAGTGCTTTATTAGTTGGGTTTGCGCTTAGTTTTTCAAGTACTGTATTTGCAGTAAAAGTGCTTGAAGAACGCGGAGAAATGGCAAGCCTTCACGGTAAAATAGCCATTGGTATACTAGTCATGCAAGATATCTTTGCTGTTATCTTTTTAGCGATTAGTACAGGTAAAATTCCAAATGTATGGGCAATTGCATTAATAATTGCTCTGCCTTTATTACGACCTGTCATGTATGGCGTATTAAATCGCTCTAAACATGGTGAACTATTACCATTATTTGGTTTTTTCTTTGCTTTAGTTGCTGGTTATCATGCATTTGAATTTGCAGGATTAAAAGGCGACCTAGGCGCACTCATAATTGGGATGATGTTTGCACCACATAAAAAAGCAGGAGAACTATCAAAATCTCTGCTTAATTTAAAAGACATATTATTAGTCGGTTTTTTCTTAAGTATTGGCTTGAGCGCAGAGCTAACCACTAGCTCATTAATCGTTGCTATCATACTTGTTTTAGTTTTACCTATTAAAATAGCGCTTTATTACGTGTTCACAAATATATTCAAACTACGCGCACGTACATCATTACTTACCGCCTTTAGTTTATCTAACTACAGTGAATTTGGGTTAATTGTATGTGCAGTAGCAGCTAGCACAGGCATGATCACTTCTGAGTGGCTGGCCGTAATGGCAATTGCTGTTTCTATTACCTTTGTAATTGCCTCGCCGTTAAATAAGCGCTCAAACGAGCTATACGTAAAAATAGAGCACTGGCTATTAAAGTTTGAAAGCAAAACTCGTTTAGCTGAAGAGCTACCTGTTAACCTAAACGATACTAAAATAGTCATTTTTGGTATGGGACGTATTGGTACTGGTGCTTATGAAACAATCAACGCGACTCACCCAAATGTTGTTGCAGGCATAGATATAAAACCTGAAGTGGTAGATAAGCACGTTAACAGAGGCCGCAACGTATTAATTGCTGATGCAACAGATCCTGACTTTTGGCAACGAGTAAATCATTCGCAAGTAGAAATGGTCATGCTTGCAATGCCAAAGCATATGCAAAATATTTTTGCGCTAGAGCAACTACAAGCCTCAGGTTATAAAGGCCAAGTAACAGCTATTGCAAACTACCCTGATCAACAAAAAGAGCTAGAAGAAATGGGTGTTCATTCTACTTATAACTTTTACTTAGAAGCAGGTAGTGGTTTTGCAGAGCACGTTAAACAAGAGCTATTTAACGAATAATCACTTTTTATAACGTCTATAAATAACAAAGCCTTAAAATCATTAAGGCTTTGTTATTAGTTTTTAAATGAAAAGCAATTCTATTTACATTCCTTTACAAGCCATTTAACCACGACCATAAAAAACAGGTAGACTATCCATGTAGGTTAAATAAAACCCCATGTTCTAATAATAACTTAATTAGATCCCAGCTAATTAAAGTTCAACTAGGTTTATATTAATCAACAAAAAATTATTAAATCAGAGGGCCTACTCCCTCGCAAAATAGGCTGTTTCTTGCCCGTCACAGCCTATTTTATATTTCTAAAATCCCTTACACTTATGCAGACTTTAAAACCTAAGTAACTCTTATGGATCCAAAACAATTAAAAATAGCTGTAAATACAACGATGCCTTTTGGGAAATATGCTGGGCGCCCTTTATTACTACTACCAGAACCTTATTTGGTGTGGTTCAAACAGCAGGGATTTCCTAACTCGAAACTTGGTAGCCAACTAGCGATGATGTATGAGGTTAAACTAAATGGCCTTGAGCAAATGTTAATGCCATTACTTGAAAAAAATAAAAAATAATTGAGAACTTTTTTAAATACTTGCGGTCTATTATATTGCTACTTGTTGATTTTGGTTTTTAACCGCAAAAAAAGCGCCTTAGGCGCTTTTTTTATGTCTTAAATTTGAGAGGTAAATATACAATAAATTTAGCACCACCTAAGCTTGAGCTTTCTGCTTTACACTCTCCTTGGTGCCACGACACAATTTTAGCAACTATAGCAAGCCCTAAACCAAAGCCACCAGTGTCCTTGCCTCTACTTTTATCTAATCGAGTAAAAGGCTTAAATACGTTTTCTCGCTCAACGGGGTCAATCCCTTCACCATCATCTTCAACAATCAATACTATGTGAGTTGCCTCTTGTAGCAATGAAATTTTGACTTGTTGATGAGTGTATTTGAGCGCATTGCCAATTAAATTTTGAAATACTCGCGCCATAAAGTGGCTATCACAGTAGTAGTTTAAATGCTCAGGGAGGTTTATAGAGAGCGTTGTTCTAGCTTCAAAATTTAGCTTTTCAACAGTGGTTTTTACCAGCCCAGCTAAATCGCAGTTTATTGGCTGTAAACTTGGTTGTTGAGAGTCTAATCGCGCGTATTCAAGCATTTCAGAAACTAGTGACTCAAGCTCACTAATGTCTGTTTGCATGTTTGTTAGGTATTTTTCGCCTTTTTCGTCAAGCATTTGTTCTTGTAGCATGACTATTGCAAACTTTAAACGTGCTAGTGGTGTTCTAAACTCATGCGACACCGATGAGGTAAGTTCTTGCTGCGCACTAAGTAAAAACTCAATACGTTGCTGCATTACCTTTAATGTATCAGTTATAGGTAAAAAGAAAGACTTAGAAGAGTCATTTAGTTGAAAGTCTTGCAAACCCTCTACCGCTTCACACGCTTTACGTAGCTTTGCAAAGTCACGCCAGAGTAAAAAGCTCCATAGCCCAACTGGTATGCCTACAATAATAAGTAGTAATAAATACGGCCAAACAGAAGATGATTGCTGCGTTAATACGCCTACCGGTCCTACTTGAAGTAATGAGTCATTACCGAGATCTACATACCAAACAATGCGTTGTTGCTTATCATACAAATATAAGTAGTGGTTTTGATTTAGCTGCGATTGTTGTTTTTGAGGAAGTATTAAATCACGTCGTTCAATCACTTTACTTTCAAAGTTATGCTTTAGTTTTTTAAGACCATTTGGAGTTTGTGAAAGCAACCACAGTGATTGCCCAAACTCATCGTCTAAGAAGACCTGCTGCTGCGACTCTTCATAGGGCCACAGCTGCTCAATAACACCACTTACAACAAATAATGAAACAATGATATATAAGTATAAGCTGGTAAACAGTTTTCCCATTACAGCCGATTAACCTTAAATAGTTCTAAAGATCCCATGCATCAGAAACAAATAAATAGCCTTGTCCCCATACGGTTTTTATACGATACGGCTTATCACTATTATCGCCTAATTTTTTACGAATTCGTGATACGCGTACATCCACAGTTCTATCAAGTCCGTCATATTGACGGCCAATCATATGTTGGTGCACATGTTCTCTGCTTAGTACTTCACCCGCATTTGACGCTAATAGCCATAGTAGTTCAAACTCGTGCGAAGTTAATACAATCTCTGAATCACTTAGTTTTACAATACGGCTTGTTTTATCGATGACTAAATCACCAAACTGCAGTTCTTCACTAGATTTTACTATTGGTTGCCCACGTCGTAGTAATGCATTGATCCGCGCTAGTAATACACGTGGCTCTGCTGGTTTTATTACATAATCATCAGCACCAAGTTCTAAACCAAGCACTTGGTCGAAGTCTTCACCTTTAGCAGTCAACATTAAAATTGGTAGAGTAAATTTATCTCTTACTTGGCGGCAAACGCTAAAGCCATCTTTACCTGGCAGCATAACGTCTAGAATCATTAAATCGGGTGTATTGTTTTCTAGGTAATTAAACACTTCGTCACCGCGGTCTAACACTTCGACTTCAAGGCCATTATGTTCAAGGTAATCTTTTGTTAGCTGTTGTAAACCGAGATCATCTTCAACAAGTAAAATTTTTGGCATTAGTTGCTCCTAAATTAAAAAAAGCTCCACGGAGAGCGAAGCCTACGCCTATTTTTTTTAGCATGGGCGCTTTGTACTTCAACCTGTGTTTTTGCTATTAACACACCCGTATGAGGATTGATTAAGGAGTATATGGTCTCCACCTGAACACGCGCTTTATAATTAAATTGCCCAGAACGCTGCTGCTGCCAGCATTGAAGTAGTTGTTCTTGTTGATACAAACAGACATCACTATAGGTGTTTAATAGCCATTTAAACTGTAAATCAAGATCGCAAAAATCCTGCTGTTCGGAAACCACGCAGACTTTTGGAGAAACACTAAAAACAGGGGTTTGTGCCACACTAAAACCACTAAAAAAAGTGGTAATAAACACAACTAATATTGAATACTTCATATTAAAAAGTACGATCGAATCCTATAAATGCAGTCATTGAATAAGTACGTTCAAAGAGCGGACTGCCATCCATAGCCGAATAGTCGTAATATGCTACATGAAAACGAAGAGAGTCAGCCTTACTCAGTGGCCAACGGGCGTCGATTTTAGCATAAGGTTGCCAACTACTACCAACGTCTATTTTGCCAAATTGAGTTTCACTCTCATTAAGTCCATAAAAATAGCTATTTAGTTCCGCAGATTTATAGTTTATTCCAAGTGTTGGCTTTATTTTAAGCTTTCCTAGCACAGTATGATATTGCCACTGCAATGCACCGCGTACACCTCGATAAACATCGGTTATATCATGCAGAGCCTGAACTGAAAAAACATGGTCATCATTTACATAGTGATATGCAATACCCGCATCCAAGGCAATTTGCCGTTTATGCAAATTATCAATATCAGCGTAGCGAGAGGACGAGGCTTCATTTTGCATTACAAACTGATTATTAAGAGCACTACTTTGCAATGCAAATACATTTTTAGGGTGCCAGTCTATAAAAAAGCGAGATTCAGAGTTGAGTTCACTAACTAGATTAAAGTGATGCTTTGGGGATTGTGAAAATGAATAGCCAAGGCGGCCATTATCAAAAAACCATTGCTCTGCATAAAACGCAATTTGTGGAATAAGCACAAGCGGAATATTATCTCCACCATGCAAAGGGTTGGTTATAACTCCAGCCCCAACGCTTAAACTCAAATGCAGGCGATCAGTTGTTATATCTTGCTCTGTATAATCGTCAGCATGCTTGCTTGCCTGTGTTGCTTGCACCGAAAGGCAAGCAAACAAAGTGCTAAAACATAGAGCAGTTAATAAGGAGAAGGAATACCGCATCAGCGTACATCAAAGTATTAAATTAAGTAAGTTCCCCATACTAGCAAGGTCTTTTTAAACTAGCTCTAGCTGGTTACAATTATTCACAATTTGTATACACAAATGTTAACTTTTGTGTTTTTGAAGTGACAAACCCTTCAAATTAGTTATGTGCGTTGGCTAAGCTGGCACTGCTTTGAGAAACTTTGGAAATGAGGGATAACCTCGCAAATGCTTTAATTCAAATAAAATCTGCAGGAAGCCAACTCTAACAACTTTTTTTTATTAACCTTACAAGCTACTAGGTTACCAAAGTTAATAGCGGCTTTAGCCTTAATAAATCAAGCTTCTGATGCTTATTAAATATCAGGGGCTATTTCTATTCGGTTTCGGCCATGCGTTTTTGCGATATATAAGGCTCTATCTGCACGCTCAACTAAAACTGAGCTATTAGTAAATGGACGTAAAATAGCTAAACCAAAACTTGCAGAAATAGCACGTTTAGCTGTTATATCATGCTTTTTACGAATCGCTAATTTCGCAATAGCTAAACGTATACAATCGGCAAACGCTATTATATCGTTAATAGTGTCAAAATAAGCTGTTATACAAAACTCTTCGCCACCGTATCTATATATATTTGCTGTTTCAGTTGTATTTTCTCTCACTTTTTTGGCAACTAACCTCAACACTTCGTCACCCTTTTGATGACCAAAGTCATCGTTAAAACGTTTAAAGTGATCAATATCAAACATAATTAGTACGGCAAGAGAATCTTCCTGTGCTTTCTCTGAGTATTCAAAACAAAATTTTACGATATCTGAATCAAACTTACCTCGGTTATAAAACCCCGTAAGCGTGTCGGTATCAGCTGCTTCTTTTGAAATATTAAGTGCTTCTTTTAAATCTTTTATTTCGTTGTAAGCAACAGCTAACTTAGTTTGAAATTCTCTAGCATAATCCTGCATAGCAATAGAATCGTCGGTTAAGCGCTCTACACAACCTAATATTTCATTATAAGAATTTACATCAGCAAGCATATTTAATTCATTTTGTGAATCAACTAAACTTGTTGTAAAGCTTTTGGAATGTTCAAGCGTGGTGCTTATATCTTGCTGGACTTGCTCCATGGTTGTATGGAACTTTTCAGTCATTTCTTGAAAGAAAGCCAGATCGTCTTGCGTTAAATGCTTATCAAAAATTTCTTTTGCTTTGTCTTGTGAGCATGTTTGTTGCTCAGCAATAACATGGTCTAATTCAGCATTTAATGAAGGGTTACTCCCTTGAATGTAACAGTACCAAATTGCATAGTTGATAGGCGTAACCGGCATGCGGTATTTTACCATCAAAGGAATCGCCTTTTTAAGGCATTGAGCAGAATGAGCAAGTGATACGGCGTGGTTCATAAATAAACTCTCAAGCGTCATTGTTTTTATTATTAGCACTCAATGTTAAGTAATAGTAAACTCATACGCAACCTATATTAATACTATTTAACTAATTTGCTTGCTCTGTGTGCATATTAAATTGCTTTTGCTTCTAAAGTTTGCGCAATATTCCACAACGCACTGATTGCAGGGTCATTTAACTCTTTTCTTAATACCGCTAAACCGATATCAAACCCTTCAGGTGCTTGCATTTTTGGTGTTAGTATTTGTACCTTATCTTGCAGCGGGCTGTTATCTAGCACTATTTTAGGGACCATTGCGACGCCTAGCCCTAAGCTCACCATAGATACCATTGCTTCATGTCCTGCAACTTGGGCGTAGATTTTTCCGTGAATATTATTTTTGCGCCACCAGTGCTCTAACCTTTGGCGAGAAAAACCTTGTTCTGGGACAATAAACTCTAAATCAGACCAATTAATGTCATCACTATTTTGTGTAAGCTTTTGTGTGATCGGACATTGAATTTTTGGGCCAATTAATAAAAGTGGTGAGTGCCCAATATCAACAAAGGCAATTTGCGACGGTAATTTATTAGGCTTAGCTGCAATTGCCATTAATTCGTGGCCATCTAGGACACGATTTATAGCAAGTGCTGGGTCACCGGTATTTAATGTTATTTCTATGTACTGATGCTGCGCACGAAGTTGTTCTAATATTTGATGTAAAAAACTATAAGATGCAGTTACAGAACAATAAATACTTACTTTGCCGTAAATATGCTGTTGTGGGTCTTTTACATTCGTTTTAAAACGTTGCCAATTAGCAAGCGTTGCCGTTGCGTAATCAATAAAGGACTCCCCCTCACGCGTTAATTTAACGCTTCGGTTATCGCGGATAAACAATGCCACTCCAACTTCTTCTTCCAAATGTTTTATATTTCGGCTCAAAGTGGGTGCGCTTATGTGGCAAAGCTCACTTGCGCGCCCAAAGTGAAGTGTTTTAGCCAACGCTAAAAAGTAGTTTAAGTGCTTATGTTCCATCCAACCCCCTGTATTTCATATTATGAAACACTTTAATTCAAATATATCATTTTACGCAAGCAACGATTTTACATATGGTGTTTGTAAGCGCAGTAAACATTGCGCATCTAACAAACATGACTTTATAGGACACTAACAATGGCGAATTATTTCAATACCTTACCTTTACGCGAGCAATTAGCGCAATTAGCGCAATGTGAATTTATGGACGCAGGCGAATTTGCCGATGGCGTTGATGCACTTAAAGGTAAAAAACTAGTTATTGTAGGCTGTGGCGCACAAGGTTTAAACCAAGGCTTAAACTTACGTGACTCTGGTTTAGATGTTTCTTACACATTACGCGCATCAGCTATTTCTGAGCGTCGCCAATCATTTTTGAACGCATCTGAAAACGGCTTTACTGTTGGCACTTACGAAGAACTAATCCCAACAGCTGATGTAGTACTTAATTTAACACCAGATAAGCAACATACTGCTGTAGTAAGTGCAATTATGCCGCTTATGAAAAAAGGCTCTACACTTGCCTACTCTCATGGCTTTAATATTGTTGAAGAAGGCATGCAAGTACGTGAAGACATTACTGTAATCATGGTTGCGCCTAAGTGTCCTGGTTCTGAAGTACGTGAAGAATACAAACGCGGTTTTGGTGTACCAACTCTAATTGCTGTTCACCCAGAAAATGACCCTCAAGGTCATGGTTTAGCACAAGCTAAAGCGTATGCAGCAGGGACTGGCGGACACCGTGCAGGTGTACTTAAATCATCATTTATTGCTGAAGTTAAGTCAGACCTAATGGGCGAGCAAACCATTTTATGTGGCATGTTACAAACTGGCTCTATTTTATGTTTTGATAAAATGATAGAAAAAGGCGTTGATGCGGGTTATGCATCAAAGCTAATTCAATACGGCTGGGAAGTAATTACCGAAGCACTTAAGTACGGCGGCGTTACAAACATGCTTGACCGCCTTTCAAACCCTGCAAAAGTAAAAGCGTTCGAACTAAGCGAAGAGCTAAAACTAATTATGCGCCCGCTTTATAATAAGCATCAAGATGACATCATCGACGGCACTTTCTCACGCACTATGATGGAAGACTGGAATAACGATGACGTAAACTTACTTAAATGGCGCGCTGAAACAGCAGAGACTAACTTTGAAAAGACCCCTGCTGGCGATGTAGAAATCTCAGAACAGGAATTTTTTGATAACGGTATTTTAATGGTAGCAATGGTAAAAGCAGGTGTTGAACTTGCTTTTGAAACCATGACAGCAGCCGGTATTATTGAAGAGTCAGCTTACTACGAGTCTTTACATGAAACGCCATTAATTGCTAATACTATTGCACGCAAAAAGCTTTTTGAAATGAACCGTACAATTTCTGACACTGCAGAGTATGGATGTTACCTATATAACCATGCATGTTTGCCATTACTTGCAGATTTTATGAAAAAAATTGATACAGATGTCATTGGTAAAGGCCTTGGCGAGCACAGTAACCAAGTTGATAACCAAACATTAATTCAAATTAACGCCGCCCTTCGTGAACACCCAGTTGAAAAAGTAGGTGCTAAATTACGTGGCTACATGTCAGCAATGAAAAAGATTGTTTAACCCTAAACGATAAATGTTTCGCTTGTTAGAAACCAAGCCCATATGCTTTGCTTATGGGCTTTTTTATGCATATTCATAAAATTTTAACCATAACACGCTACCTTCTATTCATTTCACAGTAGGCAATATCTAGCTCTAAATAAATAATGTGCTAGTATAGTCCTCTACTCAGTTGTAAAATTAATTAATATCATGACGATACAAAACCTTTCTATTACTCAAAAAATCACAGCTTTAGGCAGTGTTATTGCTATATGCGTAGCGGCACTGATTGGCTTGACCTCTTTATACAGCTCTAAAGACATAATTGAGCAACGTATGATCGAGTCAGAGCTACCTAGTAAACTGCAAACAATCAGTAATCATATAGGCGGTGAAATTAATGAGTTACTTGGTGCTGCTCAGCAACTATCATCAAACGAATTTGTTTTACAGTGGGCTCAGTCTAGTAATCAAGACGACACCTTATTATTAAAAGAATTAAATCGTGTTGCCCAGCAATACGATTTAGCAACAGCATCTTGGGCAAATAGAGACACTGCACAGTACTGGAACCAGAATGGGTTTTTGCGTGTGTTAAAAAATGATGCAGCCGATGGCTGGTTCTTTGCTTTTAAGCAATCAAAACAACCTTATTCTATCAGTATTTATCAAGAGTCAGCCAATGATGTAAAAATGTTTGTAAACCATCAGCAGGCTAATGGTACTGGTTTAGCAGGTCTTGCAAAAAGCATCACTGATATGCAAAAGCTATTACAGCAATTTAAAATTGAGCAAACAGGTTTTGTATTTATTGCAGATAAAAATGGATTAATTCAACTTCATAAAGATGCCAATAAAGTAGCAAAAGCAAATATTGACGATTTATATACTGCAAATATTCACAGCCAACTATTTAATAGTAATGGCTTTGCACTAGAAGAAATTAGCTTAAATGGCGAACCTACTCTTATAGCTGCAACCCCAATTAAAAACACTGACTTATATGTTGTAGCTCAAGTACCAAAAAGTGAAGTATTCGCAAGTGTAAACACCCTACAATGGCAAATATTTACTTTTACAGTAATTACCGCGTTAGTTGCTAGCTTGATTAGTTACTTACTTGCTCGCTCTCTTTCATCTCCACTTTCTAAAATGGCTGAGTTATTTTCACGCTTAGGCTCTGGCGATGCAAACTTAGCGTACCGCTTACCAGAATCAAGCCAACCAGAGCTCAACAATTTAAGTAATGGCTTTAACCAGTTTATAAATAAAATAGAAACAGCGATTACTCAAGTTGCCAGTGAAAGCCACGATATTCGCCAAAGTTCTGATCATGTATTTGAACAGGCAAAACGAAACTCGCAAGCAATTGATAATCAAAAAGAGCAAACAATATCTGTCGCAGCAGCTATCAACGAAATGGGCGCTACAGTGCAAGAAATAGCACAAAGCGCAGCGAATACAGCTAAGTTAACCGATAACAGCCGTGAGAACACCATTCAAAGCCATAAACAAGTATTACAAAGCCAGGCAACTATCTCAGCCCTAGCTAGCGATATTGATGGCATAACAGAGCAAGTTACTTTGCTTTCTAAAAAAACGGTTGATATAGCAAGTATTGTGGATTCAATTAGAGGGATATCGGATCAGACTAATCTACTTGCTTTAAACGCGGCAATTGAATCTGCTCGCGCAGGTGAGCACGGCCGAGGCTTTGCTGTTGTTGCTGATGAAGTACGCGCTCTGGCAAACCGTACATCGCAATCAACCACCGAAATTCAATCTATGATTGAAGAGCTTACAAGAATATCTGATGATGTAGTTAACGATATTAGCCAATCAAAAGATAAAGCGCAGCAAAGCGTTGGAGCCATGCAAAGCTCAGTAGAATTACTCGATGCGATAGCCGAAACAGCTAATCAAATAAACGATATGGCTACGCTTATTGCAACTGCAACTGAGCAGCAAAGTAATGTGGTTGCTGATGTAGGTCGTAACATAGAGCAAATAAGTGAAATTAGCGATAAAGCAATGAGCGAGCAAATCAATACAGAGCAAGCTATTCGTGACTTGGCAAACAGCGCTCAAACACTCGATGCACTTGTCGCTACCTTTGAAAAACATCGCTAAGCAGCTATAACGGCTATATTTCCTTTGTGAGCAAAAGCTATATTAAAAGCTAGCTTTTGCCCACAGCGAATACGGTTTAATCTAAGTAAATTAACTAAATGATTTTAGTGTCGCCGGTATTAAATGCTAAAACGTATGCTTCTTTTTTGGCTCTAGAAAGCTTTTTTAATTGATACTCAAGTTTACTTGCTTCACTTTTATTACCAACTTGTTGTTGATGGATAAGTAAAAGCGGCCCTTTCCCTCTAAGGTTTTTGGCCCCTTTGCCGGCTTGATGAGTTGCAAAGCGTTTTTCAACATTAGTCGTGATCCCTGTGTACCAATGACCAAATCGTGTCTCAACTATATATAAAAACCAAGTAGACTCCGTTTTTAAAATATTCGTTTCGATGTGCTGTAAACTTTTTTCATTATTAATGGTCAAAACATTACCTTAACGCCCTTAACATAAAACAATTGCTTAAAAGGGTTTTACCTTCAGTGACTAATCGGTATCATGCAGATTATAAAAAATAAGGATCACAACTAACAATGCAGTCGTTAAAAACTTTTTCTCTTTGGCTTATCGTTGCTTTAACACTTAGCTCAGCAGCAGGTTGCTCTAGCTGGGTATACCGAATTAACATCCCACAAGGCAACTTTTTAGAGCAATCGGATGTTGAAAAACTTCGTGTAAATATGACTCGAGAGCAAGTTGTTTACGTATTAGGCAGACCTATTGCCGAAGACGCCTTTGATAACAATACTTGGCGTTATATTTACAGCTTCAATAAAGGCCGTAAAAACGAGCAAAATAAAGAGTTAGTAATTAACTTTGAAAATGAAAAGTTAGTTTCAATTTCAGGTGATTATGACCAACCTGAAAACTTTACTACACCGCTCGAGCAATAAATTTCTCAAGTGGTAAAAAAAGGTGAGCATGGCTCACCTTTTTTATTGGTTTATTTAAAAGCTTTTACCATTTTAAACAACGTCAGCGTGTGATTTAATCCGTTAAATTTTCCACGTTTATACCGATTTTCGTTACTTTTCGAGTGGGCGGCCACCCGTTATTTTATTTGCACGCCCTTCTTCTTTAGCTTTTTCTGCACGCTTTCTACGCGCATCTTTAGGATCTGCAATTAATGGACGATATATTTCTATACGGTCACCGTCTTTTAACTCATAGTTAGCTTTTACAGTTCGATTCCACACACCTAAAGTTAGCGATGTAGCATCTATCTCAGGGCACTTTTGTATAATACCTGACTGAATAACAGCTTGCTCGACTGTAGTCCCTAGTGGCACTTCAATTGATAAACACGTGGCCGTGGTTGGTAATGCAAATACCACCTCAACATTAATCATGCTCTCGCTCCATAAACCTGTTTTGCACGTTGAGTAAATGCACTCACCATATTTTTTGCAACATCGTTAAAAATCTTACCAAAGGCAAGCTCTATTAACTTACTTGAAAATTCAAATTCTAGTTGCAAGTGAACTTTACATGCTTTGGCGTCAAGCTCTTGAAAGTGCCAACGTCCTTTTAACATCTTAAATGGTCCATCAACAAGGCTTAGTAACACTGTTTGCTCATCAACAAAGGTGTTTTCGGTGGTAAACCACTTTTTTATACCCGCCTTGGATATTTCTAAACTCGCGGTCATGTTATTATCATGCTGTGAAACAATTTTTGAGTCTGAGCAATTTGGTAAAAACTGCGAATAAGCTTCTACATCATTAACTAGATCAAACATCTCTTTAGTGCTGTACATAACCAGCGCACTTTTTTCTATTTGTGGCATACTCACTCCCAACTGTGTGGGCGAATTTTAGCAAGCTTTGCGCGTTTCCCCAAATTTTCATGCTGCTTAAATTAAAGCTTAATTTTTAAAAGCATTATTAAAAAATCGATGTAAAACATCTCACATTACGTATATTATAGGGCACTATGGCTAAGAAAAATTCATCAAAATCGACAAGTAATACCATCGCGCTAAACAAAAAAGCGCGACATGAGTATTTTTTACACGATAAGTTTGAAGCAGGTGTTGAACTACAAGGCTGGGAAGTAAAAAGTATCCGAGCAGGTAAGGTAAACATCACCGAAACTTATATTCATCTTAAAAATGGCGAAGCATTTTTGCTTGGCGCGCAAATCCAGCCACTTAATAGTGCATCAACCCATGTAATTTGCGATCCGTTGCGTTATCGTAAGTTACTATTAAGCAGACGCGAACTTGACCGTCTACTCGGTGCAACAGAGCGAGATGGCTATTCATTAATAGCTACAGCTATGTACTGGAAAAAATGTTGGGTAAAACTTGAATTTCATCTAGCAAAAGGTAAAAAGTTGCACGATAAACGTGACGACGGGAAAAATAAAGATTGGTCTCGCGAAAAAGAACGTTTAATGAAACACAAAGTATAAACACAGCGCCTAACTAACAAGTTAGGCGTTTTTTTTATTAAAAAACCAACTATTATTTGTTTTATTAATATACAACAAGATTACTATTCATTCAGAATATACATGTAAATAATTTATTACAATTTTATTGTGAATTAATTAATTTAATTATTACTCGCATTTAGGCTGTATTTGTTATTTCCAAAATAAAGCATATGCGCCTATTTCAACCTTCTTCAGCGCATAACATCTGTTTTAAAATCATCCAAAAACACACAAAAAACCATACTAAAATCACATTTCAGTCTAATTGCTAACACTTAAGTTACATGATATTAATGTCGTCGCTTGTTATATCAATCCGCTTAAATATGGGATTTATTTAACAATTTAAAAAGGATTGGTATAGAGCAACTAAATTTATAACATATCAACAAGGACTTAAGGATGAAGCAATCAACTGCATTTACACCTAGCTTAATTGCAGGTGCTACAATCGCACTTTCAGCAGGTTTTACAACAACAACTTACGCTGCTGAAGAAGCTAAAAAAGTAGAGCGCATTGAAGTAACTGGCTCACGAATCAAACGTTCAGATATCGAAGGACCTTCTCCGGTTCAATCAATCGCAAGAGCTGATATTGAGAACATGGGTTATGACAACCTACAACAACTCCTCGAAAGAATGCCTGTAGCGGGTAGCGGTACTTTCTCAACACGTGGTAACAACCAAGATTCAACTGCAAATGGGTCTGCTGCTGTTAGTTTACGTGGCTTAGGTGCTGATGCTACGCTCGTACTAATCAATGGCCGTCGTGTATCTATTAGTGCATTTGCCGAAGGTATCACAAACTCATTTGTAGATATTAACAGTATCCCAGTTTCTGCCATTGAGCGAATCGATATACTAAAAGATGGTGCTTCAGCTATCTACGGCTCAGACGCAGTGGCGGGTGTTGTAAACGTTATCTTGAAAAAAGACATTGACGGTGTTGAAGTTAATTTGGGCTACGGTGGTACTGATGGTCCCAATTATGAAGAAACAACAGCAAGTTTAGTATGGGGTACTACTAGCGAGAAAAGTAGCGCGTCAGTTATTATCGATTACTTCAAAAATACATCTCTTTCTTCTGATGAAATGGGCAGCTTAGGTACAGCAAATCAATCACCTTATGGTGGTGAAGATTTTCGCTCATCTCGTGGCTTCCCTGGATATTTTTATGTAGACGGTGTTAAAACAATTGATCCGGCTTGTCCTGCTGAAAATGCAACTTCAAGCGGCAGTTGTTTATTTGATTACGGCCCTTACGGTTATATCGCACCAGCGTCTGAACGCGTGGGTGCTATTTCTCAATTTGAATATAACTTTGATAATGGCATTACGGGCTTTTTAGAAATGGCAGTACAGCACAATACGTCTGTTGCGGCCGGAGCCCCTACTCCACTTGATGAAGATGCAGGCTTAACTGTCCCAGCTAGCCACCCTAACAATCCATTTGGTGAAGACATTCAAATTGGTCGTTACCGTACAGTTGATGCTGGCGCACGCCAATGGGATATTGAATCAGATACTCTTCGCTTTGTTGCAGGGCTTAGAGGTGAGTTTAATGACTGGAGTTGGGAAACCGCTGTACAAAAAGGCCGAAGTAAATCTCTTCAAACAGGTGATAGAACACAAGGTTGGGTGCGTACTGATTTCTTACAACAAGAAATTGATGCAGGAAACTACAATCCATTTGGTGGCACATACAACGACCCTGCTGTAATTGATCGTATTACAACAAGCTTAGTGCGTCGTGGTGAGTCTCACATGACTTCCTTTGATGCAAATATTACAGGCGAAGCATTTAGTTTTGGCGATGATGTAGTAATGATGGCTGCAGGTATTGAGTACCGTGAAGAAGACGTTAATGACATTCCTGATGATCAATTTCAACGTGGTTTAATATTTGGCACAGAGTCTGTATCTGCATCTGCAGATCGTGAACAATACGCTGCCTATGTCGAGTTTTCTATCCCTCTTGCTGATAATTTAGAGCTACAACTTGCTGGCCGTTACGATGACTACAGTGACTTCGGTACAACAACAAACCCTAAAGTAGCTCTTCGCTGGGCGCCTACTGATGAAATCACAGTGCGTGGCTCTTGGGCACAAGGCTTTAGAGCGCCTTCCTTGGCACAAGTTGGTTTGGGTCCATCTCAAGAAAGCCAATTCTTTGTAGATACATACCGATGTGAAGCAACGGGCCTTGATTGTGATGCACTTGATTACAACATTGAATTTGCTGGTAACCCTGACCTTGAAGCTGAAGAATCAGAATCATGGAATGTCGGCTTTATTTGGGCGCCTTCTGCTGAGTTTGGTTTAAGTGTCGATGTGTGGAGCATCACTCAAGATAACAAAATTGATGAGCAAGAGTTTGGTCCAATTTATAACTCTGAGTGTAATAACCAAGATAGTACTGTATGTGTGCGCTTAACACCTACAGGTGGCGATAGCTTAGGAACAATTCAAAAAATTTACAGCACATTTGAAAACGTTTCTTCGCAAGAAGTATCTGGGGTCGATGTTTCAGCTAACTACAATCACTCACTTGATGACTTAGGTTTATTGAAATTTAATTTAGAATGGGCATACCAAGATAAATTTGAAAAAGATGGCCGCGATTACACCGGTGAGTATGGCTATCCAGAGCACCGCTGGATTTTCTCTACAAACTGGGAAATTGGCGAGTTTAATACAAACGTAAACATCAGTTATGTAGGTGAGTTTGAAGATACCCCAGATATTGATTTTGACGGTAATTTAGACTTTGATAGCAATACATCACGTATGATTGATTCGCAAACATTGGTAGATTTACAAACATCTTATCGTGTTACTGACTCAACTAAAGTATCGCTAGGTGTAAATAACTTATTTGATGAAGAGCCACCATTTGCAATTGGTGATGGCGACGCTGATCTATACGGTTATGCCTCAGGTGTACACAACCCTAGAGGCCGATACTTCTACACTAAAGTTAGTTTCTCGTTTTAACTTTGCGAGCTTATTTTAAAGTGAGCTAACGCTACAAATAAAAAAACCGCCAATTGGCGGTTTTTTTATTTAAAACTAAGGGCTAAATTATAGCTCGCCTTCGTTTTCAGATAAGAACTTAGCAACGCCTTCAGGGCTTGCGTCCATACCTTTTTTACCTTCAGTCCAACCAGCAGGACATACTTCACCGTGCTCAGTGTGGAACGCTAGCGCGTCAACCATGCGAAGCATTTCGTCGATGTTACGACCTAGTGGTAAATCGTTCACTACTTGGTGACGTACGTTACCTTCTTCATCAATTAAGAAAGAACCACGGAACGCAACACCCGCTTCTGGATGCTCAACGTCGTATGCTTTACAAATTTCGTGTTTAACATCTGCAACTAGTGCGTATTGAACTTTACCAATACCGCCGTCTGCAACAGCAGTGTTACGCCATGCGTTATGTGAGAATTGTGAATCGATAGAAACACCAATTACTTCTACGCCACGCTTTTGAAACTCTTCAAAACGCTTATCAAATGCAATAAGTTCAGAAGGACATACAAACGTGAAATCTAGTGGGTAAAAGAAGATAACTGCTTTTTTACCTTTAATTGTTTCATGAAGGTTATAGCTATCTACAATTTCACCGTTACCAAGAACAGCTGCAGCGGTAAAGTCTGGTGCCTGGCGGCCTACTAATACACCCATTTTATTCTCCAAATATTTTGAGTTTGTTTTCAATTGCTTTCGCAATGCTGGTACTTATATGGGCGCTAAAAATTAAAAACCAATAGCGCATACATATAATTAATTGGCATTCTAAAGTTATTCACTGCAAAAGGACAATCGCATTTAACGATGTGAGCAATCGAAAATAACGAACACTTGCAACTTGCACTAATATACTTAAATAATAGGTCTATTTTAAAGTGTAAGTTGCGTTGTAACTAAGTAGAAATTTTAAAAATATCGAAGTGGTTTATACATTAAACTTTTTAGAATTTCATATACGGTGGCGCTAAATTTTACCGATATAAAAAAACCTGCAAATGCAGGTTTCTCGCTTAGACTTAGTCCATTATATCTGAGGGCATATCACCACGGATTTTTTGCCAAATCTCACCCGTTTGATGACCATATTTACGCATCATAGAAATAGCACCATCATGCTCTTTATTTTCTGCCAAAATGGTTAAATCTTTATAAAACTGACGAGCAAGTTCACGAGTTCCGGCATCAGAGAAGTAATGACAACCAATCTTTGAATAAAAACCTCTAAAGCCATTAAGTATTAATACATAAATACGGTTATTACCCGCAACGGCTAATTCGTGATGCACTTTATAATCATAGTCAGCAAATGCTTGAGCGGTGTCTTCTAGCTCATGGCTTTGTGATAAAATTTCAATCACGCGTTCAGGATTTAACTTAATTGCAGCACGTGTATAAATAGCACTAATATTAGTACGTGCAGATAAAAGCTGATCTGTCAGCTCTGGCATCTTGTCTTCATCTAAGCGCGCTAATGTTTCAAGAATGTTTAAGCCAGACGTTTCCCAAAAGTTATTTACTTTTGTAGGTTTACCATGCTGAATTGTTAGCCAACCATCACGCGCTAAACGCTGTAATACTTCTCTCAAGGTTGTTCTTGTAACACCAATTAACTCTGAAAGTTCTCGCTCGGCAGGTAAAATTGAACCTGGAGGGAAATCGCCGTTCCAAATGGACTCAACTATATATTCTTCAGCAAATCCTGCTGGGCTTTTCGCTTTAAAAATTCTCATCCAGTTCCCACTCGAATTAATCAACACTCATCGTTTTACACGAATAACTGACTGATTGTACCAGACGAAGCACAACTAACAAGTAAAGTAATATATATTAATAAAGCAAATGGTTAGAAATTTAAAATTAATAAATAATTAAATTTGGGTTTCTCTAATTTAGCTACAATGCATGAATATCTAGAGTAATATTCATTGTAGGTACATTGTTATTATGGAGATATTTTTATTTACGCAGCGCCTGAGCTTAATTAACTTATCCCGCACTTGCCATAAGAAAAAGTACAAAAAAGTGCAACCATAAAAAATTCTTTAGATGATGCATCACCTTAGTATAAGTAAGCAATATAACTGAGCTTATGTATCGATGGGAAAATAATAGAACGTCATTCAACCTTTGCTAAGGCTGAATTGAGTAGTCATTAATTTCATCTTATAAAAAGCGACTTCGGTAGCTTTTTTTTCCTTTTTGTTGCTGCATACTTTATCCTACGTCATAATCTAACGTCCTATTAAAACGCGGAATTTTTATGAACTGGCTTGCACAATTACCTACCCAACGAACCCCGTGGCTTTTATTTACAGCTATCGTTTTTTTACTTGAAGTTACCGCTCTTTTCTTTCAATACAAAATGGGGTTAGCGCCTTGCATAATGTGTATATATCAACGCACTGCAGTATTGGGGTTATTGGGCGCAGGGATTGTAGGCTCAAGTAAACCACAAAGTAAAACTGTGCGTATGATAGCGTATGTTATTTGGGGAATATCGAGTGTTTGGGGATACTTAATTGCTCGCGAACATATTGATATGCAGACCACCACAGACCCTTTTGCATTTAGCTGCGAGTTTGAACCAAATTTCCCATCATTTATGCCACTACATGAATGGATACCTAGCTTTTTTCAAGCTACCGGGGATTGTGGAAATATAGATTGGCAGTTTGTTGGCATGAGCATGCCTGCTTGGATGGAAGTGATATTTGGGATTTTCTCACTAACGCTATTTATTATAATTATTGCCCGTTTATCAATTAAAAAGTCGATTTGATATGTTTACATTTTTTTCAAGCCAATTAGACCAGCTTAAGCATTTAAAAGTACGCCAGCGTCAAGACGTAATTGCGCTTGCATTAAGTCAGCTATCGCCAACTGATAAAGTTCTATTGCGTATTATAAAACTGCTATTACTTAGCCCACTATTTTTAATATTCACTGTATTTAAAGGTTGGATATTAATACCATTTTTGATACTTGGCGGATTGTGCTATCCACTATTAACTACACCTATTGAGATTAACTTTGCTAAAAAGCACTTAAGCGATGCACTAAAACAATTTAATCAGGGCGCCTAGCACCCTGATTACTATTTAGAAATATTAAAGTGTAAGTTTCCCCTCTAATTTAGCTAAAAGTTTTTTGCCAATCCCTTTAACTTGCGATAAATCACTAACGCTTTTAAATTCGCCATTTTCTTCACGATAATCCACAATTGCCTGCGCTTTTTTCTTACCTATACCAGGTAACTTAGCAAGCATCTCTGCATCAGCATTATTTATACTAATTGTCTCAGCTTGAGGCATTTGCTTAGTTACTTCTGATAATTGTGCATACGCGGTAGTCGCGGGTAGTAAACATAATAAACTTATGATGAGTAAATTTTTTAACGTTTTCATTAAACTTGCCCTTATTCTTCTTTTCTTAATTTTGAGTATTGCTCAGGAAATCAATAAATAAGGAACTGTAAAGTTCATCACTTAAAGTGTACCTAAACGCATTATCACTATGATCCGAAATCCTGAAAATGCAGCTGGTACAACAAAGTGATTGCTTAACTAAAGTAAAGTTACCGTTTTTTGTCAAATTTAAGACACCTAAAAATTAATACTTCGCGCTTGCAAATTTACTTACAAACCATTACTGTACATAAAAACAGTAATCTAATGGTTTTTTAAAAACCACGGTGCCAAGCAATTTTGCAGGAGAAATCATGGCTGTTGTTGTTAAATATGTTGTAGAACGAAACGGAGTCGAGCGTATGACGTTTACTACCAAAAAAGAAGCGGATGCTTATGACAAGATGCTCGATATAGCAGAATCACTTGAGCTGATGCTAGAAAAGGTAGACGTACCGCTTAGTGAGCAACAAATTGAATCACTTGCTTTAGAAATAGCGAAAAGCAAAGATGATTTTATGACCATATTGAAAGGTGGCAAAGATCCAGCTGTTACCAAAGCGCCAGCAAAAAGTAAAAAGTCAGATAACGTTGCATCAATTGAAGATAACAACGATAAAAAAGTAAGTTAATTCATAGAATGTTCCCTCCTCGGACGGGACAAACTAAATAAAAAAGGGAGCAACTAAGTTGCTCCCTTTTTTATTATACCAATTCGCTTAATTAAGTGATCTCTTTGAGGGTGGAAAACGTGTTGATAGCTAGGCAAAAATTCGATATTTAGTTGTTCTAAATGAGAATTTTTTAACGCCGGTAGCAACACGTTTAGCCCCGCAAAATGATTAAGTATTATTGCGGATTGGTATTAATTACTACTCATTTTAAAATAAATAGTAATTGCTAATTAAAGCTCTTTTTCTACTTCATCAAATAAAGCAGTGATGTTTTGCTCAGGCTCTTTTGTTACTAAGCTAACAACAACAATTGCAATACTCGCTAAAATAAAGCCCGGTACTATTTCGTACATAAAGCTACTTAAGCTTTCACCATTGATAGTAAATGGTCCATATATCCAAATTAGCACAGTAAATGCGCCTACTAACATACCAGCTAACGCACCAGCAAAGTTCATGCGTTTCCAATAAAGGCTAAACAATACAAGTGGTCCAAACGCAGCACCAAAGCCAGCCCACGCATTACTTACTAGGTCTAAAATAGAGCTATCTCTGTCGTAAGCTAAATAAATAGCGAACATAGCAACTACGGCAACACTAATACGGCCAACAGCAACTAGCTCTTTATCACTGGCATCTTTACGTAAGAATGTTTTATAGAAATCTTCTGTTAATGAACTTGAACTAACCAATAATTGAGATGAGATAGTACTCATAATCGCAGCCAAAATTGCAGCAAGTAAAAAGCCAGCAATAAGTGGGTGGAACAGCAACTCAGAAAGAATTAAGAAAATTGTTTCAGGGTCTTCAACTACAATGTTGTTCTCATAAGTATAAGCTGCACCAAATATACCAGTACCAACAGCACCAATGGCAGCAACAATCATCCATGTCATACCAATACGGCGTGCTTTAGGCATATCTTTAACACTACGTACCGACATAAAACGAACAATGATATGTGGTTGGCCAAAATAACCTAAACCCCAAGCCATTGCAGAAATAATACCTAATGCAGAACCTGCACCAATCCAGTTAAGCATATCTGGATTTACGCTATGTAAAGTTGATTCTAAAGGTTGTTCAAGCAAAGAGTATGCAACCGTTGGTACTAGAATAAGTGCAATGAACATAATACAACCTTGCACAAAGTCAGTTAAGCTTACAGCTAAAAAACCACCAAACAAGGTATATAAAACAACTACGCCCGTTGTAATGTATAAACCCATTTCATAAGTTAAACCAAACGAGCTTTCAAACAATTTACCACCAGCGACAACACCAGATGAAGTATAAAGAGTAAAGAAAACAATAATTACCACAGCTGATACAACACGTAATAGGTTGGATTTATCATTGAAGCGATTTGAAAAGTAGTCTGGGATGGTTATAGAGTCATTTGCTTTTTCAGTGTAAACACGTAATCTCGGTGCAACTAACAGATAATTTAACCAAGCACCAATCACCAAGCCAATTGCTATCCATGTACTACTAAAACCAGTAACAAACATCGCACCAGGTAGGCCCATTAAAATCCAGCCACTCATATCAGATGCACCTGCAGACAGTGCAGCTACACTTGGAGATAGATTTCGTCCACCTAACATGTAACCAGATACATCGTCAGTAGATTGCTTATATGCATATAGTCCGATACCTAACATTACAATAAAATATAATGCTAGTGAAATAATCATTCCTGTTTCCAAATTAGCCTCCGCATAATTATTAATAATAGGCTTTAATCCAAATAATGACTCTTAAAATTTTATAGTTAAGACACTATTGGGGTAAAAACCATTCTCGCTGACTATATCATGCTTGATAATAAAATCTCCAACTTGTTGCCCTCACCTGATACAAAAATACTCATGTTGAATAATTTTAAAGCGAATTGGTGAAATATAATAAATTAAATACTAGAAAGACCTTAATTTTTAATGATAATTTATTAATCTAGCAAATATACGTAATGCTATTTTGAGTCTTTTGCCATATATTATTACAATAACTAATTAGATTACTCTTACGGAACTGTTTATGTATTTTTACGCTGCACGCCAACCTATTTTAGACAGAGATAAAAAGCTCATAGGATATGAACTTTTATTTCGCGATGGCGTTGATAACGTATTTCCCGATATAGACGGTGACGAGGCAACTACACGACTAATTGAAGGTAGTCAGTTTAATTTCGGCTTAGAAGATTTAACCGACAATAAACCCGCCTATATAAATTTCACCCTAGAAACGCTATCAAAGGGCTACCCAACACTACTGGGCAAAGATACTGTAGTTGTAGAAATCCTTGAAACTGTGCAACCTGGGAAGCGATTATTAGCCATAGTGAAAGATCTAAAAGATAAAGGTTACACTATTGCTCTTGATGACTATATTCATCAGCCTGTTTGGCGCCACTTTTATCCATTTATTGATATTATTAAAATAGACTTTTTAGCATCTGATATAGATACAATAAAAACGGTTCTTAATGATTTAAAACTGCACTCGCATATTAAGTTACTTGCCGAAAAAGTAGAAACCTATGAAATTTACCAACAAGCTCTAGAGCTTGGTTTTGATTATTTCCAAGGATTTTTCTTCTCCAAACCGGAAATGGTACAAAGTAAGGCTCTACCGCCTTCAGAAATGGCATTAGCTGAATTACTTTACGAAACATCAAGCGTTGATATGGATCTTAAAAAAATCACTGATGTGTTTGAGCGTGATGTAAACCTATCTTACAAATTACTTAGGTACTCAAATTCTGCTGCCTTTGCAAGGCGTGCTGAAATAAGTACCATTAAGCAAGCCCTTATAGTGCTTGGTGCTAACGAAATTAAAAAACTATTATCATTATTATTTGCAGCACAAGTATCAGCAGATAAACCTGTAGAGCTAATTAGGCTATCGCTTACGCGCGCTCGTTTTGGTGAGTTACTCGCTATATCCCATGGACAATTTAAAGATACCGGCATGGCATTTTTAACCGGTATGATGTCTCTTATGGATGCTATTTTAGATGAGAGTATGGAAAGCGTTATGAAAAAGCTTCCACTTTCGAATGACATAAAAGCAGCCTTATTAAACGATGAAGGCTTGCTGGCAAAATATTTAAACTTAGTTAAGTATTATGAACAAGCTAACTGGTCAGCCGCAAACGAATTAACGAAAGAGCTAAACCTAGGTGAAAAAGTTCCTGATGCCTATCATGAAGCACTGACTTGGGTTAATGAGCAAATGCAGTTAGTAGTTAACGAAAAATAAGTAACCCGAACTCTGGTTAAGGTATTTACTAATATATTGAATTATAATGATATCTAAGTTTATTTTTCTCTAGCCAAAGTTCAGATTATATAAACAGTCAATAAAAACGCCAGCATTTAGCTGGCGTTTTTATCATTGGCTTCAATTATAAACTTTCTAAAAAGTCTTCATCAAAATCAGCTGGCTCTTCTTTTATAGGTGGGTTGCCATCGTACAGCTCATAAATTTGACGCTGGAAGTAAATATCTTTTACAAATAAGTACGGATCAAGTGAATCATTTAATAGCCCTTCTTGTGGTATTAAAGATGCACGCGCCTCAACTGCTTTTAAAACAAATACTAAAATAGTTTGTGGAGTCGTTAGCGCAACTTCAGGTAATACAAAGTTATCGACTACATCACCGGTCAGGTTACGTGCTGTTGTTGGCCCCATACCTGGTAGCATTAAATAGGCGCCATCACCTACGCCCCATACACCCAACGTTTGTCCAAAGTCTTCATCGACTATTTCAAGACCTAGTGAGCTTGCAACATCAAAGATACCAAACAGACCGACAGTAGAGTTAACTAAAAAGCGTGCTAAGCTCACACTTGCATTACCCGGTTTACCTTGCAAACCCGCATTGATCATATCTACAGGTGCGGTGATATTACCTGTAAAATTAACAATACCGTTTCTTACCGGTACAGGCGTTACTTCAACATAACCTACAGCAACTGGGCGCAATAAATAAGCATCCAGTACATCCATATTAAAGTCATATAATGGACGATTAATACTTTGCAGCGGATCTCTGTCATCTACTTTGCTTTGAGGTACTTGAGCACAGCCGGCTAGTATCAATAAACATAAAAAAGTAAAACTGTGTTTTAACATCTAACGTCCTTAAGGTATTAATGTATCAATTTGAAGTTGGTAGTCACTTACACTTTCACGCTTTAACGCCTGTGAATGACCTTCTAGCTCACCAGAGCTTGGCATAACAGAGTCATCGATAGAAATACGCGCCGAAATAATAATATTTTCTGCACTAGATAAGTTAAGCCCTGCAACCATTGCACTACTATCACTCAACTCAACTGTAATTGGAAATGAATATTTAGTCAGCTTAACAGCAGCTAATGGCATAGGTGAGCCAGTTGCAGCTTTTGCAAATATAAACAAAATACCGTCTTTTGGCTGTTTATCAATAAGCTCTTTTGCAATGTCGACTGTAACTGCAATAGCACCCGTTGTAGTAGTAACTGGCATAACTGAGCCTTCACTTTGCATTTGCTGCTCAATATCAGCAATACGTTCTGAGATCATGTTATAACGTGAATCATTTTTTTCCATGCTCGCCAATAAAACTTCAAATGCAGTTTTAGCTTGCGGCCAATCTTTACGCTCATACGCTATCAGCGCTAGTAACGAAATAGCATCTAAATTAGTAGGCTCAACGTTTAGCACTTTTGAAAGCATACCTGCCGCGCGAGTCATATTAGCTTCGCTACCTTCAAGTAATAAAACCTGACTGTAACTAATAAGAACCTGCATATTATCAGGGTTCATACGTAGTGCTTTATCAAATGACTGCTGCGCCATGTCAAATTCATTAAGCGACATAGCCACTCGACCAAGTAGCATCCAAGCAACTTCATCATCGCCAGAGTGGCTAAGTTTAGTACGAAGCGCCAATGCAAAAGCCTGCAGCTCATTTTGACTAAGCGGCTCACCTTTTTGCATTACAGCACGCTCGCCATAATCAGCTAAATTATCCATTGCGTCATGCCAAGCCGAAATTTGCTGCTGACTGCCTGTAAAACTATAAAAAATCCCTGTAAGTGCAAGAACAAATGCACCGCCTGTTAAAGCAAAAATACGGTTATTACCTTTGCTGTTAAGTGATTTCTCTGGTGATAGCTCGTTCAATAAGCGACGTTTTAATTCAACAATTGATTCTGCGTGGTTTACGCTATCAATGCGTTGATTATCTAAATCAGTTTGCAAATCGACTAAACGCTGCTCATAAATACTAATTAATTCAGCATTGGCGTTATGAGTAATCGTTTGAACACGCTCTTTTTTTAAAAAAGGTATCATAACAAAGCTAAGAGCAACCAGTGTGAGTAAGGCAAAACACGCCCACATTAAAATCATTTAGCTTTGCTCCTGACGTTTATTTTGTTCAATTAGCTTCGCTAGCAGCATTTCATCGTCGCTGCTCCATGTTTGTTTTACTGATGCTTTTCGTTGGCGAATAACAATAAAACCAAAGCCAACAATTACAATTAATACAGGTAGTACCCACAGCACTAAAGTCGCTGGTGTAACAGGTGGGTCGTAATGAACAAAATAGCCAAAGCGGTCAATCATATAATCAATCACTTCGTCTTTGCTTTTACCTTCTTTAACCAATACGAGCACTTTATCGCGCAAGTCTTTAGCAACAACAGCGTCGGAGTCCGCAATGTTTTGATTTTGACACTTAGGGCAACGTAGCTCTTTGGTTAACTCTTCAAACAATATTGCTTGTTTGTTGTTATCAAATTGATAGCGATCTTGCTGTGCAAACGCACCCATGCTTACAAAAAGGCTAAGCGTAAGTAGTAACCACTTCATTATTTAAGCTCCTGCATAATTGGCGCAAATTTAGCTCGCCATACTCGCGGATTTATATCACCGGTGTGATGCAACAAAATAGTGCCGTTTTTATCAACTAAAAATGTCTCAGGCGCACCCGATACACCTAAATCCAACGACAAAGTACGGTGTAAATCTAAAATATTAAATTGGTAAGGGTCACCTGCACGTTGCAGCATATCAGTGACTTCGCTGCGAAGTGATTGCATATCAAACGGGCCATCAAAATCAGCGTCGTAACCTTGTACGTAATATAGTCCAATAATTTTAACGCCTTGCTCACGTAACTTAGTTAAATAACCAAGCTCGACTAAACATGTTGGGCACCACGTACCCCATACATTTAATAAGTAAACTTCACCTTTTAACGACTCGTTAGTCCACTGCTTATTGTCTTGCATTAAATCAGGTAAATTAAATGCTGGCATTTCTTGACCTAACCGCCCTGTTTGAATTTCACGAGGGTTGGCAAAAAGACCTTGGTATAAAAATACACACACAAAAGCAAACACTAAAAGCGGAGCAATAGCTAAAATTTTACGGTTCATAAAACACTCTCCGGAACATCTTTACGGGCTGTTTTAGCTGATGTACGGTAACGTTTATCAAACAAAATCATGAAACCTGCTAATGACATAAGCACGCCACCAATCCATATCCAGCGTACAAATGGTTTATGATAAATGCGAAGTGACCATGCATCACCACTTAATTGCTCACCTAATGCTAAATATAAATCACGTTTAAAACCGGCATCTATTGCCGCCTCAGTCATAAACTGCATACCAATGTCATATTTACGTTTTTCGGCGTGTAAACGTGTTACTAGCTCATTATTTTTAAGCACAGATACAACGCCCGCATGACCGCTGTAGTTTGGCCCACGAATAGTTTTAACGCCATCAAAGCGATATTCATACTCATTAAGCTGTGCTATTTCACCCGGTTTCATCGATACATCACGCTCTACTGAATAAGCCGAGGTAAGTGTTACGCCCGCAATAATAAATGCAATACCAATATGCCCAAGTACCATAGCCCAGTAACTTACAGTAAAGCGTTTTAAGCCTTCTTTTAAGCTCCCGTGCACAGCTGCTTTGGTGTAAATATCAATCCCTGTTGATATTGCAATCCAAACCGCCAGTGTTGTCGCTAATAACGTAAGTGGTTTTACTAAATCGTAACTTGAGAATAACCAAGCGCAGGTAATCACAACACTTGCTAATACGCCCATTATTATTTTGTTTTGCAAAAAAGCCCACTTGTTTTGCTTCCAACGTAAAAGTGGTCCGATCCCCATCAAAATAGCAAACGGTACTAAAATTATTGCAAACATCTTATTAAAAAACGGTTCGCCAATAGAAATGCTACCTAAGCCCATTTCTTTATGAACCATTGGCAACAATGTACCTAACATAACAATTAATGTAGCAACAACTAAAAATATATTATTGAGCCATAAGGCCACTTCGCGCGATACCAGCTTGTATCGTCCTTCACTGTGAACTTGTGACACACGCATTGCATATAACGCCAAGCCACCACCGACAACGATGCCTAAAAAGGCGAGTATAAATAAGCCTCTATCGGGGTCTGTAGCAAACGCATGTACCGATACAATAATACCCGAGCGTACAATAAACGTACCTAGCAAACTTAAAGAGAATGCTGCAATTGCGAGTAATACGGTCCATGATTTAAATATACCGCGCTTTTCTGTCACACTTAATGAATGCAGTAATGCGGTTGCAACAAGCCAAGGCATAAGCGCTGCGTTTTCTACTGGATCCCAAAACCACCAGCCGCCCCAGCCTAGTTCTGAATACGCCCACCAGCTACCAATAGTAAGACCTAAACCTAAGAACCCCCATGCTGTCATCGTCCACGGGCGTGACCATTTAGCCCATGTGTTATCAAGTTTACCTGTTAACAATGCAGCTATAGCAAAAGAGAAAGCAACCGACAGCCCCACATAACCCATGTACAGTAATGGTGGATGAATAATCATACCTGGATCTTGAAGCAGCGGATTCAAGTCACGCCCTTCTACCGGAAAATAAGGAAGTAGGCGCTCAAACGGGCTTGAAAGCAGTAAGGTGTACATCATAAAACCTACACCTAAAAAGCCAAGTACACCCAGTACGCGAGCACGTAATACCCAAGGTAATGATTTAGAACGCGCTGCTACAGCAGCAGTCCAACCCGCTTGCATTACTAACCATAATAAAATAGCACCTTCATGACCGCCCCACGTAGAGGTGATTTTATAGTACCAAGGCAGCGTACTACTTGAATGATACGCTACGTAAGATACGGTAAAGTCGTCTGTTAAACTTGCATAAATAAGTGCAGCAAAAGAGATTAGTACAAAAGCAAACTGGCCTATTGCTAAAGATGGAGCCGCACGCATTAACCGAAGATTACCAGTATGCGCGCCCCAAAGAGGAAAAATACACAGTAAAACGCTTAGCACCATGGCAAGCGTTAAAGAAAAATAACCAATTTCTGGGATCATAGCTAATTACCACTATCTAAGTTGTATTTTGGTTTTTCGTGCTTAATACCTTTAACTGCCTCTGCAACTTCTGCTGGCATATATTCTTCGTCATGCTTTGCAAGCACTTCAAATGCTTCAATAACATTAGGCTCGACTAATACGCCCTGCGCTACAATGCCTTGCCCCTCACGAAACAAGTCTGGCAATATGCCTTGATAACGCACAGTCACTAATGGGCCTGTATCTATTAGCTTAAAGCTTACTTGTAAGCTTTGTTCATTACGCTCAACCGTGCCTGGCACAACCATGCCGCCAATACGTAACTTTTGACCTATATGTGGTTTTTCTTTGTTAGGGCCTTTGCCATCAATTAATTCGCTTGGCGTATAAAAAAGATTAATATTTTCTTGCAGTGCATAAAGCACTAAACCAATTGACCCACCAATACCAAACAGTACGGCAATGATTACCAATAGGCGCTTTTTACGTCTTGGATTCATGAGATTTGTTCCTGCTTAGCTTTTTTAATTCGCGCTTCACGTATTATTTGTTGCTCCACTGAAGCCATAATACGTTTGGTGTCTCTCAAAGAGTTCACTAAAATACCGAGTAAAATAAGTGCGCATGTACCAAAAGAAAGCCAGACATAAAATCCATAACCTCCCATTGCAATAAAATCAGAAAAAGAGTCAAACTGCATAATTACCCCTTATTTAACAACGAGCGAACCCACGGTCGGTGCTTTTCTCGTTGCAAAATTTCATTTTTAAGACGAATTAAAGTCACTGTTCCAACAAAAGCAGCAAAGGCTAAAATATTAACCATAAGAGGCCAAAACATACTTGGATCTATTGCTTTTGTATCTAGCTTTGTAATGCTTGCACCTTGGTGTAACGTATTCCACCACTCAACAGAGTAATGAATAATAGGTAAATTAATTACGCCAACAATTGCTAAAATAGAAGCCGCACGCCCTGCTGACTTCTTATCTTCAAATGCATGGTAAAGCGAAAGCACGCCAAGATATAAAAATAATAAAATAAGTTCAGACGTTAAACGCGCATCCCATACCCACCAAGCACCCCACATAGGTTTACCCCATGCAGCGCCAGTAATAAGCGCTATAGCAGTAATACATGCACCAACAGGCGCAATAGCAATAACAGCAAGCTCGGCATTTCGTAGCTGCCATACAAGTGCAACGATAGCGGCAATCGCCATTGATGAGTAAGCCCCCATAGATAAAATGGCAGAAGGCACATGAATAAAGATGATACGGTAGCTGTCTTTTTGTTGGTAATCGGCAGGTGCAAAACCAAGCCCCCATACCCATCCAACAATCATACTAACTACGGTAACTACGGCAAAATATGGCAGTAACGTATTGCATAACTGGTATGCACGCTCTGCTTTAGCATAGGGATGTAACCACTTCCACATTAACTTACACTCACTTTTAAAGCTGACGATATGGCAATTGGTGCGCTTATAATAGCAATAAGTAACATTGCACCAAGGATGGCAAGCTGCCCACTATAATCCAGTGACATTGTACTGGTATCGATAGCCGACGTTGCAAAAATCAAAACAGGAATATACAAAGGCAGTACGAGTAAACTCATCAAAATACCCCCTTTTTGTAACCCCACAGTAAGCCCTGCGCCTATTGCGCCAATAAAGCTCAATAATGGTGTGCCTAATAATAATGTTAAAACGGTTGCTGTTAACGCCGTACTTTCTAGGTTTAACAACAATGCAAATAGCGGAGTCATTAATACAAGCGGTAAACCTGTCACCACCCAATGAGCAGCCACTTTAGCAAGTACGGTTAGCGATAATGGATAAGAGGATGCAATTAACTGCTCCAACGAGCCATCGTTAAAATCATCCCTAAACAACTTATCTAAACCCAACATGGTAGAGAGTAATGCGGCAACCCAAATAATACCTGGCGCCATTCTCGCAAGTAGACCGGGCTCAGGCCCTATTGCTAACGGAAATAATGAAATTACAATTAAGAAGAATAAAATAGGATTTACAATTTCGGCGCGCTGGCGAAACGCAAGTTTTACATCTTTGGTAAATACCGCACTAAATAGCAACCAATAAGAGTGTTGACGAGTCATTAGTGGCGATACTCCAGTGTAACCGTTTGTAAGTTACTAAAGTGGGTCGTTAAGTCTTGGTGGGTCGTTAATAAAATGGCACCACCGCTTTGTAAGTGTTCAGTAAATCGCTGCTGTAAAAAGGCGACACCGCTTTTATCAAGCGCGGTAAATGGCTCATCAAGTACCCATAATTTAGCATCACTTAACCAAAGCCTAACAAGCGCTACACGTCGTTGTTGTCCAGCAGATAGCATTCTAACGGGTACATCTTCAAGTCCAACAAGGCCAAGTTGCGCTAAAATAGGATATAAATCAGGCTCATTTATGTAGCCATTAATTTGTAACCAGTGGCGAACATTTTCAACTGCACTAAGCTGAGTACTTACACCTGTTTTATGCCCTATAAAAAGCAGCTCTCTGGCATACTCTTCATAGTACTTAGATATAGGTTGATCTTGGAACAGAACAGACCCTTCATCAGGCACAGAAAAGCCAGCAATAATACGCAGTAGCGATGTTTTACCAGCCCCATTAGGACCCGCTAATTGCATGATTTGACCGCTATTAAGGCTAAAATTAAGATCCGCAAACAAACAACGATCTTGCTTGATGCAGGTGACGGACTTAATGTGTAACAAGATGACGATTCTCTCTGCCAAAAATTAGGCGTTAGTCTACCATAATGATAGGGTAATACGAATATTGCTTTATAATCGATTAACAAAAACTTGATTTAAAATAATGAATACACCAACGCAAATAACATTATCTAACTCATTGGTTATCAATCAATCTGCTCACAGCCAGACCAATGAGTTACCACAGTTACCTAGTGAGGTACTTGCGGCTAAAAACATCCAATTTTCGAAAGACTCGATTACGCTTGATGTATTTATTGATAAGCATTGGCAAACATTAAGGCTTGGCACTACAAGCGCACCACAAAACCTGCAAAAAATAGTCAGTGCTAACATACAGATCAGCCCTGATGGTAAGCAGCTCAACATCTCGCCAAACAGTACAACCCTTACTTTAAATCAGCCAGTACAATTGCAGCGCTTGTTAAATTATGTAAGCACGGGCACTGAGGTACAAAGCCAACCAATGGATGTTCAAGTTGCTGTATCCCCGTCTCCCAAGTTAGTTATTGATAAACTCAACGCAAGTATTGCCATAAATAAAGACGTAGCCCAGTTACTTACAACTGAACAGCCTTTAAAAGTAGTTGTTAGTACGACTAATAAAGGCGCACAGATTAATATTATTAACCGCTTTGCTGATACGGTTCACTCGCAACCACTTAGCCAAACTAAACTTACTAATTTACTCGCGGCCTTATTACCCAGTGCGCAGCTTCAAGTAACACCAAAACTGGCTATTTTAACTCATCCTCAAAAGTCAGGTTCATTTACAACACCTATTACTAATCAACAACTTGCCGAGCTACCTAATACACCTATTAAAGTAAATTTAGTGAACCAGGCAGATAAATTATTTATTAAAACCGATACAAACAATATAAAAGTAACGCTTAACAACTCATTCTCAAAACCATTTAACGAGTTACTTTTAGCGCAAAAAAGCAATGCACCTGAAGTAGCCGTTTCTGCGAGTAATATTAAAGTAAATCCATTATTGACCCTAAATAGTCCAATAAAATCGTGGCTACAAAATAGTTTTAGTGATTTAAAAACGCGAATTAATGATGCGGTTAAATATTTTGAAAATAAGCCTTTTGCTACAATAAGTAAATCTGAGTTAACGCAGCTATCAACTTCGCCCGCGCAACAAAAAACGTCTTTAGCTATACAACTGAGTGAATCACCGCTAATTAGAGTTAACATTACTCAAAGTGTGAGTACTGCGTTAAATAACAATACGAGCAATATTTTGCCAGAGCACTTTTCAAGGCTCCCGCCGATTGTACAATTAACGCAACTAGTAAAAGGAAGTGTTAGTGTTTGGCAAACATCTGCAAACACAGCAGCAACGTACACGCCAATAACAAATAATTCTACTCCAGGTGAAGTGGCGAGCGCTAAGCCAAGTGATTTAAAAACAAGCCAATTAAGCTCCCTTATTACTAGTGAAAACAGTAAATCGAACACCTTGCTTAACCCTACCAATGAAGTAGTCACTAAGGGACTTACCACCTCCTCAGCACAGCTTGCAATAAACGATAATAATCAAAACAACACTAGCACAGTGAACACTAAAAGCATTACCTTGTTAACTGAGCCGTTATCTAATGCGCCCTCTCGTAGTCAAATGCTACAACCAATAGAAGCAAAACTATTAAGTACATTATTAAAGCTTCCTGATGCCACAACCCCTACAGATAGGTTGGCTTACAATAAACAACTTTTAAGCAGTCAAATTACTGATATTACAAATAAGGCAACAAAAGACACCCCTGATTTAACTCGCTTAATTAATCAAGCATTTAACCGTATGGTTTCAAGTAATAACATAAACCCTGCAACCATACAGCGTGAGATACTTGCTACTTTACAGCCCACTCAACTAGCGGGTGATATGCTGCAAAGTAGTTTCACTAAAGGGCTTGAGCAGGTGGCTGTGAGTATTTTAGCTGCGCCTCTGATTAGCCAATCAGTAACGCCTATCAGTTTTAATAATCAAACTGGCTTAGATGCTCTCTTACAAGTACTTATACCTACTTTTAAAATGGGTAACACGGGAGCAAAAATGCTTGAACAGCTTCAACAAGCTCAAGTACAAGCTTTGGCCAGCGAAATCGTACACGTTAAAAACACACTTACCCAAGTGAGTGTCTCAACACCAAATCAACAGCCAGACACAAACCCGCTTGCACAATTTTTATTACCGATGAGATTACCTCCAGAAGCAGCCCAAACAGAAATAACACTTGGACAGTATAAAAAGCCAAGCGCCGGTAAATTAGAAGATAAAAATGTATGGTTTGTCAGATTAAACTTTGATTATGCCCAACTTGGGCAGCTACAAATTACTGCAGAGTTAATGGATAAAGCACTCGATTGCCAGCTATTAGCCTCGAGCCAAGAAGTAAGTGCAATTGCTCACCCTCACTTAGATAATTTAAGATCAAAACTAGCTAAACATGGCTTACAAGTTGGCGAGCTCAATTTAAGGCGAGGCGATGCCAACAATCAGGCATTCTATAAATCTCACGCAATTATTAATATTAAGGTTTAGCTATGAGTGATACACCTATTAATAAGTCAGCCATTGGGCTTTTGTACGAAGCTGGTAACACACCGACTGTAAGTGTTAAGGGGTTTGGTGAATTAGCTGATGAAATAATAGCAGCGGCTAAACTAAAAGGAATTATGATCCACGAAGATGCAGCACTTGCTAAAACGTTGTCGCATTTAGAGTTAGGAGAAGAAATTCCTAAAGAGCTTTATTATGTTATTGCAGAGCTTATTGCGTTTTCGTATGTATTAAGAGGTCAATTTCCGCCAGGTTGGCAGGATTTTCAAGGTAAGTTAAATATTAAGGCTTGAGCCAATTTATCCGCACATAAAAAAAGGCGCTAAGCACCTTTTTGTTTATGTAATGAAAATAGTAATTCGGCTTCTGCTCGTGGTAGTTCGCACTCGCGTATTACTTCATCAAGGTCTGCACCTAACTCAACCATTTTTACAGCACGAGAGTAAATTTTAGCATCAGGGTCATCGTATTTTTGCGCCGCTTGCTGTTGTATTAAATCTTGGTTTTGTTGTTCAACTTCAAGCACTCGCTTACCAATACTTAAGAGCCCGGTTCTAATCTCCGAAATTTCACTGCGCAAAATATGAGTCTGCTCAGAGCTATCTTTAAGCTGCTGCGATACAGCATTAATTTCATTCGCGTGTTTATTTTTTAATGCAATAATTAACGCCAGCGATATAAGTCCTACCGCTAACGCTGATATAGCTATACTAAGTAACACCATAATTTATTTGGTAAAGCTTATATATCGCTTAACTCATCCCATTCGTCATCACTGAGTAACTTATTTAAATCAACCAAAATCAGTAATTCATTATCGCGGTTACAAACACCTTGAATAAACTTAGCGCTTTCTTCAGTACCAACATTTGGCGCACTGTCGATTTCAGAGCTGCGCAAGTAAACCACTTCCGATACGCTGTCGGCTAAAATACCAATAACTTGCTCTTCTGCTTCAATAATTAAGATGCGAGAGTTGTCAGTTGCATCAGCAGCTAGCAAACCAAAACGTGCACGAGTATCAATAACGGTAACAACGTTGCCGCGTAAGTTAATAATACCAATCACATATGAAGGTGCACCTGGTACAGGAGCTATCTCTGTATAACGAAGTATTTCTTGTACTTGCATTACATTTACGCCGTAAGTTTCTTCCTCTAGCTTAAACGTAACCCACTGTAAAATTTCATCGTTATTATCTGCGTTTTTATTTGCTGACAGTAATTTATCTTGATTCATGCTATTACCCCGTAATGGTCATTACTACTGACGGCTATCTAAGCCTTTCTCTAATAATATATTTAAATTATCTACGTCTATCAAAGCACACATTTTTTCTTTTATAACGCCAGCAAGCCATGGGCGCTTGCTTTTATTTGTACGCCATTTTACATCTTCTTTACTCAATGTAATGTTATTTATCAACTTTTCAGCTAATAAACCCCACTGGCTATCACCTAGTGTAATCAAATATTGATAATCTAAAGATGCCTCTAATTTATCATCATATTTTTCTGGCATAACCCAACGCGCAGTATCAACAACATTAAGCTTTTCTTCTCTGTTGAGCATAACGCCTTTAAACCATTTCGGCTTACCAAACAAATGATTTACTTCACCTAATTGATGTATTCCACCAAGTGCTTTTAATGGCACAGCCAAGGTCAAGCCAGCAACTTCAAAAAACAATGCCTGAAATTCACCATCAAAATAGTCTGATTGGCTAGTAGTTACAATCTCCAGCTCTGGCTTTTCTATAGTAGTAATTGCAGGTGCTATTACTTCCTCGTCAACCACTTCATTAACTTTTTCAGTTTCAAACGCTGGCTCAGCTATTGGCTCAATTTCAACATTGAGCAAGTCATTATCAAATGTACTCTCTGCTGCTTTTAATTGTTCTTTAGGTTTTGAATGAATATGCTGTTGTGAATCATCTGGGATTCGCTCAAGTAATTTTGCAACTGGCTCAAGGTTATCTACAGGCTCATCTTCACATAACAAAGCCCCGAGGTATTGTTTCATTACTTTTTCATTAGCAAACAATTGCTTACTCATTCATTAACCTTGTTCAATTAAATATTCTAGCAGTGCTTTATATGCGTATACACCGCGCGAGCGAGGACAATACTCTACAGGTACTTTTTGTGCAAAGCTTGCATCTCTAAATTTGGTATCCACCGGTATCACACCTGGCCAAACTTTATCACCATATGTACTTTGCAATGTTTTGTATGCTTCTAACGATGCTTTAGTACGTTTGTCGTACATGGTAGGAATTATAGTATATTGATAATCTTTTGCTTGAGAGGATTGCATCAAATCCATAGTACGCATCATTCTATCAAGCCCTTTGAGTGCTAAAAACTCCGTTTGCACTGGCACTAAAATTCGCTCACTTGCTGCAAGCGCATTGACCATTAACACCCCTAAAACTGGAGGGCAATCTAAAATGGCATAATCGTAATGTTCGCTAATTTTTGCAAGCGCTTTTTTTAGTATTAACCCCATCCCTGTTTTATTACCCATACTTCGATCAAGCGTAGCTATTGCCATAGTCGCAGGTAAAATATCCAAGTTTTGAAGTGTTGATGGACACAAAGCTTGGAGTATCTCTTCACTTTGCATACTTGTACCACGGGCAAAAATATCGTACACACTGACTTCTAAATCCTCTGAGTCAATGCCAAAGTAATAAGTGAGTGACGCATGAGGGTCTGTATCTATAAGCAATACACGTTTACCTTGTAATGCCAAAATACCGGCAAGGCTCACTGCGGTTGTTGTTTTACCAACCCCTCCTTTTTGATTAGCGACAGTCCAAATCTTCACATTACATCCTAATTACTGTTCATTGCGCGTTGTTATGCGAATACCGCCATGAGGCAAACGAATTACTTTTATTGTATCGTCATCTGAAGGAAGTTCAATTTCAGGTTCAATCACTGCAGGCTCATCAGCTTGCCCGTCACTTTTAACCTCTTGTTTTGGCGGTAATCCATACTTAGAAAGTGCGATAACAACTTTACGATTTTCTGCGCGCCCTTGTTCTGTATCGTTACTTGCAAAAGGTGAATATTGGCCATAACCTTCTATCGCCATTCTAGCTGAATTAATGCCTAATGCTTCCAGCTCTACTAAAATTGACGTGGCTCTAGCTACCGACAGTTCCCAGTTCGAACGAAATATCTCATTACGAATACTTTCATCATCAGTATAACCTCGTACTCTTACATAGTTATCTACTGGTGCAATAATATCTTTAACAATCTTGACGACCTGCTTTGCTCGAGAGTGTGCAACTGAACTACCGCTTGAAAATAACATACCTGAGCTTAGCTCTATAATCAGCCAATCTTGGTTAAGCTCTAAACTGGCTTCTCCATCACGGATTTCATCAATAAGCGCTGACTGTAATTTAATTAATAAACTATCAAGAGGTTTGCCTAAATACTTTTGCTGGATATTGCTTGTATCACTTTGGCCGTCGAGTAGCTCAGGACCTTGCTCTTCTTTTAATATACTTTCGCCATAAAGAACTTCTTGTTCAGGTGTCACTCTATCTGTCAATATTCCATTACCGTTGACACCTTCACCTTGCTGGGAGTATTGGCGAGCTGACTTATCAAAAACCTGTTCAAGGGAATCTGACAATATTTGGAATTGTTCTTCTTTATTAATCGCTATCGCATACAGAACCACAAAAAAAGCAAACATAATAGTCATGTAATCGGCATACGATACAAGCCAACGTTCGGTATGTTGACTTTTAGCAGCAGAGTGACGAAGTCGTCGGCGTAACATGTTATTCGTCCACTAAATTAGGGCGCTCTACACGATAGGCTTCAAGCTTTAATTCTATATTTACTGGGCTTTCACCTATGCTTATTGCAATAACGCCTTCAGCAAGCATTTCATGGTAAAGCATTTTTTGCTCTACACGCTGTTTTAACTTATTTGCCATAGGTAAAAACAATAAATTAGCTAAACCAACACCATAAATGGTCGCAATAAATGCCGTTGCAACGCCGGCGCCAAGCATTTGTGGATCGGTAATAAACGACATTGCCTGTATTAAGCCAAGCACCGCACCTAAAATACCAATGGTAGGGCTGTAACCCCCCATTGCTTCATAAACACGCGCGGCTTCAAGCAAACGATCGCGCTCTAGCAGTAAATCAATTTCAAGCGTGTCTCGTAGTTTTTGCTCTGAGCAGCCATCGACAAGTAAGCTTAAACCTTTTGCTGCATACGCATCTGGGTGAGCTAAGGCTTCATTCTCAAGCGCTAAGTAACCTTCTTGACGTGCCTTATGAGACCATCGTTTAACTTGCTCTATTGCGTCTTCAATATCGTATTGTGGTGCAACAAAAACCCACGAGCTCATATTTAGCATTTTTTTGAATGTGCTAGCAGAGGTTTGCAACATAACAGCGCCAAGCGTGCCACCAAGTACAATAATAAGCGCAGGGCCATTAAATAAAGCTGAAACAACACCGCCTTCTAAAGAATAGCCTAAACCTATTGCACCAAGTGCTACCAATAGTCCAAATATTGAGAGTTTATCCACAACCTACCTCTCTCATTATACGTGCTGCAACATCGCTCAATGCTAAGCTTTCACTTGAAAGCCCCGCATTAGCAATTGCTTGGGGCATTCCATAAACGACACAGCTTTTCTCATCCTGTGCCCAAATAGTTGCCCCCGTTTGTTTTAACATTCTTGCACCATCACGACCATCAGCGCCCATACCTGTTAAAACAATAGCAAGTACATCGCCTTGATACGTTTTAGCTGCACTAGCAAACGTTACATCTACGCTTGGTTTATAACTTATTCTCTCGCTATGATCTTCAAATACGCGCAGCGTTCTATTTGCTCCACGCCCCTCTACCATCATCTGCTGCCCGCCAGGCGCTAAATAAGCAGTTCCTGGTTGTAAGCGATCGCCTTGTTGTGCTTCTTTCACTTTTATTTGGCACAAACCGTTTAAGCGCGCTGCAAACGCAGGTGTAAATGCAGCGGGCATGTGCTGAATAAGTAAAATAGGGAGAGAAAAACTAGCAGGCAATTGAGTCAATATAGTTTGCAGAGCAACAGGACCACCTGTAGAAGTACCTATAGCTAAAAGTTGATATTGTTTTCCACTTGCTCGCATTGAGGCAACATTTGAACTTGTCGATGCAACAGACGCAGCTCTTTGAAAGCTTCTATCAGGCTGCTTGATTTGAGTTGTTGATGTGCTTGTTCTTTGCGAAAGTGAACTTGTTGGTTTAGTTGAAATGGCTGGTTTAGCTGGTGTTGCCGCTCTAAATGTTCGCGGTAAACGTCTTCGTCCTATATCTTTTACTTTACTTTGCAAAAGCTTAATTGCATCTTCATTATTGCGCGCAATATCTTCAAATTTTTTCGGTAAAAAATCCATTGCGCCAGCATCTAACGCATCAAACGTTGCTGTTGCACCATCACGTGTAAGTGATGAAAACATTAAGATAGGAGTTGGGTTACTCGCCATTATCTCTTTAACTGCGCTAATACCATCAAGCACAGGCATTTCGACATCCATGGTGATCATGTCAGGACGCAATTGAGCTGCTTTCTCAACAGCCTCTCTGCCATTAACAGCAAAGCCTATAACTTGTATATCGCTATCTTGCTCAAGGATTTCGCTTACTCTACGGCGAAAAAAGCTTGAATCATCAACAACTAAAACTTTAACGGCCATTTAGCTCTCTTATTAAATTTATGCGTAGGTATATATTAAATATATACCTACTTTATTATTAGCCTGCGTAATGTTTTAACATGTTTGGAACGTCTAAAATCAGTGCAATGCCGCCATCTGAAGTTATTGTAGCCCCTGCCATACCTGGCGTTCCTTGAAGTAACGCATCAAGCGGCTTAATCACTACTTCTTCTTGGCCAATTAATGAGTCAACAACGAAGCCTATTTGTTGCGTACCAATTTGTACAATAACGACGTGACCTTTAGATTTTCGCTGAGAACGATCTGAGCCTTTTACTAACCAATGCTCAAGGTAAAATAACGGTATCGCCTTTTTACGCACAATAATTGTTAATTGCCCATCAACTACATTCGTCTTCGTTAAATCTAAATTGAATATCTCACTAACACCAGCCAGTGGTAACGCAAATGTTTGTGCGCCAACAACGACCATTAATGTCGGTAATATAGCCAAGGTAAGTGGTACTTTTATTTCTAAAATAGTACCAACACCAAGTTCAGACTGAATGCTTACTGAGCCATTAAGTTGCGTGATCTTAGTTTTAACTACGTCCATTCCTACACCACGGCCTGAAATATCAGATATTTCTTCTTTTGTAGAAAAGCCAGGTGCAAAAATCAGGTTATATGCTTCGGTGTCAGAAAGTCGACTCGCTTGGTCATGATCGAGTACGCCTTTACTAATTGCAATTTTTTTCAGTTTTTCAGCATCCATACCTGCACCATCATCTTTGATGGTTAGCAAAATATGGTCGCCCTCTTGAGACGCTGATAAAGTAACATTACCTGTTCTAGACTTACCTGCAGCTTCACGAACAGCGGGCATTTCAATACCATGGTCAACTGAGTTTCTAACTAAATGCACAAGCGGATCGGCAAGTGCTTCAACTAAGTTTTTATCTAGATCGGTTTCTTCACCAATAAGCTTTAAATCAATATCTTTATTCAAGCTACGTGCTAAATCGCGTACAACGCGAGGGAAGCGACCAAATACTTTCTTAATTGGTTGCATTCGCGTTTGCATAACCGCACCTTGAATATCCGCAGTCACCACATCTAAGTTAGAGATTGCTTTACCCATCGCTTCACTGTCTGAGTTAGTCGCTAAACTAACCAAACGATTTCGTACAAGAACTAACTCACCAACCATATTCATAATTTGATCGAGTCGTTTTGTATCTACGCGAACAGTGGTCTCTGCTGCTGGTGGCGCTGATTTTTTTGGAGCTGCTGCTGGTGGTACTTTAGCTACTGGCTTCTCTGGCGCTTTTTCAACTGGTTTTGGAGTAGGAGCTTTAGCTGGCTCAGCTTTTTTTACTGGTTCACTCACTTGTTTAGCTGGCGGTGAAACAGGTTCAGGTTGTTTTGCAGCTGGCGCACTTTCTATCGATTTAGGAGCAGTGCCTTTACCATGAAGTTCATCAAGAAGCGCTTCAAATTCGTCATCACTAATTTCATCATCTGATGAATTAACTGTATTTACAGCTGGTATAGCAGATTCTACAGGTGTTTTATTGGCATCATTTTGTTCAGGTTTGCTCGTAACTTCACCAAAACTGCCAACACCATGTAACTCGTCTAATAAGCTGTCAAATTCATCATCAGTAATATCACCACTAAAATCACTACTACTTGCTACTGGTTTTTCAACTGCAGGACCTTGTCCTTTACCGTGCAGCTCATCAAGTAAGCTTTCAAATTCGTCTTCAGTGATTTCATCTATTTCAGCATCGCTAACCGAAGGCGCTCCGCTAAATAGTTCATCAAATGCAAACGGATCTTCATCATCAGCTACCGGTGTATCCACCACTTCATTATGAGGTTGTTCAACCTCTGTTTGTGAAAAGGCTTCAGTGGCTTCGGCTTCTGTTGGAGGTAGACCTAAGATATGAAGAGTATGAAGTAATTCAGGATCTGCAGGTTCAGGCTTGTCTCTGTTTTGGATAGTCGCAAACATCTCATTAATGGTGTCTAGTGCTTGTAAAATAACATCCATTAACTCTGAGTTGACTGTTCGCACGCCTTGACGTAGTAAATCAAATACGTTTTCAGCACCGTGACAAGCATCAACAAGTTCTGTCATAGCTAAAAAGCCTGCACCACCTTTTACAGTGTGAAAACCTCTAAATATAGCGTTTAGTAACTCGGTATCTTCTGGATTATTTTCCAGCTCAACTAACTGTTCAGATAAAAGCTCTAGGATTTCTCCAGCCTCTACAAGAAAGTCTTGTAAAATATCTTCATCGACTTCAAACATGCAGTTACTCTCCTCTTAGAAGCCCAAACTTGATAAAAGATCATCAACTTCATCTTGATCAGATACAACATCATTACGCGATTCTTTATCAATAATAGGGCCTTCAGGACCTGCTAAAGTTTGTGTGGCAACTGGTTCTTTTATTTTTTGTTGTTCTACTTTATTCGCGGTGCTGTCAGTGTCGTCTTGTTCAGCAAACGCAGTTAAAAGATGAAGTAAACTTTCTTCTACTTCCCTAACAAGTTCAATAACACGGCGAATAACTTGACCTGTTAAGTCTTGATAGTCTTGAGCCATCAGTACATTTGTCATTAAGCTTTGAAGCTCATCAGTCTTATGATGAGAGTTGTTCATAAACTTATCGATGCTATGGCAAAGTTGCTTAAACTCACCAAGCTCAATTTCGCGGCTCATTAAACGATCCCATGTCGGTTTGATATGAGATATTTCGTCCGCTAACTGTTGGGCTATAGGTAAACTGGCCTCCACTGCATCCATTGTTTTATTAGCCGCATTTTCTGTCATTTCTATAACATAATTAAGCCGCTTTTTAGCATCTGGAATCGCATCTGTCGTTATATCAGTTAAGCGAGTATCAAGCTCAAAACTTTTAAGGGCTTCGTGCAGTTGACGAGTCAACTTTCCAACTTCAGCAAATAATTCAGACTGCTCTTTAGATGCAGCCTCTAAAATCAACTGATTTGCTTTGTCTTGCTCATCATTTTCTAAAAAAACAACGAGCTGACGAGCTTGTTCTAACGTTATTTGAGGCGCAGCTGGTGCTGGCATAAGCCTCTCCCCCATCATTAGCCTAAGCGTTCAAATACTTTTTCTAATTTAGTTTTTAATGTTCCAGCCGTAAATGGCTTAACAATATAACCATTAACACCAGCTTGCGCTGCAGCTATTATTTGTTCTTTTTTAGCCTCTGCCGTTACCATTAATACAGGGATATGTTTTAACTTATCGTCTGCACGTATTGCTCTTAAAAGATCAATACCCTGCATTCCAGGCATATTCCAATCCGTAACTACAAAATCAAACACTTGATTTTGCAACATAGGCAAAGCTGTAGACCCATCATCAGCTTCTTGAACGTTAGTGAAACCTAAGTCACGTAACAGGTTTTTTATAATGCGTCTCATTGTTGAAAAATCATCAACTACAAGAATTTTCATGTTTTTATCCAAAACATCCCCCAGTGAGGTATTAACCTTTGTTTACTTACTACTAATTTATCCAGTCATTGATTTTAGCTTTAAGCTTAATCATCGCCTGACCATGTATCTGACTTACACGCGATTCACTTACATCGAGTATATGTCCTATTTCTTTTAAATTCATTTCATCGTTGTAGTACAAAGAAAGCACCATTGCATCACGCTCTGGTAATGACTTAATTGCACTTAGCAAAGACTCATTAAACCTATCATTTTTAACATTATTAAAAGGTTTATCTTGTGCTAAATCTTGGCCTACAGGAGTAATAACATCCTCATCTACACCAAGGTCTTCAATGCCTAATATTTTACTCGTATTCGCATCATTTAAAATATGATGGTACTCATTGAGCGAAATTTCAAGTTTTTCAGCAACTTCTATGTCCGTTGGTTCGCGGTTCAGACTACTTTCTAGCTCAGTAATTGCTTCTGCAACTTGCCTGTTTTTACGGTGAACTGAACGAGGAGCCCAATCACCACGGCGCATTTCATCAAGCATAGCACCGCGAATACGAATACCTGCAAAAGTTTCAAAGCTTGCGCCTTTTGTTGCATCAAAGTTTTTCGAAGCCTCTATTAAGCCTATCATTCCTGATTGAATTAAATCATCAAGTTGAACGCTAGGTGGTAATCGAGCAATTAGATGACATGCCACTTTTTTAACAAGTGATGCATGCTTCTCAACAATCACATTTAAATTTTGTGTTGATTGATATCCCATAGCTCTATTCACCAGTGTTGTCATAATTAACCGTTTACTAGTTTCTCAATGAAAAACTCTAAATGCCCAGATGGTTGGTTGGGTATTGGCCATTTAACTGCTTTTGTTGCCAGCGTTTTAAACGCAAGAGCGGCTGGCGAATTTGGAAAGAGCTCTACTATTACTTTTTGACGACGTGTTGCTTTGCGCATATTTTCATCATAAGGAACCGTTGCTACTAGCTCCATTGATACATCTAAAAAGCGGTCGGTAACTTTAGATAGCTTTGCAAACAATTCAGTGCCTTCACGCATACTGCGCACCATATTGGCAACAATTTTAAATTTATAAACGCCGTGCTCACGACTTAATACTTTAATAAGTGCGTAAGCGTCGGTGATTGATGTCGGCTCATCGCATACAACAACCATTACATCTTGCGCTGCACGCGAGAAGCTCAGTACCATGTCTGAAATACCAGCAGCTGTATCTACAATTAAAATATCAAATTCGGTATTCAATTCGCTAAACGCACGAATTAGCCCAGCATGCTCAGATGGTGATAATTCAACCATACTTTGCGAACCCGATGTAGCGGGTACAATTTTAATTCCTGCAGGGCCTTCAACTAAAATTTCATCAAGCTCACATTCACCAGACAAGACATGTGACAAGTTACGCTCTACACGTAAACCAAGCATCACATCACAGTTTGCTAAACCCAAGTCAGCATCCAGCACTAATACTCGATTACCTTGCTGCCCAAGTGCAATAGCTGTATTTAGAGAAACATTTGTTTTCCCTACTCCACCTTTACCACCGGTTACAGCGATAACTTTTACGCCGTTGTTATTGTTTTGACTCATTTTGCGCAGGCCGCTTGCTTGATCTAATACTGTGTTAATCATACATCCCTACTGTGCTTGGCGCCACTGCTTGGTGCCTTGAATGTTGTTCTTTTGTTCTTTTTAAATATAATTGCTCAGCCTTTTTAACTAGTTTCTCAGCATTTGCAACACGAATATCCTCTGGTACTCGTTGACCATTAGTAAGATACCCTATTGGAAGGCGATTTTGAATCGCAATACTAATAATCTCACCCAAACTTAATGATTCGTCTAACTTAGTGAAAATACAGCCACTTAACTGTACTTTTTTAAAGTGACGTACAGTTTCTTGCAATACATTAATTTGTGCTGTCGCGCTAAGTACTAAGTAGCTGCGAATATCTACACGTTGGTTACGCATTAACGTGTTTAATTGCTCAGTTAAACGTAAATCTCGCTGGCTCATACCTGCTGTGTCAATTAATACTAGACGTTTATTTCGTAAATGATATAAAACTTCAGCTAATTCATTAGCATCTTTAACTTGCTTAACACCACAACCAATAATACGACCATATGTTGCAAGTTGTTCATAAGCACCAATTCTGTATGTATCAGTGGTTATTAACGCCACTTTATCGGCACCATATTTTTGTGCGCCTAGAGCTGCAAGCTTAGCAACAGTCGTTGTTTTACCCACACCTGTTGGACCCACTAACGCATATACACCACCTTGGCGAAGTATTTCATTATTGGTTGTTTGCATTTGATCTTCGACCATAGTTAACAATGCTTTCCAACCTTGCTTACGAGACACATCATCAGGTACAAAACATGCCATTTGCTGTGCTACTTCTTTATCAATGCCCATACCGACTAAACGGTCAACCATACAAGCGCGTGTTGGATCGCGACGCGCCATATCTTGCTGCATCAAGCCTGATACTTGGTGCTCAAGTAATTGACGAATTGCGTTCATTTCTTCACGCATTGTTGTCATTTCTTCGCTTTCATTATTAGGTGCTTGTTGGCGAGTGGTTACTGGGCTATCTAAATCATCAAAGTCGCGGTCTAAATCATCAAAGCCTAAGCTATCCGCTTGAGTTTGTGGACGAACTGGCGCAGCAGCTTCAGGAGCAAACATATTTTTAGTACGCTGCCCCATATCAGGTTCTTGATAGTTATCAGTAGTATCAATACCCGATTGTGAAAACATCGATGCAAGCTCAGGAGAACGAGGACGCGGTGATTGACGCTCTAATAATGCTTGTAGGCTGTCAGCAACTTTTGCTTGAGGCTCAGGCTTGGCACGCTGTGGCTCTGGTTTTACAAAGTTATGCATGCTTTGTTGTGGCGCCTGAGTACGCGGCTCTGCAGGGCGTTGTGGTTGCGCTGCTACTTTAGGGGCTGCTTTGTCATAATCAACTGCCGCTACAATTTCTACACCGTTAGCCAGTTTTTTATTTGACATAATAACCGCATCAACACCTAACTCATCTTTAACTTCTTTAAGTGCTGTGCGCATATCTTTAGCAAAAAAACGTTTAATTTTCATGATTCAACCCCTGTTAAAATCTTATTGTTGGCCTACCGAGCTTACAATTTTGATCTGTCTTTCGTCTGGTACCTCTTGATAAGACATCACTCTCAATCCTGGAATGGTGTACTTAACAAAACGAGATAACACAGTGCGTAACATTCCTGACGTTAGCAATATAGAAGGTTCGCCGGCCATTTCTTGATTTTGATGCGCTTGTGTCAATGACACTTGAAGTCGCTCTGCAAGTCCTGGCTCAATACCGGCACCTTCATCGCCTGCATTTTGTAATGACTGATGCAACATCTGTTCCAACTCAGGCGCCAAGGTTATGACAGGGATTTCTGATGACATTCCCACCGCATCTTGAACAATTAATCTACGCAGTGAAATACGCACTGCAGCCGTTAATACATCAGGGTCTTGACTACGTGGGCCATACTCAACAAGGGTTTGAACAATTGAGCGCATATCGCGAATAGCCACGCCTTCATTTAATAAATTTTGTAGTACTTTTACAATAGCAGTTAATGGCAATACATCAGGTACTAGTCCTTCCACTAAGCGAGGATGGCTTTTAGCAAGCATATCAAGTAGGTTTTGAACTTCTTCATGCCCTAGTAATAACGCTGCACTGTTAGTTAATAACTGGCTAATATGAGTGGCAACTACCGTGGCTGAATCTACAACGGTATAACCTAGTGATTGTGCTTCATCTTTTTGATCAGGCTTGATCCATACGGCATCAAGGCCAAACGCAGGATCTTTTGTTTCAACCCCTTTAATTGGACCAAATACTTGTCCTGGGTTAATCGCTAGCTCGTCGCCATGCTTAAGCTCGCTTTCACCGGTTGAAACCCCCATTAGCGTTATTCTGTAAGCATTAGGGTCAAGCTCTAAGTTGTCGCGTATATGTACCGGCGGCACTAAAAAACCAAGCTCTTGAGAAAGCTTTTTACGCACCCCCTTAATACGATTAAGTAGCTCACCACCTTGTGATTGGTCCACTAACGGAATTAATCTATAACCGACTTCTAAGCCAATTACATCAACCTGCTGAACGTCATCCCAGCCTAGTTCTTTTTGTTCTTGTTTATTAGCAACCCCCGTTGCAACACTTCCGCCATTAGCGGCCTCTTCAGCTTCTGCCGCAGCAGCTTTTAATTTACTTTGCTGTGTGTAGTAAGCTAAGTAACCCAGTAACGCACCTAAACTTAAAAAAGCAATATGCGGCATACCAGGCACTAAGCCCATGATGATCAAAATACCAGATGCAATAAAGAGTGACTTTTCGTTGCCTAGTTGTTTCTTAAATTGGTCCCCCATATTGAGCGACTCATTTTGGCGTGTTACAACAATCGCGGTACCAATTGAAAGCAGTAAAGAAGGGAGTTGAGCAACTAAGCCATCGCCGATGGTAAGTAATGTATATACTTCCATTGCATTGCCAAAACTCAAATTGTGCTGGATCATACCGACAAATAAACCACCAACAATATTGATGATTAGTATAACAATACCTGCAATCGCATCACCTTTTACAAATTTACTCGCACCATCCATTGAGCCGTAAAAATCAGCTTCGCGAGTTACTTCCTCGCGGCGGTCACGCGCTTGTTCTGCGCTGATAAAGCCTGCGTTCAAATCGGCGTCAATTGCCATTTGTTTACCCGGCATTGCATCAAGGGTGAAACGCGCAGATACCTCAGAAATACGACCAGCACCTTTAGTAATTACTACAAAGTTAATAATGATCAGGATTAAAAACACAACCAAACCAACAGCGTAGTTACCACCAATAACAACTGAGCCAAACGCTTCAATTACTTTACCGGCAGAGTCACCACCATTATGGCCTTCAAGTAACACAACTCGAGTACTGGCAACGTTAAGTGCTAAGCGCATAATTGTAGCGATTAGTAATACAGAGGGGAAAATACCAAATTCAACTGGCTTCATCGTGTAAACAGTTACAAGTAAAACCACTAACGCGAGAGCAATATTAAACGAGAAAAGGATATCGAGTAAAAATGGCGGTAGTGGTAAAATCACCATTCCCAAGGCAGCAAGCACAAGCAAAGGTGTACCTACCCCTTTGGCATAGTCTTTTTTGTCTCTGTTAAGTTGTTGTAATACCGCTTTAAAACTCATAATTCTACAATTTCAAAAAATTGACACTACGTAGAATTTGCAATAACTATTCCAAGTTACTCAGTTAACGGTTTAATACTTGTAGGCATCGGGGATTGGCAGCTTTTTATTGAGCTTAGTTGGACGTTTACCGCGCCCTTTATTAAAGCGCTTAAGCTGAAATACATACGCTAAAACTTGCGCTACTGCGGTAAATAGCTGATCGGGTATTTGCTCTCCTACTTCAGCCGTATGATAAAGCGCTCGGGTCAACATGGGGGATTCTAATATAGGTACTTCATTCCCTATTGCTACTTTTCGAATTTGCATCGCCATTTCATCAATGCCTTTAGCAAGCACTATAGGCGCACCTGCGCGCTCCGTGTCGTATTTTAATGCTACAGAGTAGTGAGTTGGGTTCGTAACAATAACATCAGCGTCAGGAACATCTTGCATCATGCGGTTTTGCGACATTTGCCTTTGTGTTTGCCTAATGCGCGCTTTTATTTGTGGGTCACCTTCAGAGTTTTTATACTCATCTTTAATTTCTTGCATTGTCATTTTAAGTTGTTTGTTATGGTTGTAACTTTGAAATGGTGCATCAATGGCGGCAATAACAATTAAAGTGCACGAAAGGCCTAAAAACATCCACCCTAAAATCTCTAAGGCATGAATAATATTACCCGGCGCACTTTCTAAACTTAAATGCAGTATTTCATCAAAATAAGTATTAATTAAAAACACTGCAAAACTTGCTACTAAACCAAATTTTAAAAGTGACTTTACAAGCTCAATAGCCGCTTGTGGGCCAAACATCCGCTTAAAGCCCTTCATTGGCGACATTTTACTTGCTTTAGGTGCAGCAGCTTCCCAGCTAAAGTTAAAACCACCGAGTAATGTATTACCAATAAATGCAGCCAAAACGATAATTAACACAAACATAGCCATAGGAAACATCAACGCGTCTGCAACCTCTCCCCACACGGCAAACATTTTAGTGGTATCAAAGGCTTCGTTGCGGTTTAAGCTAAGGGTTCGGCCCATTACATTGTATAAACCTTTACCAATTTCAGGACCATACATCAAAAGCGATATAGCCGAAAAAATAAGTACAAACATGGTACCTAACTCTTTTGAGCGTGCTATTTGGCCTTTCTTTTTAGATTCTTCAAGCTTTTTGGATGTGGGTTCTTCTGTTTTTTCTTGTCCTGAGTCTTCAGACATGACTTTCTCCTAAGGTGAGCAACCAACTAAAGTACACATTAGCTCAACCATTTTTAACCATTGAAACTCAAACTGAGTAACAAAGTTACCTAGTGTTGCCCAAATAATAATAAGCCCAGCTACCAAGGTAAACGGAAAACCAATAGAGAAAATATTTAATTGCGGCGCTGCACGCGTCATAATCCCAAACGACATATTAATAACGAGCATTGCGGTAAGTGGTGCAAGTGAGAGTACCAGTGCTGTAGTAAACATCCAGCCGCCCCAAGTCACTATGTCCCAGTAATGATCTACAGACCACCATGTGCCATCAATGGGTAGCACTTGAAAACTATGCACCACCATTTGAATCATCATTAAATGACCGTTAAAAGCAAAAAATAACAGAGTGGCCAAAATAAGGAAAAACTGACCCACAGCAGGCACACTCGCGCCATTAGAGGGGTCAATAACCGAAGCAAAACCTAAACCGGTTTGCATCGCAAGTATTTGCCCTGCTAAAACAAAGGTATTTAATAAAAGTATAGATGCAAAACCAATAGCAACACCAATCAGCATTTGTTGAATAACGACTAAAATCATCTCAAACGAAAATAAATTAGTGAATGTAGCGGGCGGCAGAACAGGAACGACAAGAAAAGTTACAACAACTGATAACCCCATTTTTATACGCGTAGGGACATTTTTAGCCCCTAAACCAGCCATAATCATAATCATTGAGCTAATGCGTACTAGGGGCAGCAAAAAATCGCTCAACCATTGAATAACGACAGCAAAGGGGTATTCCACGTTTAACCTGCAATTTCAGGAATAAGTAATACTAGGCGAGTAAAAAAATCCATCAGTTCTTGAGTAAGCCAGTGCCCACCTACAATTAGCGCACTAATGGTAATTAATAAACGAGGTAAAAAGCTCAACGTTTGTTCATTGATTGATGTTGCCGCCTGAAACACAGCAACCACTAAACCAATAATTAGGCCTGGGACAACGATTGCAGACACCAATTTAATAACTAAAAACAGCGCGTCACTTAGAATATCAACAAAAATTTCCGGTTCCATGTTGTACTCCTATTGTTGGGTCATGTTAATGCTTTGCATACTAAGTCCCTAAACCAAAGCTTTTAGCTAGAGTCCCCATCACTAAGCTCCAACCATCAACAAGTACAAACAGCATAATTTTAAACGGTAAGGACACTATCATGGGGGAAAGCATCATCATACCCATCGCCATTAATACCGAAGCGACCACTAAATCAACAATTAAAAATGGGATAAAAAACATAAACCCAATTATAAATGCCGTTTGCAGTTCGCTGGTTACAAAGGCCGGTATTAACACTATTAATGGCGTATCTTGTGGCGAATTTAGCTGATCGTAACCAGCAATTTTAGCGAACGTTTCTAAATCTTTTAAACGCACCTGTGAAAGCATAAATGCTTTCATTGGCTCTTTAGCAAGCTCTAAAGCCTCTACTGATGTAACCTGCTCATTTAAGTAAGGCTCTATAGCTCGCTCGTTTACCTGCTGATAAATAGGCGCCATTATAAAAATACTTAAAAAAAGTGACATACCTAATAACACTTGGTTTGACGGTGTTTGCTGTAAGCCAATTGCTTGGCGCAAAATGGCGAGTACAACAATAATTCGTGTAAAAGAGGTCATCATAATTATGGCGGCCGGTATAAAACTCAGCGCCGTCATAATTGCTAAAACTTGTAACGTTACTGAGTAATCTTGTGTGCCATCAGCGTTTGTTGTAATGGTAAGGGCATCAATTCCTTCTGCACTTACATTTGGTACAAACACCATGGCAAAAATAATAAGCAGCCACTTTGTCATAGGTTTAATTCTTTTTATTTTGGTTTGATTGCGGGTTTAAAAGTTTACCAAATCGTTTAGCGAGTTCAGGCAGTTCTTTTTCACTTAATGGGGTTTCTAACTTGTGTAAATAATTAATACTGTGGGGAGTTACACCAAGTAAATGCTGAGCATTATCTATCTCAACAACCATTAAACGCTCGCGAGAACCTAAAGGTAGACTTCTAACTACTTTAAACTCATCACTATTTGCTAAATTAGGGTTAAGCTTTTTAACAAAAAATGCCAGTACAATAATCAGTACTAGCACCATTACAAGCGACAGCACCATAGAGAGTATATCCCCAGTGGGTGTTGCCACATCTGCTTTTGAAAAAACGGTAGTCGTTAAAGCAACTAATAAGCTCATCGTAATTTTTTGATCCGCTCTACTTGGCTTATCACGTCAGTTAAGCGAATACCAAATTTGTCGTTTACTACAACTACTTCGCCATGAGCGATTAAAGTACCATTAACTAGCACGTCTAGCGGCTCACCCGCAACACGGTCAAGCTCAACAACAGAGCCTTGATTAAGTTGCAGTAAGTTACGAATGTTGATTTTAGAGCGCCCTACTTCCATTGAAATAGTAACGGGGATATCTAAAATAGTGTCGAGTTTTCGTTTTTCATCACCACTCATTTCATGTTTTGAATCACTTAACTCATCAAGCTCTGCAACATGTGCTTCGCCACTATCATCTGGGCCTTCGGCTTCTGCTAATGCTGCTGCCCATTCATCCATTGTGTCTTGATCATCGCTCATACTTTTAACCTTTTAATCAATTACCAGTCTAAGTCTACACCGTCAGAGAGGTGTAAATCATCTTCTAGTTCTGCTAATTCTGCATCTGAGTCAATTTTCTTGCCGCCTTTGGTAAATACATGCAGCTCAGATTTAACTGAATCAGGTCGTTTAATTTTTTCACTAATTTGAAGCGCAACATTATCGCGAGAGCGACCCATCTTGGCTCTAAATGTAGGGAGTTCCTCAACAAATACGGTTATATGCTCAGGCATTTCAACCGGAATAATATCACCTGCTTTTAATTCCATAATTTGCTTTAAGGTCAAATCAACTTCAAGTAACTGAGTCGACATATCAACCTCAACATCCATTATTTCATCGCGAAGTGCTTTGCTCCAACGTAAGTCGGTATCCTCTGTATCAGATTGAACACCCGCATCTAAAAGCTCTCGGATTGGCTCAAGCATCGAATACGGAAGTGCAATATGAAAATCGCCGCCACCGCCATCAAGCTCAATATGAAAAGAGCTAATAACCACAACCTCTGTTGGACTTACAATATTCGCCATAGCTGGGTTTACTTCTGAATCGAGATATTCAAACGATACATCCATAACCGGTGCCCATGCTTCTTTATAATCTTCAAAGATTATTTTAAGGAGCATTTGTACAATCCGGCGCTCTGTTGGGGTAAATTCTCGGCCCTCTATTTTCGCATGATAACGCCCGTCACCACCAAAAAAGTTATCTACCAAAATAAACACAAGTCGTGCTTCCATGGTAATCAGGCCAGTGCCTTTTAAAGGCCTAAAACGGACCATATTTAAACTGGTTGGAACAAATAAAGTATGAATATACTCGCCAAACTTAATCATTTGCACGCCGTTAATAGACACCTCTGCGGTGCGACGCATCATATTAAATAGGCTAATTCGCATATGACGAGCAAAGCGTTCGTTAACAATTTCCAGCGTCGGCATACGACCACGTACGATCCGATCTTGCGAAGAAAAATCGTACTGAAGCGTACTTCCCCCGCCATCTTCACCTTCGTGTATATCTTCCTCTTCAACGTCATCAACGCCATGTAATAGCGCATCAATTTCGTCTTGGGATAATAAATCGCTCACGCTAACCCCTTATTGCATCACAAAGCCGGTAAACAATACCCGCTCAATTACTTTACTGCCTTCAACATCCATTAAGGCTTTTTGTACCTTTTCAAGTGCAGAAAAACGAAGTGTTTCTTTACCAGAGCTCGTACTTAATTCATCAGCTGTTGTAGTAGAAAACACGCTTAATAGCGTCCCTTCTATTAGTGGAATATGTTTTTTGGCTGTTTCTTCATTTACTTCGCCACGTACTAATAATTGTACTTTAATTTGTACAATTCTATCGCGACTTGAGCCAGGCACGTTAAATACAAATGGGCGTGGCATAGCAACATATAAAGCACTACCAACTTCTGCTGATGAACCAGAAGCTGCAGGAGCAGCATCAGTCGACATCGCAGTCTCTTCATCTAAGGTTTCAACTGGCGCATCCGAACCTGACATAAAAAAGTAACCCGCAGCACCACCTGCAATAAGTAGTACAGCTACTATGATTATTATTAGTTTCTTTTTACTTTTACCGGTTTCTTCGATTTCTAAACTTGCTTCTTCAGCCATCATGATTCCTTTAATCGCAAAGGTACTTGCTTGTTTTAACTATTATAATAGCAGTACTTAGGCATAGTAATCTATTGATGATGAAGTTTGTTGTCGAGAACTTTGTGCAGTGTTATTTGCTTGCTCGTCATTTTCATCATTAACTGACTTATTATTAGCCAAATTACCTTGGGCTCCACTCTCACTTTGCTCAGCTGTTTCACCACCTGATTGCCCATAAGAAATAGTGCTTTCACCAAGCTCTAGCCCTTGTTGCGCTAACATTTCACGTAAGCGCGGCATTGATTGTTCAAGCGCTTCTTTGGCTTGCTGGTTTTGTACAACAAAGTTTATATGTGCTTGTTCTGCATCGCTACGAATACGTATTTGCATGCTGCCCATTTCTGGAGGATCGAGGCGAATTTCTGCTTCTTTATTATTAATGCTCAACATTGAGCTAACGCGCTCTTGCAGTAATTTAGCTGCATCACTTTTAACAATATTAATTGCCTGCATTACACCTGGATCAATACTTACTTGCTTAACTTGTGATGTACTTTGTAATTGTTGAGTTTGAATTATTTGGGTATCAAGTAAGCTCTGCTCGTAACTTAATGAGTCGTATTGGCTTAATGTGCTCGTTTGCTGAGTATTTAAAGCGGCTGTAATTTGCGTAAATACTTGTGCTACGCGTCCAGGAGTTTGTTCTGCCGTTATTTTTCTAAGCCCATCTTTTTGTAACTCTTCAAATGATTTTAATAAATCATCACGCTTAGCTGAGGTTGCTACGGCTTTATTAATATCCGCGCCTTCGTTTGTAGATGCCTTTAAGCTTAACTTTTGTGGATCATATACTGTATTAGGAGTCTCTGAGGCCACAAACGTTTTTGAGTCTGATTTAGCGGTATCAGCAAGCCCAATTTCAATAGAAGCTTTTAACTCATTAACTGTTTGCTTAAGCACTGACAACTGCTCGCCTTTAGGCTGCTCTGTTTTAATATATGCGTTTAATTGCGTTAATAAACTTTGTTTTTCAGTTGTATTAAGTGAATTTATTTCTGCGCTAAAAGAGTGTTTTGTTACCGTGCTTTGCGCTTTTTCGTTATCAGTAATAAATTGTGCAAGCATTTGCTTAAGATTTGAAGTGTTACTTGTTGCGCTATTTGTTGAATCAGCGTTCTCTAATACCTTAACTTGCGCGTTAAGTTGTGAGCGCTGCTCAGGCGTTAAACTAGCAATAACGCTATTAGCTTTAATTAAGCTCGCATCTTTAGTCATTAACGTATCTATTGCTGCATTATTATCAGCTTCAGTTGTGGCTAAAGGAGACTGAGTAACACCCGCTTTGTCGGTGGGTGTTGGCAAAACTATATTATTTTTATCAGCAGACTTATTTTGTCCTAGCTGCTCTTTAGAACTCATTAATGCAAATTCAGGTTTTTCTACTGTAGAGCCAGGGCTGTCATCTGGCTTTTTATTTATAGAATTTAATGGCCCTTCAATAGCTTCAGCAACACCACTTTTCCGATGCTTGCCTTCATTTAATGGTAAAGAGCTCAAAGGTAGTGAGCTTAAGTTATCGCTTTTTGAATCAATTAATTTAGCCGTTTTAGAGTCTACATTAGTGGCAATTGGATTTTGCACTACACTCGCTGTATTCGCTTCTTCAGTCGTTACTTCATCACTTGTATTAGCAGATAAAATTACTGAGGTGGTTTCTAACTCTGCATCTTCTGATTCTATACTTTTAGTTGCATCGAACGGCTTATTAATCGAGGTGCTCATTGCTTGTGCTGAATTAATTTGATCAAGCATCTCAACAGATAAAAAAGTAACTTCGTCTGTTGTTATTTCATCTAGCTTTACGCTCAGATTTTCATTTTCTTCTGGCTGTTTATGCTTAGGTATGGCAATCGAGTTTTCGGCATCGGGATTTTTATTGCCCTTAAGCAAAGGCCCCATAGAGTTATGCGCTTCGTTTAGCTGGCTTAAAAATTCCTCGCCTAAATTTCCTTCGCCATTAGCTAAGCTATTGTCTTTAAAAGCTAACAGTGAATCTTTTTCAGAAGAAACTAAAAACGAAATGTTATTCATCGCCATAAATCACCTAATACCATTACGGCAATATGCCACCGCATACCGCCAAAAGTTAAATACCACTAAGTAACAAAGCAATTAACGTGCCTGAATTACAAAGCTTTCCGACGTTGAAAAAACTGATTAGCTGAAAACTCATCTAACATTTTTTGCTCGTTTTTAGCCATTAATGCATTTGCTTTGAGTTTTTGATTCTCGATTAATTTGGCAACTGCTTTAGCTTTAATTTGCTGCTTAAGCCATAGCGTTTTACGTTGAGTAACAACTTGCTTAGCGGTATTTACTGTACTTGCTTGTTGGCGAATTGCCTCTTCAATTTTAGCTATAAAAGCATGGTACTGACCAAACCCTGCACTAGATAAACCCGACTTACCTTTTAGGTGTAACTGTTGAGAATATTCAAGTCTAAAGTTATTTAAGCCTTGCAGCTTTTGTTGATTTGCTTGCAAATTTTGATTGGCTTGTAAGTAACTCATGCGCAAATTTTCTTCTTTATCATTTTCAATTTTGAGCAATAAATCGAGTTTATTTTTAGCCATTATGCTTGTCCTAGTAACTGAGCAAGACCTTGCAGACCATCATCGTAACTAATGACATCCCGCATACCTTGTTGTAAAAATGCATTCACTCTTGGCATCATATTTATGGCTTGGTCGAGCATTTGATCGGTCCCTTTTTGATAAGCACCTAAAGTAATCATATCTTTGTTTTGTTGATACATTGAATAAACTTGCTTAAGTACACGGGCTTGTTGCATGTGTGGTTCAGAAACGACTTGAGGCATAACACGCGAAATCGATTTTTCTATATCTATAGCGGGATAGTGCCCGCTGTCGGCTAAATCACGCGATAATACAATGTGGCCATCTAAAATAGCTCGCGCTGCATCAGCAATAGGGTCTTGCATATCATCGCCTTCACTCAACACCGTAAAAAAGGCGGTAATTGAACCTTGCCCTTCACCGCCATTACCAGCACGTTCCACCAGCGCAGGTAATTTAGCAAACACCGAAGGCGGATAACCTTTGGTTGCCGGCGGTTCGCCTACAGCAAGTGCAATTTCACGTTGTGCCATTGCGTAACGCGTTACCGAATCGAGTAACAATAATACATTTAAACCCTGATCTCTAAAATACTCTGCAATAGTTACGGCGCTCTCGCAGCCTTTTAAACGCATAAGTGGTGATGAATCAGCGGGTGCTGCGACAACAACTGAGCGTTTGCGTCCTTCTACACCGAGTATTTCTTCAATAAATTCTTTTACTTCGCGGCCACGCTCCCCCACCAAGCCAACAACAATAACATCGGCTTCGCTACCTCGGGTCATCATACCGAGAAGTACAGATTTACCCACACCGGAGCCTGCAAACAACCCCATACGTTGGCCTTGCCCTACTGTAATTACCGAGTTAATAGCTCGCACACCTACATCCATAGGCTTAGTGATTGGTCTTCTAGAAAGCGGGTTTATAGTATTTTGTGCAAACTTTAAATGATGCTCAGCATTAATTTTACCAAGGCCATCTAGCGGCCGGCCTAAACCATCTACAACGCGGCCTAATAAACTCATCCCTACAGGCAAACCTAAGTTATTAACTTGAGGAATAACACGCGCACCAGGTAGTACACCAGAGATATGATCGTTAGGCATTAAGTACAAAGTTTGGTCGTTAAAACCGACTATTTCGGCGTCTACAAAGCCGTTCATGGTTTCTATTTTACATTGGCTACCAACGGGTGCACGTAAACCTCTAGCCTCAAGGGTAAGGCCAACAACACGCGTTAAAATACCTGCCACAGCAGGCGCTGGGGTTTTAATATGTTGTTGATATTGAGATAAGCGTTCGCTTAAAGGTGCACGTTGAGTTGACATAACACGCCAATAAAATAGTTAGATACCACTATTATGCAAAAAACTATCCAACGTTTCTTTGACACGTGTTTTTAGAGTCATATCGAGTGACGATTGCGCTGTTTTAACTTCACAGCCACCGCGTTCAAGAGTGGGTTCTGCCATTAGTTGCCAGTTATTATCAATAATGGTTTGTTCGCCGTAGCTCTCTTTTATGAGTTCTAAGTCTTCGGGGTTTAAATGGATTCGTACTTTTTCTTGCTCCGCATTAAGTGAATTAATACTTTGCTTTAACGTGTGTAAAATCACACCTGGCGATGTTTTTACTTCTTGATAAATAACAGCTTCCGCCAACATGCTAGCAAGTTGTACTAATTGCTTCTCGGCTTGTTCGTCCACTTTATCTAGCGGTGCAGTAAGTCCCTCTAAAATGGCTTTTAAACTTGTTAACTGCTCTTCAATTAATGGTTTTACATCTTCAAGGCCTTGTGTTTTACCTTGCCCTAACCCTTCTTTGTAACCTGCTTCTTTACCTTCGCCAACGCCTTTTTCAAAACCGTCTATGTAGCCTTGCTCATGACCTTGCTTGAGGCCTTCTTCGTAGGCGTCTTGCCTAATGCGTTCAAGCTCAATCATAGTAAGCGCAGGCAATTCTGGTTCTTGTGGCTCATCAATTGGCATTTCTTCAGCTAATTCTTTTTTATACAGATCACTAAGCGGTGTACCGTAAGCTGTAGAGCGATTGCCAAAGCTGCTCTCATCTGGTGCTACATCTGGAATAGCCCAGTTTTTTAATAATTCATCTGCTTCATCAGCCCGAAGTGTGCGCCCTTTGAGTTTGCTCATGGTTTACAAGAACTCCTCGCCACCGCCGCCGCCCAGCTGAATTTCACCTGAGTCAGATAAACGACGCGCTGTTGATAAAATCTCTTTTTGCGCCGCTTCTACTTCACTTATACGAACAGGTGCCATAGCTTCTAAATCATCAGCAAGCATTTCGGCTGCACGCTTAGACATATTGCCCAGTATCTTATCTTTAAGGGCATCGTCGGTGCCTTTAATTGCTTTCATTAATACGTCTTGTTGTACTTCTCGAAGGATTGCTTGAATACCACGGTCTTCAACATCCATTAAGTTTTCAAACACAAACATTAAGTCTTGAATTTGCTGCGACATCTCTTCGTCATGCTCACGAATAGAGTCCATTAACTGCCCTTCTACATTGGTATCTAGGTAGTTCATTATATCTGCAGCTGCTTTTAAGCCACCCATTTTAGCGGCTTGTGCACCTGCTTGGCCGGCAAATTGTTTTTCCATAATTTCGTTTAGCTCTTGCAGTGCTGCTGGCTGAACTTCTTCAAGGTTTGCAATACGCATTGTTAAATCTAAACGCACTTTTTCAGGGAACTGAGCAATAATCTCAGCTGACTGTTCTGGCTCTAAATACGATAATACAATGGTTTGAATTTGCGGATGCTCATTACGAATAATGTTTGCTACCTGCTTAGAGTCCATCCATTTTAATGAATCCAAGCCTTTAGCACCTGAGCCCATAACAATTTGGTCAATAAGGCTAGCGGCTTTGTCTTCACCAAGTGCTGCTGTAAGCGCTTTTTTAATAAAGTCTTCTGACTGAAAACCAATGGTACTAAAGCTTTGAATTTGTTCTATAAACAAGTTGTGTACAGCGCTAATTTTAGCTTGAGATAAATCCTGTAGCCCAGCCATTGCCATACCCACTTTTTGCACCTGTTTAGGTTCTAAGTGTTTAAGGATTTGCGCGGCATCTTCTTCTGATAAACTCAAAAGTAATATAGCGGCTTTATCTACCCCATCTAGCTTATCAACATCAAAGGCTGGCGGGAGTTGTTTTTGTTCTTGATCAGTCATCTTCTGTTAACCACGCTTTCACTACTTGTGATGATAGTTCTGGTTCGTTAGCTACAAGGGCACGAATTGCTTTAAGTAAATCTTCGTCGCCATGTAAATCCGGTAACTGCAGTGTACCATCACTTGAGAAACCAACCGAAGCAGAATCAAAGTCTTTATTTAGCATATCAAGTGTATTGTCGCCAATATCTACGCCTGAACTTAATGCATCTTCGTCGTATTCTTCTAGTGTATCGTCTGGGTAAATTAAGCGCTTAAGCATTGGTTTTACTACTGCCATTATCAATACAATGATAACTAAGGCGCCTAGTACAAGGCGGGCTATTTTCATAAACCAGTCTTGTTCCCACAGTGGCACTTCTATTGCTAAATTTGTTGCTTCACGTACAAACGGCACTGTTACTACTTCAAGTGCATCACCACGTTGCATATCAAAACCTACACCACCTTGTAATAAGCGACGAATATTTGACAATGCCTCTACCGAGCGCGGGGCCATAGTTGTTTCGCCGTTTTCTCCCACTTTAGGGACATAGTCAACAGCAACTGACACACTTATTCTGCGTATTACACCACTTTGCTGGCGCTTGTGAGAAATAGTTGTATCGAGTTCATAATTACGTGTTGCTTCTTTGTGGCTACGTGTTGGTGACGTAGCTGTGCCTGCGCCGCCTTGTCCTGCAACTTCAGGGATGTTTGAGTTTAGCGGTGGCTGATTTGTAAGCGCACCAGGAATACCAACAGCTAAACCACCAATGTTATTTTCTTCAAATGTGGTTTCGCTTCTAACCGCTGGTAGGTCTGGGTTATAACGCTTTTGAGTTTCCTCAACTGAGCTAAAGTCCATGCTCAAATCAACTTGAGCTGTATAGTTTGCAAGCCCAACAACCGGTATTAAAATACTGTCTATTTTTTCAAGATACTCTTGTTCGCGCTTGCGTTCTAAATCGTATTCTTTACGAGAGCGTGCTGCTAATGAGCTTTGCGAACCTGAATTTAATAATCGACCATTTTGGTCAGTAACTGTAACACGTGCAGGCTCTAAGCCTTGTACTGCTGAAGCAATCATATCAACAACAGAGTCTACTTCTTCACGGTCAAGTGAGCGGCCACGCTTAAGTGTTAATACAACAGTAGCGGATGGTTTTTTCTCTCTGCGGGCAAATACGTTTTCTTTAGGGATGGCTAACAATACTTTGGCGCGAGTAATGTTATTTAGCTCTTCAATGGTGCGGGCAAGTTGTTGCTCGCGGCCATGTTTAAGGCGTTCGCGCTCTAAGCGTTGGCTTACACCAAAGCCCATATCTTGCATAATTATGTCAGAGCCAGATGCAGGGCCTTGCTCTAACCCTTCGCGGGTCATTAGCAATTTAATGTTTTGGTATTCGCTTTCATCAACCGATACAACATTGCCATCAAGTTGATATTCAATTTTTTGCGCATCTAAAAAGTCTAATGTTTGAATAAGCTCTTCTGTTTGCATTTTGCCTAACGGGCGCATATCTGGCTGACGAGCCCAAATAATAATAAAAATCGCGATAGCTAAACAAATAGCCAATGCTATAACCAATGTTACTTGGCGCAATACATCAACACCATTTAAAGCACTTAAGTAGCCTGACTTTTGTTCTTGTTGATCATCACCACCACCACTTTGGTCAATACCGCCACCAGCAAGTGCTAGGTCTGTAGATTGGTTAGATTGCGCCACAATAATTCTCCACTACCTAATTAAACAGGCATGTTCATGATTTCTTTATAAGCTTCAACAAGTTTATTACGAACCTGTACTGTAGCCTCAAAAGCAACTGACGATTTTTGAGAAGCAATCATCGCCTCAGCAAGAGATACACTTCGATCCCCCATCTCAACTGCTGTTACTTTTTGCGCGGCATCTTGTTGTAACCCGTGCACTGAATTTATTGCATCACTTAGCATATCGCCAAATTGTGCTGTAGAAGTAGACTGCACCTGAGTTGGCAGTTTATTAGTTTGATTATTACGGCCGGCTTCTAAAGCCATTGATTGCATTTCTTGAAATACAGCACTGTTTTGAATTTTCATAATTTATCTCTGACACGCAGTGAACTCTTACAAGTAATAAAGCACAAAGCATGCCAAATAATTAATCATTAAAATACAGTAGGTTAACTTTAATTTGTGTGAGTCAGAGTTTTGACAACCCTAAGCTCGCAGCGCAAACTTAGGGTTTATAGGAGGTTATGCAGGAAGTGAAATACCTAAATCGCGCATTTGCGCTAGTTTATAACGTAAAGTTCGTGGGCTTATACCCAACGTTTCAGCAACGTCTTTACGCTTACCTTGGCAACGTGCAAGGGTTTCTAAAATAATACGATGCTCTTTGTCTTTAAGCTCATCTTTATAGCTACCGGTATCTGCCGCTAGCAAACCTTGATTAGGCTCATCCTCAGCATGCAATTTTTCATCATAATATGCAGAGCTTAACGTGCTTTTATCAACACCTTTATCTGCATGAGCTAATTCTGTTGGCGATACGGTTTGCGCCGGTGCCAATGAAGGCTCCATAACAAAGTTATTAGATACTAAGTTTTCGATAAAAATAGCATGCTCGTTTATTGTATCGCCACTTCGCAGTATAAGTGCACGCTGTATAACGTTATCAAGTTCGCGCACATTACCAGGCCACGCGTGAGCCAGTAACTTTTGCTCGGCAGCTTTATCTAAATACGCCATAGGCTCCTTGCTTTTACTTATATGGCGCTCAATTAAATGCTTAGCCAATACAATAATATCGCCAGGGCGTTGGCACAATGGACGCCACATAAGTGGAAAAACATTAAGCCTGTAATATAAATCTTCCCTAAACTGATTTTCAGACACGGCTTCTTTTAAATCACGATTACTGGTTGCCAAAATACGTACATCGAGCTGAATTGTTTTACGCCCCCCTAAACGCTCTACTTCACGTTCTTGCAGTACGCGTAAAAGTTTAGCTTGTAGTCCTAAGTCCATTTCAGTAATTTCATCAAGTAAAATAGTACCGCCTTGTGCTTGCTCAAACTTACCCGGACATGCTTGAATCGCCCCCGTAAAAGCCCCTTTTTCGTAACCAAATAACGTGGCTTCGAGCATATTTTCAGGAATAGCCGCGCAGTTAATCGCTACAAATGGCTCATTACATCGGCTCGACTTATCATGAATATAACGCGCAAGTACTTCCTTACCCGAACCACTTGGGCCAAGTACCATTACACTTGCATCAGAGCGTGCTACTTTACTTGCAAGCTCCAATAATTGAATACTAGTTGGATCAGCAACAACGGGGCCGTCGGTTTCTTTTGCTTTTTCAGGCAAATAACGGCTCACCATATTTAACAGCACTTCAGGTGCAAATGGTTTTGCCATGTAGTCAATTGCACCTAGGCGCATGGCCTCTACCGCATCGTCAATTGTGGCATACGCCGTCATCATCAATACAGGTAAATCAGGGTGGTTTAATTTAATACTGCGTAGTAAATCAAGTCCACTCATTGCGCCCATTTGCACGTCGCTTACAACAAGCGAAAATTGATCTTTTTTAAGCAGTAACATTGCTTGCTCAGCACTGCTCGCTGCAACACATTCAATACCCGACATTTCAAGGGTATCTATTAAGGCTTCACGAAGCCCTGCGTCATCTTCGACAACTAAAATAGTGTTACTCATAATGACCCCTCTAATTTAGATGTTGCCTTAATAGGCAGTAACAAGCTAAAGCAGGCACCACCATGCGTATTATTAGTCACATCAACACGGCCTTGGTGCGCACTAGCCACCGAACTCACTACAGCAAGCCCTAAACCTGTGCCCTGACTTTTTGTAGTAAAAAATGGTTCAAAAATTTTATCGCTTTGGCTTAAATCAACACCTGGGCCGTTGTCGCTCACACTAATACGAACCATATCTAAATCTTTTAAATCTCTTTGTGCGCTAATTTTTACTTTTGCGCCACCGCCAATAACTTGAATACTATTGTGCACTAGATTTTGAATAGCACTGGCCAATGCCGTTTTATTACCAACTATTTGTATATCGGGTTCTGGTAAGCTTACATCTAGCTCACTTTCATTAAGTGCGACCATCGCATCAGCACCTGCTTTAACTTCGGTTAAAAGCTGCTGCATTGAAACTTGCTCAACAACTTGCTGATCGCCACTTTTAGCAAATAACAGCATGTCGTTTACTTGAGTTTCTAAATCTTTTAAACGCGACATTAACTTTGTTTGAAAATTATCGCGAGATGCTTCGGGTAAGCGCTTTGACCCTAAATTAGCAGCATAAAGCATAGCGGCTGAGAGCGGCGTACGGACTTGATGCGCTAATGATGCAACCATTTTGCCCAGCGCGCTTAATCGCTGCATATGTGCAACACGTTTTTGTAAGCGGCGAGTTTCGGTTAAATCCGTCATTAAAATAAGTTGCCCAGGCTCTGGTGCTAAAGCAGTAATATCAAGTTTTATTAGGCGTCCGTCTTTTAAAGACACTTCATGGCCATCATCTTGATGTGGCCTAAAAGAGCGCTGAATAACATTAAACCAGCGTTCGCCTTCAAGTGGCTCGCCAAGCATATCAATCGCTATTTGATTCGCTTTTGCAATCAACCCTTTGCCATCAAGTACAACCACGCCTGCTGGCATGGTATCAACCAAATGCGAAAGCCAACTTGCTTGCTTGCGCAGATCGCTTAATTCACCAATGTACTCCTCTTGAAGTAAACATGGGTTATACTGATTTGCAGAAAAAAACTGTGGTTTTAGCACGCTAGCAAGGGCCATAATCAAATCTCGAATTGATGTAGATACATGTCTAAATGCACGATTTATACCAAAATTTATTTACATACTTATCATTAAGTTACATCAATAATTTGAGCGACATAAAAATGACGCACACAAAAAGGAATAATAATGAGTGAGCAAAAAAAGTGCCGTTGCCCGTGGCTCGACACCACTAAACCCGACTACGTTATTTACCATGATGAAGAATGGGGCGTCCCTCTTTATGATGATACAAAGCTGTTTGAATTTATCACTCTTGAATCAGCGCAAGCCGGCTTAAGCTGGTACACAATTTTAAAAAAGCGTAGCGGTTACAAAAAAGCATTTGCTAATTTTGATGTAGATAAAGTGGCACAATTCACACAAGATGACGTTGAGAGACTAATGCTTGATGAAGGGATTGTGCGCAACCGATTAAAAATTGCGGCAACTGTTAACAACGCAAAGTGCTTTATAGAAATACAAAAAGAATTTGGAAGTTTTAGTAACTACCAATGGCAGTTTGTCGATAATAAACCGATTATAAGTAATTTAAATAACGCTGAGGACTACCCAGCAATTACAGAGGCATCAACTGCATTTGCTAAAGATTTAAAAAAACGGGGTTTTAAGTTTTTAGGCCCAACAACGGTATATGCGCATATGCAGGCCTGCGGTATGGTTAACGATCACAGTAATGATTGTTTTAGGAAAGAAGAAATTATTAAGACTTTTAGTGAGTAAGTGATTTATAACCATAAAAGTGATTAGTTCACAAAGAGGTTAAGAGACGCTGCGCTTTAGAAAAGTAAAGCGTAAATTGACTATGGTTTCTCATTTACCTTCGTTTTTCTCTTTGTGAAATAACGTTTTATTTAAATGATTAAAAGCTACGCTTTTCACGCGAGCAAACTCAGCGTCTACCGCCAAGGTTTAAGTTTGGGTTATCTTGTAGACGCCATGCTTGCGTGACGGGCAAAGCCCGTAAAGTGATTGATCACAAATGAATAATAAATAACGAAAAGTATTTCACCATTTTCGTACTTCTAATCTCGTGAAAGATTATACTTTTTCATTTTCTCAACGAGTGTTGTTCTGCGAACCCCTAATATCTCTGCAGCGCGAGCTACAACGTAATCATAGCGCTCTAACGCTTGGGTAATTAAGCTAATTTCAAGCTCTGCTAAATAATCTTTAAGTTCAATACCATCATCAGGTAATAGCCCACTACCCGTTTGGCTAAACTCAGCGTCTGGCTCACTTTCGTAATCACTAAAGCCTGTACTAAATATGTCGTTAAAGGCGTCTTTTTCCATTAACTCTTCAGGGTATTCTGGCTCGTAGGCTTCAACTTCAATGTAACGATATTTGTTAGGTAAATCAGGAATATCGACCACTTTGTCAGGGAACATAATAACCATACGCTCCACCAAATTAGCAAGCTCACGAATATTACCAGGCCAAGCATGTTCTTTTAAGCTCTCAACTGCGCGCTCTGTAAACTTAGCGGTAGAACCAGTCTGGTCGTTAACACGGCGCATTAACTCTTTTAAAAGCAGCGGAATATCATCAGCTCGTTCACTCAGCGATGGGTTTTCGATAGGGAATACATTTAAACGGTAATATAAATCTTCCCTAAAACTACCCTCTTCAATCATTGTTTCAAGATTACGATGCGTGGCCGCAATAACGCGTACATCAGCTTGGATTGCCTTTGTACCACCAACACGTTCGTAGCTGCGTTCTTGCAATACTCGCAGCAACTTAACTTGCATTTGCAGTGGCATATCGCCTATTTCATCTAAAAATAGCGTCCCGCCTTGAGCTAGTTCAAAGCGCCCTTTACGAGCCGATATAGCACCAGTAAACGCGCCTTTTTCGTGGCCAAATAGTTCACTTTCGAGCAGCTCTGCCGGAATAGCACCACAGTTTACAGGTACAAACGGTCCATTAATGCGCTTTGAAAGCAAGTGTACATTACGGGCAACCACTTCTTTACCTGTGCCTGATTCGCCCAAAATTAAAACATTAGCATCAGTTTTTGCCACTTGTTCAATTAAAAAGCGAACATCTTTGACTGCCTCTGTTTCACCAACAAGTCCATCAAAAGTTTTATGTGGTTTAGAATGCTTATGCTCATTAGGCAGCATACGCTGATACTGCTGGCAGTCGTGAAGTAACTGAGTTGTTACTTCGTGATTAAACGGCTCGCAAATAAGCCCCACTACATTAGCTATACTTAATAGTGGTTTTAGCGTTTCGCCAATTAACAAAAAGGGTAATGTTGGATAGCGTTTAATTAAGCTTTCGTGGTCAAGTGATTGCAACGCTCCTAAAATAATCATGCATTCTTGCTGCTGATATTTTTTGCATTCTTGTTCAAAGCAGTCTTCGCTTAATAGTTGAGCAGCCTCACCAATAAAGCCAAGTGAAGCATTTAATCCTATTGCGCGGTTGTTATTATTATCTAAAATCAAGATCATATTTAGCGAGCCGTACTTTCACTAATTTGTATAATTAGTTAAATTGTAAGCCAGTTCAGCATGGATGCAAGTGATAGCGGCAGTTTTTTGACATAAACGCCAAAAAACAGGCGGGCTAGTTAAGTCAATCATACTTAATAGTTAATCATTAAGTATGGGTTATAGTTTTAACTTAGCCATTACTTAACTATTACCTAACTATTACCTAACTATAACTTAGCCCTAAAAATTAATTTACTCTGCAATAAAAATGCTATTGTTAGTAAATAAACTCAATTATAAATTTAAGTTGAAGTTACAAATGCCGATACATAAATAAGTGAAAATGCTTGGCATTAATATTGCTTTGTTCTTATAAAAGTATAAAAGCTTAATTAATTTTTTGTATTAGCTTTCACATAATTTTATCGTTTTAAATTTTAGGATTTTCCCATGGCTCATGTCTCAGTAAAAAAATACAGTCAAGTTCGTGCCAGTAGTATTGCCGAAATGGCTCCTTACGAACAAATAAACCTTATATTCAGTAATATTATCGGTCGCTTAGCAGCAACAAAAGGGTTTATTGAGCGCAAAGAAATACAAAAAAAAGGTGAAAACATTTCAGCCTGTGTTTTATTATTTGGTGCACTGCAAGACGCACTTAATTTAGAAGTAGAACAAGACCCTAGTATTTCTAACAATTTATTGGCACTTTACGATTACTGCCAGCGCCGTTTAACGCAAGCGAACATAAACAACGATATTGAAGCAATTGTGGAAGTATCAAGTATTGTTAAAGAAATTAAAGAAGGCTGGGATAATATTCCGCTAGATCAACGAAGCCCTGCGGTTTAATTTCAATTATGGACTCGCCAACATTTTCAGAGCCATTAACTAACTACTCTGAGCTCATACAAAACTTGCTTAGTAAAATTGAAGTGTTAGTAAATGATGATAATGCAGACGAAGCTCAGCCTCTTTTAGACACTTTAAATGTTGAACTAAAGCAATGGTGCGAGAGCAGCGACGGCCCAAGCGCAGAGCAATTAGAATTAGTTCAGCTTCGTATAAATACTATTTTAGTAAAAGCGAATAGTGCAAAAAACGAGTCATCTAAAGCTATTATTAAACATAAAAAATCAGGTAAGGCGATTAAAGCTTATAAAGCAAGTCGCTAAAATCTACTTAAATAGAAAACACAAAAAAACCGTTTTAAATAACGGTTTTTTTGTGCTTTCTTAATTTAGTTATTAATTTAATATCATACTTATCTACTAAGAGTTATCTCGTACTACGCCTGGCATATTCTCTAATTGAGCTTGAACATAACTGCTGGTGTTATTAAGGCTCGCCACTAATAAATCCATCGCATTATATTGAGCATATAAGCGAGACGATAGCGACTCCATTTTACTGGCAAGGTCCAAGCGCTGATCATCTAAATCGTCTAGCTGATTTGTTTTACTATCAATTCGGTTTTGGATAATGCCGTCAGAATCTGTATAAAAGCTCATTAGCTCATCAAAAGACTGTGCGAAGCCATCATCGTCATTACCTACAAAAAACTGCTGCACTAAATTTACATCTGCGTCTATTTGCTCATCGAGTGTTTCTGTATTTAGCGTTAAAACACCATAACGGTCTGTTTCTACACCTAGCCGCGAAAGTGATAACGAGTTACCGTCACCTAAATCAACTGATTCAGTTATTTCACTACGAAGCTTTGACATAACGCCTCGAAGTAGTGAATCTCCAGCCATGACTCCTGCACCCGCTTCACTTGAGGCACCTAGGTTATTGCTCAGCTCTAACAGCTCATTATAACTTTCAATAAAGCTATTTAAGCCTGCTCTAATATTATTATTATTTTCGGTAATTGATATGTCGCTTATGTCGTCATCGATATCGTGCGGTTTTTTAGCTGTTATTGTTATACCGTCAATCACTCCGGCAAATTCATTAGATGAACTACTTACAGTTAGCGAGCCATCAATGGTAATTGATGCATCAATTGCTGCAATTACTTCACTCGCATTTTGCACACCAGCAGTGTCAAATGCCAAACGGGAAAGACCATTTACATCAGTGTTATTACCATCGGTATCAGCAATCTCTATTTTAATTTCATTTTCTGCACCGCTATTTTTAGCGGACATAACCAAATGCTGGCCACTATCATCAGTAATGATAGTCGCATTAATACTGTCGTTATCGTTGCTATCGTTTATCGCATCACGAATTTCACTAAGTGTCGCAGTATCTGAGACTTCAATTTCAAAGCTATTATCACCAGAGGTTAGGGTCATTGTTCCCTCACCTACCGCCGTATCAGCATCGAATGCTTGCGACAATATTTTATGCTCCGTGGCTAAGTTGTTAACTTTTACATCATAACCACCTGGTTGAGCATCTTCGTCTGCACTTATAGATATAAAGTCATCAGTACCTGATGTACTACGTTGTTGGTATTTGTCGCTATCACCCAATGCTTCCATTGAGGTTTGCACTTTTTCAAGCGCTGACTTAAGTGCACCAACAGCAGAAATATCTGTCGTTAATTTACCTTCTGTAGTATTTAAGCGAGACTCAGCCGGTGCTTGTTCAGCATTAACAAGTGCATCAACAATATCTGATACCGCTAGCCCTGAACCTAAACCAGTAAACGAAATAGCCATACTTCACCTCTTTGAATACTTAAAAATATATTAACTTAATATTGGTAATTACAACTACCAACTAAACTGTTTGGTCAATTAAAATTCCTGCAGATTCAGACAGTTTAGACACTAAACTTAATACTTCCTCAGAAGGGTATTGCTTAATAACTTCGCCACTGTTTTTATCGAGCACTTTAATCACATCGCGGCCTGAATCTTCATCAACTTTAAATTGTAAGCTGCGGTTCATTTCACCCATAAAATCCTGCAATTGTTGCGCCATTTGTTCTAGCTGTTCGCGTTCTAACGGCTGAGCTTTTTCATCTTGATTATTATTGTTGTATTGATTTTGCTGTAATTTTTGTTGATTTTGTGCATCCGTCTGCTTTACATCATCAATTGCTCGCTCAGTTAAAGAGTGAGCAGCTTGTCCTATTTGCTTATCATCACCAGCAATGGGAGTCGGTAATGTTGTAATTTCTGCGTTTGAAGTAATTGTATTCATAACAGATTCCTATGTGTACTTAATTAAACCAACAATAGCTTAGTTTATATTCTTAAACCACAAAAGGAGGTAGCTAAAGCCACCTCCTTTTTTAGAATACTAATACTGACTTTATGTATTAGTTAGCTAACCATTAAGCTATTACTTTTGACTTATTAACCTAATAAGCTAAGTGCTGTTTGTGGCAACTGATTCGCTTGCGACAAGATTGATGTACCCGCTTGTTGCAAGATTTGGTTTTTCGTCATCTCTGCAGTTTCAGTTGCAAAGTCAGTATCTTGAATACGACTGCGTGATGCAGATACGTTTTCTGAGATATTAGAGAGGTTACTGATAGTAAAATCCAATCGATTTTGTACCGCACCTAAATCTGCTCGCTGACTATCGATTTGAGCAATCGCACCATCAATAACAGCCAACGCATTTTGAGAGCCTGAAGCTGTAGATAAATCAACATCACCAATAGTATCCAATGCAGAAACATTCGCTGCAGTATCTGCACCTAAAGTTACATCACCTGATGTTACAGAAAACGCTTGAGTAGATGATAATCGAATACTCCCAGCAACTGATGTAGAGTCCGCAGTACCGCCAGCAGTTAAGGTTATTGCTGTTGCACCAACTGTTCCATCATATTCTACACCTTTAGCTACTATTGTGCCTGCTCCTGTAGAATCAACGAAATCCTCAATATTAATATCATCACCAGACTCATCAGTTAATATTAGGTTACCAGTTTCTGCAACCTGAGCCGAAACCCCTGTTTCGCCAGCTCTTTCGTTAACAGCATCGGCAATTGCAGCCATATCTGTTGTTGATGTTGGATTAGCAGAAATAACGCTTCCGTTTAAGCTGAAAGATAACGCTCCTGAGTTACTTAACGCAGAAAGTTCAACTTGCGTACGAGCATCAGCTGTTATACCGGTATCTGCTTGATTAGCATTTATAGAATCGGCAATGGTAGAAGCGCTAGCTCCCGCAGCATTTGTAATAGGAGTATTAGCACCATCTTTACCTACTAACGTAAGACCACCATTAGTAACACCATTACCGTTTGTTGCTGCAGTTGCACCAGCAGTACCTGCTTCACCTAAGCCGGCAGCGGTACCAGCCAAATCGAATGACTGTACACCAATGTTACTCGCACTAATATTCTTTAAAGATACAGAAATTGTTTCGTTAGCATTAGCACCAACTTGGAATTGTTTTGTACCAAAGCTACCATCTAGCAATTGCTGCCCACCAAACGAAGTCGTATCTGAAATGCGTGTTAGTTCTGTTTGTAACGCTGAAACTTCTTTTTGTAATGCTTCACGGTCAGTAGCTGAGTTTGAACCATTAGATGATTGTAATGCAAGTTCACGCATACGTTGTAGTATGTTGGTAGACTCATTCATTGCACCTTCAGCCGTTTGCGCCATTGAGATACCGTCGTTAGCGTTACGTTGTGCAACCGCTAAACCATTTACCTGTGAAGTTAAACGGTTTGAAATTTGCAGACCTGCCGCATCATCTTTTGCGCTATTTATACGCATACCCGATGATAAACGCTCCATTGACGTTGCAAGGTCAGAACCTGAAGCTGAAAGGTTACGTTGAGCGTTTAGTGAAGATACGTTTGTATTTACTGAAATCATAATAAAACTCCTGATTACTTTCGTAATGTTGCTGTTTAAGTTTAACCAAGAGCTATCACAATTATATGTTCAAGCTCCTTACTGATTAGGTTAACGGCAGCAAAAAAAATAACTTTAATCTTTTTTGTATTTTTATTTATTTTTGTAATTCGAAAAGTTCAGAAACAGTATTCGGTTTAACATGATGAACATCTATATGATACTTAAGATTACTTACGCCATTGTCGTCAGTTAATTTGTACACATCTAAAAAAGGCATGGAATTAGTTTTACAAAGTTTTTTAAGTTTAGAGTTAAAGTAGGCAATTAAAAGCTTAAATTCATTTTTTTTGTTAACATCAAGACTCAATATAGCTTGGGGGTGCGGGGAAGGAACACCATATATAATAAAAGTATGCCTATTTTTATTTTCTTTTTTTAGCATATTAAAATATTTTTCTAGCATGAAATCAACCACTAACAAAGGATCTTTACCATGCTTTAAACTGTAATTAAATATGCCTTCGTTAACCCTGCAATCAATTTCACCAAAACCTAGAATAATAGTACTACTTTTAGGCAGACCGCTAAAAACAACTTTTAGGCTGGATTTGTACTGGTTGTAATCACCTATCAGGTGAAATATTTTTGTACCAGTAATAAAAAGAGACTTTACTGTATTTTTCTTATTTTGATATTTTACTGTCATTCCATTAGGTGCAAAACCATTACTTTCAGATATAAAGTAAATGCTGGGTTGTATTTCTGCTGTATAGCTAAACTGATTCGATTGACGATATATAAATAGTTGCTTGAGGTAGTGGTGGAAAATACGATGATTTTTTAAGTTTAAATTTTTAGACTCAATAGTATGTATTTTTTCACTTAACAATATAGCCTGCATTCCTTCAATATCATTATCGAAAAGCCAAAATAAAATAGCTTTACCTATTAATAACTCACATAATTGAAAGTCATCAAGCCGGTGGCTCATTAAGCCAATATCAGCAAACTCAAGAGCATCTTCATATTGATGTAGAAACATAAAGTTACTGAATATCTGAAAGTAAACTTCTGATTGCTTTGAATCAATTTCTAAAATTTTTAATTGCAGGTTAAGTGCGTCATGGAAACGTCCTTGCTCTGTAAGGAAAATACTAAAGTCTAGTAAATACTTAGCTTCAATTGGATTACTTTGAATAGCTTTTTGGAAGTTTTTCTCGGCATCAATGTGTTTACTCAACCTTTTTTGAGTATTTGCTAGGTTAATTAAAGCTTCACAGTAATTTTTTTTAATCTGCAGTGCTTTATGGTAGCTATTTTCTGCTGATTTGAATTCTTTTTTATCAACAAAAACATTACCTAGGTTATTAAAAAGCGAAGCTCTGTAGGGAGTTTTTTTTATTAACCGATTAAAAATATTTATAGACTCATCTAACTCGCCGAGCTGATGCTGCATGAGAGCTTTTAAATGAAGCGCGTCAAAAAGATTCGAATTTTTTTTTAATATCTGCTCTAATAATACAGATAGTAGGTCAAATTCCCTTTGTTTGTATAGCTCACTAGCTCTGCTAATTTTTTCCTTAATTCCCATAATTTATCCCCATAAAAAAAGGCTATGATATTAGCCTTTTTTAAATATTTAAAAAACAAGATTAAACTTAACCGCCAAGAAGGCTAATAGCCGCCTGAGGTATTTGATTAGCTTGAGAAAGAATTGAAGTCCCTGCTTGTTGCAATATTTGGTTTTTAGTCATATGCGCTGTCTCTGTCGCAAAGTCTGTATCTTGAATACGACTTCGTGATGCAGAAACATTTTCAGATATATTTGCTAGGTTACTAATTGTATGGCCAAAACGATTTTGCACAGCACCCAAATCAGCTCTTTGACTATCAATCTGAGCAATTGCACCATCAATTATAGATAGCGCATTTTGTGAACCTGATTGGGTTTGAATATCTATAGATCCAACAGTATCTAATTCAGATACATTAGCGGCGGTATCTGCACCTAATGTTACATCCCCAGCAGTAACAGAAAAAGCCTGAGTAGAGGATAGTCTAATGGTACCGGCAACTGAAGTAGAGTCATTACCACCACCAGTTAAAGTTATTGCTGTTGCACCAATTGTTCCATCATATTCGACACCTTTAGCTACAATAGTTCCTGTTCCTGTGGAATCTAAAAAGTCTTCAATCTTTATATTCTCACCAGATTCATCCGTTAGAATTAAATTCCCTGTCTCAGCAACGGCTGCAGAAACACCTGTTTCACCGGCTCGAGCGTTTACTGCATTAGCTATAGCAGTCATATCTGTTGTTGATGTTGGGTTTGCTGAAATAACATTACCATTTATTTTAAACGATAAGGCTCCTGCATTGCTCAACCCTGAAAGTTCAACTTGAGTTCTCGCATCTGCGGTAATACCAGTAGATTCTTGATTAGCATTTATAGAATCGGCAATAGTATTTGCACTTGCACCGGCTGCATTTGTAACAGGTGTGTTTGCACCATCCTTACCAACTAAAGTTAGACCACCGGCTGTAACACCATTAGCCGTTACTGAGCTTGCATCAGCTGCCGCAACTCCAGCTTCACCTAAGCCAGCAGCAGTCCCAGCTAAATCAAATGACTGAATACCAATATCACTTGCCGCAACACTATTTAATGACAAAGAAATAGTTTCATTTGCATTAGCCCCTACTTGAAACTGCTTAGTGCCAAAGTCACCATTAAGCAGCTGTTGCCCACCAAAAGAGGTAGTATCTGATATTCGAGTTAATTCGGTCTGTAATGCCGAAACCTCTTTTTGTAATGCCTCTCGATCAGAAGCGGAGTTTGAACCATTCGCTGATTGAAGAGCTAACTCTCGCATACGTTGGAGAATATTAGTAGATTCATTCATAGCACCTTCAGCAGTTTGTGCCATTGAAATACCATCGTTAGCATTACGCTGCGCAACCGCTAGACCGTTAATCTGAGTAGTCAACCGGTTTGAAATTTGTAGGCCGGCGGCATCATCTTTTGCGCTATTAATACGCATACCTGATGACAAACGCTCCATCGAAGTTGCTAAGCCTTCGCCAGATTTAGTTAAGTTACGTTGTGCGTTTAGTGACGACACATTAGTATTTACTGTTAATGCCATTTTACCATCTCCTAGGTTTAAACAGAGTGTGGTTCAACACGATTTAACAGGAACCACTGTTCGATAATTTCTTACAATAAGAAAAGCATTTACTGTGCCAACTTTAATTTATTTTTAAGATGCTGTTTTTATTGATAAATATGACGCTTATTAAATTGTAAATAAATAGTGAAGTGTTTTAGAAGGGAGTGACATTTTTTTGCCGCGGTTTTGTAGCCAATTTTTGCCGCAAAGTATTGCCGCTTTAAAGTAGGTAAAGCGGCAAGGTATTTCTGCTTATAAGTAATCGAATAATGAAAGGTTAGTTAAACGGCCAAAAGTAGCTTGCGATGCTTGCAGTGCCGTTTCTTGTTTGGTTAGTTCGCTAATAGCTTCTGCCATATCAACTTCAACTAAGTTAGAGCGATTACTTTTATTTTGAATATCGAGTGCTAAGTTTGAATCACTTACTCTTTCAAGTGCATTCATACGCCCACCTAAACTTGCTTGGGTAAACACGACTTGCTCACTGGCGTTTTGTAATTGCACTAAGCCATCAGCAAGTACTTGCTGAAAGTCATCACCTTCAAGTGTGCCATCGTTAAGGCCGGTAATAAGTGCTTGTAGTGTATTGAGTACGTTTTCTTTGCCTGGTTTTTCAAGGCTAAAATCGAGTTGGCCTGGTGCAGTGCCTTCAAATTCAATTTTCATACCTGCAAAATCGATAGGCTCATCAGTAACTTCACCTGTTACTGCGGGGGTTAATGCTGCGCCGTCTCGGTATATTTCGTAGGTTTGTGGATCTGTTGCTGTAGCACCTGGGCTTACTAATACACTATATGTATTTGCAGTTGCTAGAGCTGTTGGGTCTGCGTTGTAATTTGCTTGATGAAACTTATCAAACTCAGCTTGGCCGTCAACATATACACTTGCCGCTGTAATAGAGCCTGAAACACTTGCCGTGTTAGATTCTACATTTAATCGCGCGTTAGTTTTTTCAAACGTATCAAAGCCGTTATCACTCGCTTTAATTGATACCCCTTCAGCTATAGTTATTTGGTGCTGGCCTTGGTCGCCATTATAGGTGTACTCACCCGCCGCAGAATCAAACTGATACGGCTGCGTGCTGTCTTGATATCCTGAAAATATAAATTTACCGTCTTCTGATCGGGTGTTCATTAAGTTAGCTAACGTTTGTTGAATGCCACTAAGTTCTGATGCAAACGTCTTTAAATCGTCCTTAGTATAAACACCATTACCAGCCTGAATAGTGAGCTCTTGCGCTTGTTGAATATTACTATTTATACTTTGTAATACGCTTTCTTCTGTTTCTAGGCGGCCATTTAGCTGATCGATATTTTTAGTGTATTGCTCATTCGTTTGTATTTTATTTGAATACAGCATAGCTTGCGAAATAGCAGCTGGCGCTTCTGAAGTGGTTAAATACTTTTCACCTGTTGTTACTCGCTCTTGAGCATTTGCAACACCTTGTTGGTTGTCGAGTATTTTATTTATGTTGTTTTGGTACATTAAATTATTTGATAAACGCATAATTACCTCGCCGCATTTAATAAGGTGTCAAAAATTTCTTGAGCTGCTGCTAAAACTTGTGCTGATGCTGAATATGATTGTTGAAAACGCAGTAAATTTGCGGCCTCTTCATCTAGGTTTACACCCGATAACGACTCGTACCATGCCTCAGATTGCTGTGCTAGAGCATCAAATGCAGCCCCACTTGTGATTGCTTGGCCAGTTATAACACCTATATCACTCACTAATCCTGAATAAGCTTGGTTGAACGTTTTATGGTTGTCGGCCGTTGCTGTTGTTTCTACATTTAAACGGACTAACTCACCATTTTGTAAATCAGCTAATTTTAAACCATTACGGTTATCGTCAAAGCCGCCTTCGTTAAACTCAAGTGTAAAGGTATCGCCTGTTGCTGGTGTACCTTCTATATCAAAATCGAATCCGTAGGTATCAAATGGAGCACCCGCTTGCGATAACATTCCTTTTGCAGGAGGCGTAATAGTAAAAGTGCTCGTTCCGCTATTATCTGTAATTTGATATTCGTTAGCATTACCTGTTTTAACAAGCGTTATTTCACCGTTTGTTAAGCTTGGTGTTGAAGTAAATCCACCGGAGGTAACACTTGTTACTTCTCCCGCTGAAATAGTAGCGGTACCTATATTATTTAAATCGTTAGCAGTACGGATTGGCGATGCTAGTGCTAAATCTTCTGCGCGCCCTGTTGCAAGTGTAATACTTGAAGCAGCATCTGAATTAAGCTTTATTTGAAATTGATCCCCCTCAACACCAGCCCCAGATACATTTACTTGAAGACCAAATGATTCGCCTGAGGTTATAGTCGATGAATCAATAACACCTGACGATATATCAGCAAGTGAAGGCTGCCCCAGCGGATCGCCTTTGTTATCTATAGGCTGAATACTTACTTCGTTGGCATTGCCTGTATAGGTAATAATAAAGTCACTGGCAGGAAGTTCACTGCCCTTACCTGGCTCTACCGTTGCAGTCATACCAGCAGTGCCCGTGTTAGCTTGATACGCATATGCGCCAACGGTAGGTATATTAAAAATATTACCCCCTAGCTGACCTGTTGCATCCATACCCAATTTGTTTTGTTCGTTAAATGCATCAGCAATAGCTAAGCCCATTTGACCAATTTGGTTTTGCGCAGGGACTAATATGTCATCTCTAAAAGCAAGTAAACCGCCAATTTTGCCTTTAAGCTTGCTTACATCAACTTCAAGCGGCACAGCTTTGCCACCATTAACGTCAAGCGTGAATTCTTTAAAGTTAGGATCAGGATCCCCTGTCATCGAAAATAAGTTAAATGCGCCATTTTGCATAACAACCGCTTCGCCTGTGCCCATAAAAACGAGTTTTTCGCCATTTGGACCATCAAGCGTTTCTATGTCTATTAGCTCTGACAAGTCGCGTATTGCTTTATCGCGTTCGTTATAGGTAGAGCTGGCATCTGCGGCGTTATTAGTGCCATTAACTGCTGCAATATTTTGATTTAGCGTGCTAATACTTTGAATGAGTGAGTTTGCTTCGTCTGAAAAAATTTCAAGCTGCTCGTTCACTACACTTTTTTGATCAAGCACGATGCCAGAAAGCCTATCCATTTGATCAATTAAGCTTTGCGCGTCGGTCATTACTAATGAGCGAGCAACGGTAGATGACGGTTGATTAAGCGCTTCTTGTACGTTATTAAATAAAGAGTTAATGCCAGTCGATAGATTATTCGACTCTTCAGAAAAAATAGTATCAACTCGATTTGCCTCTGTAATAAACTGATCGAAAAACGATTTATTAGAGGTGTCACGATTTAGCTGTGACTGAGCAAACTCGTTTAGTAATCGGTATGTTTCGCCTCGCCCTACTTGGTTGTCAACCATAGTAGTAAACTCTGTACGCTCGCGCACATAGCCTTCGGTATTAACATTGGCGATATTTTTACTTGTCGTTTGCAGTAGCTCCGAACTTGCTCTAACCCCAGAACTGGCAATGTTTAATAAATTAAACGACATGTTACTCTACTCCTTGGCGGATCACGTTTGCCGCAATGTCTTTTAGCTGGCTGCTATTGAGCACTTTTTTTATTTTGCTGGCATAATTTGGATCGGTTGCATAACCTGCTTTTTGTAATGAATCTAAAAAGTCATTTGGTTTTGCTGTATTTTGTAATGCTTCTTTGTAGCGTGGGTTTTGCGTTAAAAAATCAACGAAGTCGTTCACGCTATCTTTAATTGAATCGTAGGCTCTAAAGCTGGCTTGTTTTTTAACGGGTGTACCTTGCTCAAACTCAAGCGTTACTTTGCTTGCTTTGTCGCCTTCCCAGCTTTTATCTGACTTAATATTAAACAAGTTATTTGAGCTGCCACCGTCACTTTTGTTAATAATGTGCTTACCCCAACCGGTTTCAAGTGCCGCTTGTGCAACCATTACCGCAGGATTTAAACCAATTTTTTGCGCTGCAGTTTTAGCGTGTTCCCACACTGAACTTACAAACTCTTCTGCATTTTTAAATGTTGGGCTATCGGTTTTAGTCTCTGCAGTATCGACTTTAGGCTCAGCAATATCGGCTTTAGTACTCTTAACGATAAGATCGGGTTGCTTATTTTTTTGCTCATGAGGAAGAGCGGATCCGACTTGCGTATCGCTGAAAATATCGTTGGTTGTTCTAAGCACCGAGCCTGGCATAAAGTTTTTAGACTCAGGCGATAACTGCTGAACAATTAAATCGGCAAGGCCTAACGAGCCATTTGAAGAAAGCTCTGTTGAAAGTTGCTGGTCGTGCATTTCTTCAAAAAACTTTACGCCACTTGAATTAAATGGGCTGTCTTTGTCTTCAAATGCTTCGTTAGCTTTGCGCATTCCTTTGAGCAACATTTGCGTAAAAATAGCTTCAAATTGTGCGGCCGCTTTTTTGAGCGCAGCTTTAGAAGCATCAGTTGATGCATCGCCACTCGTTAAGGCTTCTTTACGAAGTGAATCTAAGTTGCCTAAATCAAAAAAGTTTTGTTTATCGAGATGATTAGTTTCCATCGGCTTTTTGACACAAAATGAATAATGCAGTTAAAAATGCAAAAATTGAGCCACTACCGATAAAACAAGGAAGATAAAAATAATAAACTTAAGTTGCTGTAAATAAAAAGCCCTAATTTCAAAAATATAGGGCTTGAGTAATACGTTATTTATTGGCTTGGGTTATTTATATAACAACCAACTGTCCGTTAATTGCGCCAGCTTCTTTTAGTGCTTCTAAAATAGCCATTAAGTCACCAGGAGCTGCGCCTACTTCGTTAATTGCGCGAACTAAATCGTCAAGGCTTACGCCTGGATTAAATACAAAGGCGCGCGAGTCATCTTGGTTTACATCAATAATACTTTGCTGCGTGACAACTGTATCACCGTTTGCTAGCGGATTTGGTTGTGACACGTTTTGTTGTTCTGCAATTGTTACTGTTAAGCCACCATGAGTTATAGCCGCAGGCTGAAGCTTAACGTTCTTGCCAATGACAATTGTACCGGTGCGCGAGTTAACTATAATTTTAGCGGCCATGTCAGCTGGTTTAAATTCTAAGTTTTCGAGTGTTGATAAATACGATACACGCTGGGATGCATCGCGTGGTGCTATAACACGAATAGAAACAGAATCTATTGCTTGTGCGCTATTTGGGCCAACTAAGTCATTAATTGTTTTTTCTAGGCGTTTTGCCGTTGTAAAGTCTGGGCGGTTTAAGTTGAAGGTAATGTAATCGCCTTGCATAAATGGGCTTTCCACGGCGCGCTCAACTGTAGCGCCATTTGGTATACGGCCAACTGTAGGGGTGTTAATTACAACCTTACTGCCATCAAGACCTTGTGCGCCTAAGCCACCGACAATTAAACTACCTTGTGCAATTGCATACACGTTACCATCTACACCTTTTAAAAAAGTTTGTAGTAAAGTACCTCCACGTAAGCTGCCTGCACTACCAATAGAAGAAACCGTTATATCTATTGTTTGCCCGGGTTTTCTAAATGCGGGTAATTCAGCATGCACAGCAACAGCGGCAACATTTTTAATTTTAGGACTTTGAGTTGAAGGTAGCGTAATACCAAAGCTGTTCAACATGCCTCTAAAACTTTGTTGTGTGTATGAGTTTTGCTCGCCAGTGCCCGGTAAACCAACCACTAAGCCATAACCAACTAGCTGGTTAGAGCGTACGCCTTCAACCATAGACACATCTTTTATGCGCTCAGCACTGGCGCTAAACTGCCAACCTAATAACACAACTAAACATAAAGCTTTAAGGCTATTCATGTTGTTACCCTCTAAAATGGAAACAGCGAACTGCTAAAGAAACGTGTAAGCCAACCAGGACTTTGCGCCTCTTGCGTTTGCCCTTTACCTGAGTATTGAATACGTGCATTAGCAATACGATTTGATTCAACCGTATTATCGGCGCTTACGTCTTGAGGGCGTACTAGCCCTTCTAAACGAATAAACTCTTCACCGGTATTAAGCGTTAGCCATTTTTCGCCGCGTATAACTAAATTACCGTTAGGTAAAACGCGCATTACATTAACCGAAATATCGCCCACTAAGCTGTTTGACTGGTTTGATTTTGAATCACCCGTAAACGACGAATCACTACCTATACCAAACTGAATACTATCGCCACCTATATTTACAGGTAGACCACCTAAGCCAATCACTGGGTCTAAGCTTGCGTCAGTTTCTTTGTCTGTTTCTGTTTTAGCGGCCTTTGTTGCTTGAGTAGACTCTTGCAATTTAACCGTAATTATATCGCCAGTACGTAGCGCTTTTTTATCAGAATATAAGTCGTTTGATGTATGAGTATTAAACAATGAACCTGTGGCTACCAGCGGCTCTAAAATAGGCTCGGGGTACATAGGTGCGTAGTAAGGGTCGTCCTGCACTACCTCACTATTTTGCGTAGACATACAGCCACTTAAAAATAATGTGCCCGCTGCAAATAAAATAATATTACGCATAATTCCCCCTATTCTATTAAAGCTGTTGATTGATATAACTCATCATTTCGTCAACGGCCGAAATTACTTTTGAGTTCATTTCGTAAATACGCTGAGTTTCTATTAGATTTACCAGCTCTTCAGTCACATTTACGTTAGATGTTTCGAGTGAGCCTTGAATAATACTACCTAACCCTTCAACACCAGGATTACCTTGTACAGGCGCACCACTTACAGCCGTTTCGGTATAAAGGTTTTGACCAATTGGCTCAAGACCCGATGGATTAATAAAGTCACTAATAGTCAGCTGACCAATCACAACGTTATCGGCTTGGCCTGCAACACGTACAGATACTTCGCCGTCTTGCGAAACCGTAATTGATTGCGCGTCATCTGGTACATTCATTTCTGGCTGAATCACATAACCTGCGCCCGATGTCACAATTCGTCCATCGCCATCAGTAGTAAACTGACCATTGCGCGAGTAAGCAATATTGCCATCTGGTTGCAGTACTTCAAAAAAACCTTCGCCAGAAATCATCCAATCTAGTGAGTTTTCGGTGGTCAACATGTTGCCTTGCGTAAACTCTTTTTGGTTAGCTACAACTTTAGCACCCGCACCTAACATTAAGCCCGACGGCATTTCGGTATCTTGCGATGAACGACCACCTGGTTGATTAATATTTTGATAAAGTAAATCTTCAAATATAGCGCGGCTTTTTTTGTAACCTACGGTACTGGCATTCGCTAAATTATTTGAGATAACCGATATATCGGTTTGTTGAGCGTCTAGCCCCGTTTTACTGATCCACAATGCTGGATTCATAATCGTGTCCTCACTTTAAAGTTAAACTATGCGTAATAACTGATCTTGACGCTCGTCAATTTCTTCAGCTGTTTTCATTAATTTCACTTGTAATTCAAATTGGCGCTGGTGGCTTATCATGTCGACCATTTCGTGAACCGGATTCACATTCGACATTTCAAGCGAACCACTTAAAACTTTTACATTGGCAGAGGTATCTACTGTTACATTTGCTTTTGGTCTAAATAAACCGTCGTTACCTTTTTCGAGCTGTGAGCTATTTGCTTCAACAACTCTAAGCGTGTCGATTTCTTCTAAAAAGTTAGCAGGAGCGCCTTGTGGTCGAACTTGAATAGCGCCATCTTGGCTAAACCCTATTTTTTCGACTGGGACGGGTAAAATAACAGGTCCCCCTTCGCCAATAACTTGACGACCATGGCTGGTTACGAGCATACCTTGAGCTGTAATGTTTAACGTACCCACTTTTGTGTAAGCTTCATTACCGGAGGCATCTTGCACAGCAAGCCATGCGTTATCGCTCATTGCGATATCTAAGTCTCGCCCGGTTTGAACAATGCCACCCGATACCATGTTTGAACCCGGACGCTCTTGCATTGAAAATACACGTGTAGGCAAACCTTCGCCAAACGCTTGCATAGAACGCGCCTGGGCAAAGTCAGCTTTAAATCCTGTTGTATTTGCATTCGCCAAATTATTGGCTTTAAGCGCAAGCCCTTGTAGGCTTTGCTTAGCGCCAGAGGCCGCAATGTAGACCATTTTGTCCATAGTATCGACTCACATAAAAAATCTCTGAACTTACAAATGCAAAATAGGTGCCAGATTAAATTTGACGCAACATTGAGAGGTATTTAGAAGGGCTTGCAAAGAGGACTTATAAAAAAGGCTGCAAAAATGCAGCCTCATATATTTAATAGGGTTTAGCTTATCGAATCTGCAAAATACTTTGCTGAATAGTTGAGTTAACTTCAAGCGCACGTGAGTTTGCTTGGTAATTACGCTGTGCAGTAATTAAGTCTACAAGCTCGTTTGTAAGGTTAGTATTTGATTGCTCAAGCGCTGATGAGTTAATTCCACCAAACGTACCCGAACCGGCTTCACCCGCTACAGGTTCACCTGAATCAATACTTTGCTTCCAGCTTGTATCACCCACTTGTGATAACCCTTGTGAATTTGGAAAACGTACCATAGCCACTTGGCCTAGGAATGTTGAGTCACCGTTACTGTAAGAAGCGACAATTTTACCGTCTGTTCCTATATCAATTCCGGCTAAACGACCTACTGTTGAGCCATCTTGATCGAGTGCTTTTACTTCAAAACCACTTGAATACTGAGTTGGGATACGTCCTGCCGTGTTATTTTCATCGCGCCAGTTAAGCTCAATACCAGTACCTGGGAAAGTTGCACCATTGTCTAGTAATGTTGATAAACCAGCACCAGAACCCGCTGGTAGTAATATTTCATCAAAAGTAGTTGTATTTGTATTTGCCACACCACCTGTTGTTGATGGTAAACCACTTGAGTCAAAACCTAGGGTGGTCAGTGGTGTATAAGGTGTCGTTGTTTGTTCTCCACCAGTTGTGGCATCAACTACTTTGCCATCGAGTGTTGCGTATACTTCCCAACTGTTATCTGTACCACCTGCTGCGGCATCATCTTCTTTAGCAAAAAAGTATTGTAAAATGTGTGGTTCACCTAGTGAATCATATACCGTTGTTGACGTAGATGAGTTATAAGTACCACTAGATGTTGGGTCAAAAGCAATACCCGGAGCATCTGCTGTTGCATCTAAGTTAAACGACAAAAATACATTTTCTGTTGCGCGAGGTGAACCAGACGAATCAGGGATTTGAATTGGATCAGTTGTGCTCAAACTTACCGACGTTGTATCACCTGTAGATGAGTCAACAGGGAATGCTTGTAAAAAGTTACCTTTTGCGTCAACCATAAAGTTATCTTGGTTAAGCTTAAATGCACCCGCACGTGTATATGTTAAATCTTGCGAAGATAAATCGTCTGTCATCGCAAAATAACCTTCACCAGTGATTGCTAAATCAAGTGAGTTATTTGTAAATTGTAGTGAGCCTTGATGAAACTGCTGCGCAACCATGGTTGTTTGCACACCGTCACCATTCTTAGTCTTACCAGAGCTAAATACTGACGATGCGTAAACATCGGCAAACTCAGCGCGTGACTCTTTAAAACCTGTAGTATTAACGTTTGCAATATTATTTGCAGTTACGTCTAAATCTTTTTGTGCGGCAGCTAAGCCAGTTAATGCAATATTGAAGCTCATAATTCACCTCTAACCTGTTAATATTTAGCCTGCTGACAGGCGAAGTATAATTAAAATTTATTACGCGATTTCTGCGACGTCTGTCAGCCTAACCGCACCTTCTTTAGTGTTAATAATAATGCCACTTGAGCCATTAATATTAACGCTTTCAATGTTCTTGAACGTAGCAATGGGTAAGCTTGAAAATTCACCGTCAGTACTTCCTTCGGCGGTTACTGAATATTCACCTTCAGGTAAACGCTCACCAGCTTCATTTTTGCCATCCCACGCAAAACGTACCGCACCTGCTGGCTGAGAACCCATATCAATAGTTCTTACTAGCTGACCTGATGCATCAGTAACTTTAATTTTTAAGTTATCAACGGCTTCTTCTGCTACTGCAGAGCCTCTGGCATCACCTGTTTCATTTAAATCCAGGGTGTTTGACTCTAGTAAAGCTTGTTTGCCTACAAGTGTAGATGCTTGCAGTGCTGAATTAGATGTCATTGAAGAGGCTAAAGATTCAAAGTTAGTATTTAAATCTGTAATCCCTTGCGCCATCGTAAAGCTGGTCATTTGAGCAATCATTTGGTCATTATCCGCAGGGTTACTGGGATCCTGATACGATAATTGCTGAGTTAACAAAGAGAAAAAGTCTTCTTGTGTTAACGCATCACTCTCATTATCACTGGTAGCAACTTGTTGCTCTTGCCAGCGTATAGAGTCTAAATAGGATGAAGATGTACTAATATCGTTACTCATAACCTACCCTCGGTTACCGCTGCCCTAGCAACAGTGTTTTACTTAGCATTTGCTTAGCTGCATCAGCAACTTGCACGTTTGTTTGGTAAGAACGAGAGGCAGAAATCATATTTGCCATCTCCTCTACAACATTAACGTTGGGTTTATAGATATAGCCATTTTCATCCGCACTTGGATGGTTTGGGTTATATTCAATTTGTAATGGTGCATCGCTTTCAACAATGCCCAAAACTTTAACACCAACTGCGGAGCCCTGCTGGTTACTTACTGATGCTGAAGCCTTTGTTAGCTCAGCCGCAAATACAGGTTGGCGCGCTCGGTACGTTTTGTCTTGAGATGAACTAATGGTATTAGCATTAGAAATATTACTAGCTGTAGTATTTAAGCGAACGTTTTGTGCGCTCATACCCGAACCTGCAATATCGAAAACATTATATAAACTCATAATTTTTATCCTTGACTACCGAGAGCTTTATTCAGGCCTTTAAAATTGCCACTTAAAAATTGCAAGCTGGCCTGATACTCCATAGCATTCTGTGTATACAAGTTTCGTTCCACTTGTATATCAACCGAGTTACCATCACCAGTATCTGATTGATTTGGCAAACGAAATGATTCTGAACTGCCCATACTATGAGTACCTCCACCAATGTGTTTATCATTAGTTCTTACCATAGTATTGCCGCTTTGCTGGGTTGACCTTGCCGCTTTTAAAGCAGAGGCAAAATCAATATCTTTTGCTTTATAGCCAGGCGTATCAGCGTTAGCTATATTAGTTGCAATTAATTCTGCTCGCTGTGAACGGATCAACATGGCTTGCGGATGCACACCTAATGCTTTATCAAAACTGATAGCCATAACCTTCTCCAAAAAATTGACTTACCCATTAATAAAGCAAAAAATAAGCCATTAATATTAGGGCTTGCTATATTTTTATAAGACTATGTATCTAAATAGAAAAACGACGCTAGGTGCGTCGTTTTAGGGAAGGGAGTTAGCTCAATTACTTCTTTTGGTAAATAATACCAGGGTTGCACCTAACCATATCAAACTCAGTACTTAGGCCAGTTAGGGACTCTGACGCGCCTAAAAATAGGTAACCGTTTGGATTTAACGCTTGTGCAAACTGGTTAATAATTTTAGCTTTTATTTCAGGCGCAAAATAAATTAGTACATTTCGGCAAAAAATAATATCAAACTTGCCCATTAACGCGTAAGAATCAAGCAGATTTAAATGCCTAAAACTAACTTGTTTTTTTATTGTATCGTTTACTTGTGCCATACCGTTGCCGCTGTCTTTAAAAAACTTTTTACGACGCTCTGCAGATAACCCTCTGGCGAGTGCCAGCGCGTCATACTCTGCATTTTTACACATATCAAGCATGGTATTAGATATGTCGGTACCAATAATTTGTGCCCCCATACGAAGCATACCTGGTTGCTTAGCACTAAATTCAGCAACCGACATAGCTATTGAATAAGGTTCTTGGCCTGACGAACTGGCGGCAGACCAAATTTTTAAAGGTCTTCTTAAATCTTTAAATTCAGGGAAAAGCTTGTTTTGGAGCAAATCAAATGGGTATTGATCTCTAAACCACAAAGTTTCGTTGGTGGTCATTGCATCAACAACAGCGGCTCTTAATTGCCGCTCGTGAGGCCCGAGAGTTTTACTAACCAATTCCGATAAAGATCCCACATTAAATCGAGTCATTAACGGAGCAAGTCGGCTTTTAACTAAATACTGTTTATTTTCACCTAAAACAATGCCGCATTGCTGCTCTAAAAACGAACGAAACTGGTCGTATTCACTTTGCTGCAAATCTTTATTATTCAAGTTAGTAGCACCTATTTTTGTTAATCACAATGAACCCACTTTTTAACCGCTGTTGCTAATTCATCTGGGTTAAATTTAGCAATAAAGTCATCTGCCCCTACTTTTTCAATCATCGCTTGGTTAAAAACACCACTCAAAGAGGTATGCAAAATAACATGCAAAGGTGCAAGTTTGGGATCTGCTTTTATTTCAGCTGTTAAGGTATAGCCGTCCATTTCAGGCATTTCAACGTCTGAGATAAGTAATGCTACTCGCTCTGTAATATCATTTTTACAATCAAGCTCTGCTATTTCTTTAAGCCTAATTAAAGCTTCCTTACCATTTTTAGCAAGCTCTGTTTGAACACCTAGCGGCTCTAAGGCTCGTTTAACTTGATTACGGGCAACAGCAGAGTCATCTGCAATAAATACGATACGTTCGCCTAAATCTCTTTGAATATCGCCACTTTGTGCAACTTCAGCACTTACTTCTGTGTTTACTGGACAAATTTCGTTGAGAATTTTTTCTACATCGAGAATCTCGACTAATTCATTTTCGATTTCGGTCACTGCTGTTAAATATGAATAACGTCCGGCGCCTGATGGCGGTGGCATTATTTTTTCCCAATTCATATTTACAATACGTTCAACTCCGCCCACTAAAAACCCTTGCACAGAGCGATTGTATTCAGCAATGATTATAAAGCTGTCTTTAATGTTGTCGATTGGGCGCCCACCTACAGCCATTGATAAATCAATAACCGAAATGGTTTGACCACGAATATGTGCAACACCACGAATATACGGATTAGATTTTGGCATGCTTGTTAGTGGAGGGCATTGCAGCACTTCTCTCACTTTAAATACATTAATACCAAAACGCTGACGCCCTCTGAGCTTAAATAAAAGTAATTCTAGGCGGTTCTGCCCAACCAACTGTGTGCGTTGGTTTACTGAGTCTAAAATGCCTGCCATTCAAATCTCCTAAAGAAAACAAATAATACGGAACGATAATTGCTTTCTATTTATAAAGCTACATAACATCGCGGGTGCGTCTACTTTTTGACGCAAAATATTTATACCCTGTTTGAAACCATAAGCATAGTCGAAACATTATGAGTTTGTTAAAAAAAATCAGAAGATACAGTGTTTTTTATTTTGTTACTAGCTTGTGCTTTGTATTCCCTTTGCAAGCTAAAGTGTTTAGTAAAGATTTATTACAAGACATGGCCGTTGCTTACATAGCTAAGCAAATTGGTACATTACAAAATACTAATACTCAATTAAGTGCTCTGCCTTTAGACAGTCGCATTCCTGATCGTGTCTGTAATACAGAGCTTGAATTATCAACATCCGATGAGCCACCATTTAACCGCCAAGTAACCTTACAAGCCAAGTGTAATGATGCTCAAACGTGGGCTCAATACGTTCATGTAAGAGTTGTTGAAATGGCCCCAGTTGTTGTTGCCACTGCTAATTTAACCCGCGGTGAAGTAATAACTAAATCGCATTTAAGTATTGAAATGAAACCAACTCACTTTGTACGAATACAGTACTTAGATGATCCCACAATGCTAATAGGTAGTAGAAGTAAACGAAATATTAGAAGTGGTATGCCAGTATTACTAAACCAAATTTGCATGGTGTGTAAAGGTGACTCTGTTAATATTTACGCAAACCTGAGGGGCCTTAGAATTAAAACCACAGGTATTGCTTTAGAAGACGGTACTTTGGGCGAACAGATACAAATAAAAAACAAAAAATCAGGTAAAGTTTTAAATGCGCGAGTAGATGGTGTAGAGTCTGTTCAGGTGAATATTTAATTTAGATTTATACTAAAGTATCCTACGTATATGCCGATAACATGGCATAAGTTGGGTAATATACGGGTTTATTATTATGGTTAATCAAGTTAATGGCAGTAATCAACAAGCTAATGCGTTAACAAATGCAAAGCAGCAACAAGTTGATTTAAAAAAAGATAACGCAAATACACAAGCTGCTCAGGACCCTTCGCCTAAAGCTGCAAGTGATTCTGTAAGTTTAACGCCGCAAGCGCAGCAATTAAAAACGCTTCAAGATAAAGCACAGCAATCGCCTGGCTTTGACAGCGATAAAGTTGCTGAGCTAAAAAAAGCAATAACTGAAGGTAAATACCAAGTGGACAGTGAAAAGCTTGCTAAAAACTTAGCTGATTTTGAGTTTAACGTGTATGGCTGATCATAATAGTTTAATTAGCGTAAAGCTAAACCAACAAGTAAGTTGTTTAGACTCTTTACACACGCTATTAAACGATGAGCTTACTGCTATTGCCTCACGACGTGGTGCTGGTTTAAAAGAAATTGCCCAACAAAAAATGTCTTTTTTAACTAAGCTAAGCACTCTCGATAAAGAGCTAAGTAAGCTAATTGCCAGTAACGATACACAAAATCCTGAAATATCTGAGCTAATAAGCCAAGTTAAAACTCAACTTGCGCAATGCCAAAAACAAAATAATGTTAATGCTCATGCTGCCCGTCAAGCGCAGCTTAGTGTTAAACAATTAAAAGAGATATTAATTGGCGCACCAACGTCAATGACCTACGACCAAGCCGGTAAATCTGTAAATACCGAGAGTAAACTGGTTCGTAATTTAAAAGCGTAAGCCCAAAATTTTACATTAAAAAAGCCTTATTGATTTATCAATAAGGCTTTTTTAATGTCCTTTGTTCTTAAATTTCGTTATAAATAATATTAATTTGCTTAATAATGTAAGCCCCCTTAAAAAATAATTAAGAGGGCTTTATTGATATTAAATATCCGTTTGATTATTACTACTTTCAATTAAGTGTTTAATCATCTCTTCCGATTGATTTTGTACATCAACCGCAGGCGCTGCTGCATCAATGCTTCCTCCACTTTGAGCTGGAGTATAAGCAATTGCAGAGCCTTCATCCTCAACCAGTGTATTTAGCGCTATAAGCTGCTCTGCATCTTCATCAATGATTACGTCATTAATATTAAGCGGTTCAGCCGAACTCATTTGCACCGTTTGCTCAGATGTTGATAGACCACTCAAGTTACCTAAATCTATCGTTTCAGTGCTTAATATGTTGTTGCTTGAAACCTCATTAGGAATTGTATCTCCCAATGAAGATTCTTCACTAAATGATGCAGGGATTGTGTCACCAGAGGCTGAGCCTGATTCAGAGGTGTAAATATTGCCGGACTCGATAAACACATCATTACCATTTTTAACTTGGTAATTACCAGCTTCGTCCACAGTATAGAAATATGTGTTCTCAAGGCCTGTACCCAGTAAATCTAAAGCATTCAGATCTAAGTTGGTAGAGTCCCAATTACCTTGAGCATCTACAACTGCATATGGCGCTGAAGTTAATGCTAAATCAATGCCTAAAACTAATGAGTCGAGAATATAGACCTTACTTCCCTCACCGCCATCAGATGTCCCTTCGTAGCCAACCAATATCCCTATACCCAATAAATTAAGTAAGTACTCAGGTTCTACTGTAAAGTTGATCGGTGTAGTATCAATTACCAATCCAGATAAACTACCGCTTGATGTTGCGTTTCCAGAGCTATCGGTCGCTACAGCTGTTACAGTATAAGCACCATCAGCTAAACCTGTATCCGGTGAGGCACTCCATGCACCTGATCCGTTAGCAGTTACCTCTTTAGTGACCTCTGTTGCGCCGCTAAAGGTGACTAATATAGTTTCACCAGCGCCCGCAGTCCCCGTAACAAGAGGTGTTTGCTCTGCTGTTAGCTCTAACCCCGAGTCAATTGTAATACCTGAATCAATTTCACTACTTGATGATTGCGCACCAGTATTGCCCGCACCATCAACAATGCTTACATCAACGCTGTAGTTGCCCTCAGGAAGTACTTCTGTTGATGTCACACTCCAAGTTCCATCAGTGCCAACGGTTGTTTCAACATTGTGAGTGGCGCCTGCAGAATCGGTAAATGTAACTATAACCGGTGCACCTGCAAAACTTCCGGTTACTGACCCCGTAACAGTAGGCGTTGTATCTTGCCCTACTGTAATTGGGTCTATCACTATAGTTGGTGCAGTGTAGTCTGTGCTTGACACCATTGTATCGCTTGATGAGTTACTTGCAGCATCACTCACTGTCGCAGTAGCACTAAAACTACCTTCACTCAGTGCGGTAGTAGCTGTTACTGACCATGTGCCATTGCCTGCAACTTGAGCGGTAATCGTTTGTGAATCGTTATTAGCATCAGTAATAACAACACTCACATTTGTACCTGCTGGTGCATCACTTATACCTGTTATAGTCGGTAGCGGGTTATTGGTTACAGGTAATTGATCAACTTCAACTGTTGGTGGTGTTAAATCAATTATTCCACCAAGACTTGTAGAGCTTGAAAGCCCTAAGTCTTCAACTGTAGCACTCACAGTAAAGGCGCCTTCAGCTAATGGTGTTGTAGGTATTAGAGTCCACATACCTGCTATAGCCGTTGTATTATAAGTGGTAGCGGTACCGTCACTGTCAGTAATAACGACTTCTACATTGCCATTTAATACATCTGTTGTGCCGCTAATGGTAGGTGTTGTATCGCTTGTATCAATTATTGGGTTTATCAACAAACTTGGCAGGGTTGTACTGACAGTACCTATTTGATTTACAGTGGTTGTATTACCAGCGCTATCGGTACTTATGGCCTCAACTGTAATTTCTCCTTCAGGTAATAAAGGAGCAATGACAGACCAAGTACCATCTCCTAAAACAGTAGTAGTAACTGTTTGTACTGCGGCTGTTGAGTCAGTGATATTTACAGTAATTAAACTTCCTACTTCCTCATCGCTAGAGCCAGTAATTGTTGGTGTTAGAGTATTAAGTACTCCGAACGCATCTATTTCTAACGTTGGCGGAATGGTGTCTATAGTTACTTGTTCAATGACTGACTGCCCAGTATTACCTGCGGCATCAGTAATACTCGCATACACATCATAAACACCATCTGATAAGCTGGTGGTTACTAATGACCACGTGCCATCGCTACCAACTACAGCATCAAATACTGTTTCATCACCATTGCTACCAATAACTGTTACGTCAACGTCTGTACCCTCAGGCTCTTCAGAACTGCCTGATATAGTTAATATATCGGTATCGCTAATAGTCAATGGTAAAATATCAACCACTGGTACTAGTGTATCCACTACAAACTCGAGAGTATCGGTAACTACGTTTTCTGCTTCATCTGTAATGCTTACATTAGCCACATGTTGCCCTTCAGTTAGTACATCTACCTCGAGTGAAAATAATCCAGCTGCATTAACCGTAGTGGTTAAAACTGAACCACCATCAAGTTGTATTTCAACAACACCATTAATTAAATCACTGGTACCTTGGATAATTGGCGTTGAATCCGATGTTGTACCAATAACCTGTAAGCCAAGTGTTGGCGATATTGTATCTACAACTCCGTCAAGTAGTTGCGTGGTAGTAATGCCGACCTCACTTAATACGTCAACTGTTACGCTAAATGTACCTTCAGCCAATGATTGAGGTACCTGTACTACCCACGTATTGTCATCTTGTACTATTGCAGTAAGCTCTTGTACTACATTTTCGCTATCCACCACTCTAACTAGCACTTCAGTGCCTGGTGCTTGGTCGGTCGTACCACTAATTATTGGTAAATCGCCTTCTCCAGTTACAAAGTCAACCACCGCATTCAGTACTGGGGTTGAAGCGTCTACATCAGCCGTAGTTATAGTGGTTGTATTACCAGCATCATCAGTTGCAGAGGCTTCAACAACCGATAAGCCAATAATATTAACCGCTAGGCCTAATAACACCCAATCGCCATTGGCATCAGTTGTTACATCGTATGTTAAATCGAGTAAATCACCTGCAAGCTCTAGAGTAACCGTAACGGTTTTACCTTCGCCCAAATCAGATGTACCAGATAAAGAAACCAACTGACCTAATAAGAAGGAAGGCACAATTGTTAGCTCTGGTCCCACAGTATCAACCTCACCACCGGTTTTATTGTCGACCGAAGTATTGCCCGCAGCATCGCTAATAGTTGCACTAACACTGTAAACACCGTCAGCTAAAATATTATCGGCAGCAACTTGCCAGTCTCCATTCACATCTGTTTGAACTGTTATTTGATGGGAAACTCCAGCAGAATCAGTAAAGGTAACTACAACGTTTGTATTCGCCTCATTAGATGTACCCGAGATCAGAGGCGTATTGTCTTGTGTAAGTACTAGTGAACTTTGATTAATACTAATTTCAGGAGCAATTGTATCAATGGTTGCTGTATTTGTTGCGTCCCCGGTATTACCCGCGCTGTCAGTAACAAATACTTCAACTGAATAATCTCCTTGTGAAAGAGAATTACTTGCCTCTACAGACCATATACCACCCGTTTGAACAGTTGTATTTACAGTATGCTTATTCCCGAGTGCATCGGTAAATACCACAGCGACTGCATCACCTACCATGGCACCTGTCACGCTCCCTGAAATACTTGGAGTTAGATCGGTACTTCCAACAATATCGTTAATAGTCACAACAGGTGCTGTTATATCAACTTCCCCTGTAATACTTGTGTTTACAGGATTACCTGCAGTATCTGTTGTTGAAGCTAAAACCGTGTAAGTGCCCTCGCTCAACTCTGTACTTGCAGCGACTGACCATGTGCCATTTGCACCAACAGTAGCATTAACCGTTTGCTCTACACCTAAGCTATCTGTAATTAAAATAGCGACTATGGCGCCTTGTGGAGCTGTAGTTGTGCCTGAAATTGTTGGCGTTGTATCATTTGAAATTGTAAGCGGTGTAATATTAAGGGCTGGTGGAGTTAAATCGATAACACCGCTACCTGTTGTATTACTCGTTAAGCCTCCTTCAGTAACACTTGCCGAAACAGTAAATTCACCTTCAGGTAGAATATCTGTCGCATCAACACTCCAAATCCCACCTACCACAGTTGTAGTTACAGTATATGAAACGTTATTAACGTCAGTTATAACAACCGTGATTTCTGTATTATCTGCCGCACTACTTGTGCCTGATATTGCTGGTGTTTGATCGTTTGTATCAATAATTGTATTAATATTAATTGTAGGCGCATTGGTATTTAACATTGCGGTACTATTTGCAACTGATTCATTCCCTGCGGCATCAGTAACACTTGCAGAAACTGCGACTTCACCATCAGTCAGTGCATCTGTAATATCTACAGTCCAAGCACCACCTGCACCAACAACAGTTGTGTAAGTCTCGGTACTATCTCCATCGGTCACAGTTACTGTAATACTAGTGTTTTCAGGTTCATTGGATGTGCCTGAAATAGTTGGCGTGCTGTCATTAATTGTACCTAATGCGTTTATAGTAATACTTGGTGCTTGAGTATCAATAAAGCTCGAGCCTGTATCCACTCCTTGATTGCTAGCATCATCGGTAATACTTACCTCTACATCATAATTACCATCAGGCAAACTTGGCGCCGTAACTTGCCAATCGCCGTTAGCATCAACTATTGCAGTTAAAGTATGTATATCACCGTTGCTATCTGTAATAACAATATCGACCACCGTATCCTGTGGTTCAGTTGAAGTACCATTTATAACTGGTGTCTCAGTGTTAAATACAGTTATGTCATTAAGTACAATAACAGGTACTTGGGTATCAATTGTTAAATCAATAGTCGTGCTGCTGGTATTATTAGCGTCATCGGTAACATTTACTTGAGCCGTATAATCACCATCAACAAGTGCTACGGGGACATCTACTTGCCAATTGCCATCAGTACCCACTGTTGCTGTTAGTGTTTGACCGCCGATAAGAATGGTTACATCAGCACCAATCTCATTACTCGTGCCTGAAATTGTAGGGGTTGTATCTATTGTCGCGTTAACTTCGTTCACAATTAATGTAGGAGCAACGCTATCTATTTCACCTTGAGCCTGCTGCGTTGTTAAATTACCAACACTGTCTCTAACCTCTGCAACAACGGTATATTGACCTTGCGCTAGCTCTGCAGGTACAGCAACAGACCAGTCGCCACCGGCTTGAACTGTCGCAGTAAACGCTTGGCTTTCTCCTTCACTATCAGTCACGGTTATATTAATTACAGTGCCTTGCCCCATATCGGTGGTGCCGCTAATTACTGGCGTACTGTCATTAGATAAAGCATCAACACTAACGGTTAATTCTGGTGCTACGTTATCAAAATCAAGTGTATTGATTGTTCTGACATTACCAGCGGCATCCGTTGCACTGGCAGTCACATAGGCAAGGTTTAGTAAAGGTACTGTTATGTTTGCAAGCCCCCAGGTACCATCAGGATTTGTCGTTGCTGTATAAGTTGCGCCAACTAACCCACCAACTAGGTACTCTGTAATAGTGATTACAGAGCCTCCCGGTAAATCAGAATCCCCCGAAAGAGAAACTAAATTACCTAATAAAAACGATGGAATAATTTCAAGTTCAGGAGCAGTTACATCCACTTCGCCACTGTCAGTGCCGGTACCTGTGTTGCCTGCGGCATCGGTGATGCTGGCGCTAACGCTATAATTCCCTTCGGCTAATGTGCCTGTTGGTGTCGCACTCCAGTTACCATTGACATCGGTTTGTACATCAATGCTTTGAGTGGCATTTGCTGCATCTGTAAACGTCACCGTGATGGTGCTGTTAGGTGCATCACTAGTGCCTGTCACAGTTGGCGTGCTGTCATTTGTTAATAATGGCGCATCTACACTCACACTTGGTGCTGTGGTATCAATGGTGCCGTTGCCGGTAATATCGGTGCTGTTACCTGCCACATCGCTAATACTTGCTTCGATGCT
>NZ_JACJEN010000012.1:3686-129178 GCF_014164075.1 Pseudoalteromonas sp. SG45-3 | reverse complement strand
TAAAAATAAAATAAAAATAAGTAATAAACCTAAATAACCTAAATCAAATAAGGTACCTACGAATGAGTTGTGTGCATAAACCTCAAAATACATTACCCAGGATTCAGGTCCACGTCCAAAATAAAGTTCGTTTATAGGGAAATAAGAAAACTCAGTTAAATACATGTTCCATAAATATATTCGGCTAGAGAGCAACCTTCTCTCTTCTGCTGTAAATAGCGAATAGTCAATATCAAATAATTCATTAATATTATTAAAAGCAGCACCTAACTCGCCAAATCTTTCAATGAATCCACTTCCGAAGAAAATACAAATAAGAAAAGTAAAGATGGAGGCACCAAGAAAAAAATATATTTTACTTTCTTTTTTAGAATTAACAAAGTAGAAAGCTATATAAGCAGCTACTAATGGAAAAAATGCAGAAATTAGCGTTGTTCGATAATTTGCAAAAACTATTGCTATGAAAAAAACAAATGGCATGTAGCTAGCTGCTTGCCTATATTTAACTAAAAGTATAGAAATTAGCATTCCCATGAAAAGTAACATAGAAAATGCGCTTTCATGTGCATAACCTGCAATGTAACTGATTGAATTAGAACTCGACACTAAACTTTCTGTGTCCTTGCCTTGACCTAGTAGTAAAGATAATAGTTGTGAAAATAAAATAACTAAAAAAACACTGTAAAAAGGCTTTAATATTTTAATTATACCAAAATGACTAAAAAGCTCTCTTAGGGAAAGGACTATTAATACTAAAAGTAGCCATTTCATAATAACTACTGCTCCCCCAAGTACCAACCAGCTGTTGACAGTTGATATTAATACGCCCACTATAATTAAGTAAAAAGGTATTAAAGTTTTACTTTTAAGGTTTGTTTTCTTTATTAACAAAATCAACAAGAACACTGTTAAAATTGAGAATAATGAATTTAATGACTGCCCTGCGACAATAGGCTCAAAGGAAATACTATGATTAAAAGATAACAGTAGCCTAAATACAAATATAGAATAAAAAATTAAAAACAATTTATTTGTTGCTATATATGGATACTTTTTTAGAGTATATAAATACATTAATAACAATAATAAAGAAGTTATTACTCCCATTTAAAATTCGTCCTCAACTAGGCCAATATATTTATTGGCTATTTCTTCCCAATTAAACTTACTTAAAATGGCTTTGTTAACTGGGTTGATATCAGAATTAAGCTTACTAACAAGTTCCTTTAAATTACCTAATTCATAATAGTTACTTTCCGGCAATCCTAAATCAATATTTTGTACTATGTTACTCAATAGAATTGGCGCAGAGCAGGATATCGCTTCTAGTGCAGAAATAGGTAACCCTTCAGAGTAAGAAGGCATTATGAATGCCTCACAGTTGCTATAAAGCCATTTCAATTCTGACCTAGTTTTTTTACCTATGAATAAAACATCTTTGTTTGCGTTTGCTTTTATAGAGTCAGCATATTTACTTTTAAAATCTGAATCACCTGCAATTACCAACTTTTCGTGCCCTTGGTGTTTATTAAATGCCTCAACAAGGTCATGTAAACCTTTCTCTGGAACCAGTCTACCTACAGCCAAGAAGTAAGGAAAAGCTATTTCTGTTATCTTTGACTCATCTTTAGGTAGAGAAAAGCCATTTGCTATAAAATAAAATTTGCTAGCATTTTTTTTATATCTTGACTTCGAATTATTAAGTAAAGTCTTGGATACAAAAAGAACTTTATTAGCATATTTTAGAGCGAATTTTTCACCGCATCTAAAAACGCCCCTAGCCAGGTACCCCCACTTTTTATGCTCATAGTTTTGGGAATGATGTGTCACAAAAACTTTTGGAAATAATAACCGCGCTAAAGGGGTGAAAATAGCTCCCCCAATACCGTGAATATGAAAAACATCCACTTTCTCAAACAAAAAACAGTGTAATATTGCCATCAAAGTATGAAATGGTGTTTCAATAAATTGTTGCTTTGGACTATAAAGCGCTTTCACCCTTAAATTATTAGATATTTGCAAAGTTTTACTATAATTACTTCGACCATAAATTAGTACATCAATATTTTCTGGCATTCGCTTGTAAAGCTCTTCGCAATGAGTTTCAACACCTCCCATTACTCCGGGTACTCCTCTTAATCCAGCGACAGCTAACTTTATTTTATTATTAGTTTGCATTTAGCATCTCCTCAATTTTTTTCTCAAAACTTGATAAAAAAGATTCATGAGAATAACTATTCCTTAGTGGTTTTATTACCGTTTCGTAATGTTCAATCAAAGAGGTGTCGTTGAAAAGCTCTATCCCTGCAACAGTATCAGCTGCATTATTTACAGGTATTAAAATACCATATTTTCCATTTTTTAAGTGTTCAACTCCGAGAGAAACGCAATTATCTAACAATTCTGCTGGACCCGATTGACAATCACTTGAAACGATAAATTTACCGAGAATTAATGCCTCAGCTATTACATTAGGAAAGCCTTCTGCTAACGATGCAGATATCAATCCCGCTGAGTTAGCTATATAGGGATATGGATTTTTAACAAACCCTTTAAATATTACCCGCTCTTTAAGACCTAATTCTAAAACTAAAGCTTCTAACGTGGCTCTCTCGGGTCCATCTCCGAGTAAAACCAATTTTTTTGTAGATTTGGCCTTAGCTAATGATTTAATCAGTAATGCATGATTTTTATTTTTATAAAAACGCCCAACACACACAATAAATGTTTTACTTTCAAATTCTACTTTATATTGCTGTGCTTTAAGTGCTAGTTCTTCATAATTATATGAATTGCTTATAACATCAATTCGTTTATGCTCTAGATTAAAAAAGTGACTTAAGTCCTCTTTAACGCCCTTCGAAACAGCAATTATTAAATCTGCCTTTTCGTAAAAAAAACGTGTGAACTTTTTCTTTATCTGGTTTTTTAAGCTATTTCCAAAATGAGACGAAGTATTTACTCTTTCGCTGATCATTACTGGATAATTGCTTCCAAAACTTGAAAAAACAGAAGCTACATTTGCCCTCGTCAAAAATGAAATAACAAGAGAGGGGTTTAATTCTTTCAGGACTTTATTTAAACCTACCATGCTCTTAAATATAGACCCATCATAATTAAGCTGCATATGTTCTATAGAATCATGTAACGGGTTTTGGATCTTTTCTTTATCTAGGGTAATTACAATAATTCTATAACTTCTTTTTGTATCATTAAGCATATTGGCTAAGCGTGCAAAAACTCTTTCAGCCCCGCCACCACCTAGGCTATTTATTATTAGACATACAAGCGGTTTGTTATTCATTGATTGTATGCCTTGTACCAATCAACAAATTGCTGCATACCATACTCGATATTAGTATTAGGCTTAAACCCAACCTCTTTTTGCAAGCTATCTATATCTGCAAAAGTTGCTGGAACATCTCCTGCTTGCATTGGCATATAGTTTTTATCAGCTACTTTACCTGCTGCTTTTTCAATTGACTCAATAAAAGTCATAAGTGCGATAGGTTCGTTATTACCAATATTAAATACACGGTATGGAGCTTTACTTGACTCTGGCGAGGTATTGCTATTTGACTGGTCTCTTTTTGGAACTACGTCTTGAATGCGAATAATGCCCTCTACAATGTCGTCTATGTAGGTAAAGTCGCGTTTCATTTTTCCGTTATTAAATACTTTAATTTCACGGTTATTTAATATTGCATCGGTAAATAAGTAAGGGGCCATATCTGGGCGACCCCACGGGCCATACACTGTGAAAAAGCGCAGCCCTGTTGTTGGTAGGTCGTATAGGTGGCTATAGCTATGCGCCATCAACTCATTTGATTTTTTAGTTGCTGCATACAGCGATACCGGGTGATCTACTGCATCGTCAGTCGAAAATGGCATTTTTTCGTTCATACCATAAACAGAGCTCGATGATGCATATACTAAATGCTGTACTTTATTATGACGACAACCTTCTAAAATAGTAGCAGTGCCCACTAAATTAGAGTCAATGTATGCCATTGGATTTTCTATTGAGTAACGCACGCCAGCTTGTGCTGCTAAGTGGATAACGCGGTCAAACTTTTCATCTTTAAATAAATTTGCTATGCCGTCTCTGTCTGCTAAATCCATTTTTACAAAACGAAATTGCGTAAGGTGTTTAATACGCTCAAGTCTTGCATGTTTTAATGCCGGATCGTAATAATCGTTTAGGTTATCTAGCCCTATTACTTCGTGACCATCGTTACATAAGCGTTCAGCCACAAAGTTACCGATAAACCCTGCGGCACCAGTTACAAGATATTTCATTTGTAAGAATCCTTTAAATTTGCTTTATTAATTTAATTTCAGGCACTGGTATTTGGCGTTTAAATATTAACGTTTAATACAAATTAAATTTGGTTGTGATTTATATAAGTTAGTTACGAAACCAATTTTTTAACGGCTTTAGTAAACTCTTCACCCATATGGCTTGATTGCATTGCATATTCTACATTTGCAAGCATATAGCCTAATTTAGAACCACAATCGTGCGATTGGCCTTTTAGGTGGTATGCTTCAAGTGTTTCTAGGTGGCGTAATTGCAGTAATGCATCGGTAAGTTGTATTTCGCCACCGGCACCAGGTGGTGTGTACTCTAGTAAATCCCAAATAGTAGGCGATACAACATAACGGCCTGTAATAGCTAAGTTGCTTGGAGCTTCATCGGTATTCGGCTTTTCTACCATGTTCTTAATTATTGCGTTTTCGCCTGCGTTAATTTTTATACCGGCTAGGTCAACCACACCATATTGGTGTACTTGTCCTTTTGGTACTGGCTCTACCATTACTTGGTTGTAGCCTGTATTGTCGAAGCGGTCGATCATTTGACTTAAATTATCGTTTTTTGGGTTTGATTTGTATTTATCAATAATTACGTCTGGTAACATTACTGCAAATGGATTGTTGCCCACTATCGGTTTGGCGGCTAGTACTGCGTGGCCAAGGCCTAAAGGTGCCGATTGACGAACCGAAATTACGGTTACGTCTTTTGGAACTATTGAGCGCACTTCTTCTAGTAGGCTACGCTTTACGCGTGCTTCTAGTGTGGCTTCTAGCTCAAAGCTAGTATCAAAATGGTTTTCGATTGAGTTTTTTGAAGCGTGGGTAACCAGTACAATTTCTTTAATGCCAGCTGCTACAGCTTCATTAACTACATATTGAATTAAAGGTTTATCTACCAGAGGCAGCATTTCTTTAGGGATGGCTTTTGTAGCTGGTAACATACGCGTACCAAGGCCAGCTACAGGTAATACTGCTTTTAAAACTTTCACTTTAATTCCTTTCATTATTTTTGCTAAACAACAAAAAAGGAATTGCTAAGCTAAAATTCCTTTTCGAGCGTTTCACATGCCGTGTGAGGTTGCTATTATACACAACACGATATTGCACTCAATAATTAAAGAGTACTTTTTGATTGTTTTTATGTTAATTTTATGTTTAACCAAAAGTAATTTTTAGCGAAAAATTTAATGCCTCATACTTTTTGGCGATCTACCTTTTCAAAGCTACCACCACTATACTAGGCTCGTTTGGTTATTAGGGAACACAGACTTAAAGGAACATTTGTGCGTTTAGGGTTTTACATTTTATTATTAGTGTCTTTTTTTGTATGCGCACAAAATACGCTTTTGTATTTACGCAATAGCGATATAATTGCGCGCGCTCAAAAACAGTATGGTGATGAAGGGCATAAACGTATAAAAAATTGGCTAAGTTTTATAGATGAGTCAGCTGATAAAAGTGAATGGCAAAAAATCCATTTGGTGAATGACTTTTTTAATAAACACATTAAATACAAAACCGATGATGAGCTTTGGCACCAAAAAGATTATTGGGCCACCCCACTTGAGAGTTTAGGCGTTGGTATGGGTGATTGTGAAGACTACGTAATTGCCAAATACTTTACGTTAATAGCACTGGGCGTACCCGAAGATAAAGTACGTTTAATGTATGTACGTCAAAAAACAGTTAATCAACCTCATATGGTACTTATTTATATTGAAACTCCTGATCAAATCCCCTTTGTTTTAGGCAATTTTAACACTAAACTACTACCCGCTAATAAGCGCCCTGACTTAACACCTATCTATAGTTTTAATGGCCAAGGTTTATGGTTAGCCAAATCAAAAGGGTTAGGTAATAAAGTAAAAAATAGCCGTGGTGTTTCTGCCTGGAACACCATGTTAGAGCGAATTGAACAAGGTGAGCTTGCGCCCGCCAAAAGTGATAAAGGAACACCGAGTTATGTCTCGACTTTTTAAAAATGGATTAAGTTTAAAAACCCAAGTATATGGCCTTATTATATTGATTTCGGTACTTTCTTTTTTTGTACGCGTAATTACTGACGTTGATACCACTCGCCAATACTTACAAACGCAAATGGGTAGCCACGCGCAAGATACAGCAACAAGCTTAGGGCTTTCTATATCGCCTTACCTTGAAGAAGACAGTTTAATGATTGCCCAGACCATGGCAACCGCTATTTTCGACTCCGGCTATTACAAACAAATAAAATTTACTAACGCCGAGAATAAAATAGTTTTTGACCTAACAAGCCCAAAACGCGTTGAATCTGTACCTAATTGGTTTATTACAGCAGTAAAGCTTGAAGCCCCTACTATGCAATCAGAATTAAACAATGGCTGGATTATGGCTGGAGTGCTCGAAGTAACAAGCCATGTTGGGCAATCGTATTTAACGCTATGGGAACATACTAAACGCAGCTTTTATGGTTCTTTATTATTATTGGTAGCGTCGCTTGCAGTAGCATATTTAATACTACGTGCGGTGTTTAAACCTTTAAAAGCAGTAGAAAACCAAGCACACTTGGTTACACGTAAACGCTTTACATTAAACGACGAAATACCAGTTGCACGCGAGCTACGTACTGTAACTACAGCCATTAATAATATGGTAATGAACCTTCAAAGCACCTTTGACTCTTTAACAAAGCAAACACAAACACTTACCGATGAAGTATATGTAGACTCACTTACAGGGCTGGGTAACCGCCGTTCGTTTGAGAACCACTTTAACTCAGTGGTTGACACCATTACTAGCGACACTCCAATCACTGCCATGATGGTTACTCTCCCCTCACTTGCTAATATTAACCAAACTGTAAGTTACCAAGATGGTGACGAGCACGTACATGATGTAAGCGTTACTTTGCAAAATGTGTTTGGTGCTTTAACTAATTCTAAAATATTTAGACTTAACGGTAGTACTTTTATTGCTTTAGTCCCATTAGATATGCAATTTTTAAATAGAACGCGCCTCGATATAAATGATGCTTTTAGTAAAAAGAAAAACAGCTTACACGTGAATGGTTTTGCTAACTTAGCATTAGTAAATGTTGATAAAGGCTCATCTATCGGGGGTGTACTTTCAGCCCTTGATACCGGCTGCACCATTGGCGATTCGGCTGTAAATAAAGTAGATAAAGATACTTTGTTTAGTGTTAAAGAGTGGCGTTCGCTTATTCAGTCAATTATTGCTACTGGTGAAGTTAGTTTTTCGGTGCAGCCAGTTAAACGCACTAACTCACAAAACAAGCAGTGCTACTTTGAAGTGTTTGCTCATTTTACGCATGAAGGCGAAAAGGTTAATAATGGCCATTTGTTTGCTATGGCCGAAAAGCTTAACTTAACCGAAGAGTTAGACAAAAAAATAATTCGCAACTTTGTAAACGTTAAAGAGCAACACCCAGACGATACATTTGCGTTAAATATTAGTAAGGCTTCGTTGTATTCAACTGACTTTATTGAATGGCTTACTCTTTATGCACACACTAAACCAATTATTAAAACAAACTTGATTTTTGAATTGCATGAAATTAGCTTACTTTACAACGTACATGTTGCCTCTTTACATATAGATACAATAAAAGATATTGGCATAAATGTGTGTGTTGAACACTTTGGTACTAGTTTAACCTCGTTTAGATACTTACAAGGGTTAGACATTGAATATATAAAAATAGATGGTAGCTATATTCAAGACTTATTAGATAACACTCAAAGCCAATTTTTTATTCAAACAGTTAATAATATTTGTCATGGCTTTGGTATTAAAGTTTTAGCTTGTTTGATTGAAAAACCTGAAACTTTAAAGGTACTTGAAAGTTTAGGTTGCGATGGCGTGCAGGGTAATTTAATAATGCCGCCAACCAAAATAATAAAAACTAGTGATAATGGCGCAAATAAAGAGTTTACTTTTTGCACCGATGCGCTAAAATTTTGTAATTAGACAATCTCTTAAAGGGACACAAGATGAAATCACTTATACTTGCTGGTTTATTTGCTAGCGCATCGGCGCTTACGGTTTTGCCTGCTTTTGCGCAAACGGATACAGACGCGGTAGTTAAAATCGAAAGCTTAGATTCTTTAATTGCTATTTTAAACAACGCCACTGCTGATACTCCATCAGATGAGTTGCAGCAAGAGCTTGTTACTGCAATTGAGCAGCTTTGCCAAAATACCGGCCCTATTGATTTAGACTCACCTATTGCTAACGGAACATGTTCTGCTGAGCAGTTAGATGCAATTATGAATGCTGTTATAACAGCCATAGGCGCAGACAGCGCTTTTATTTCTGACTTTTTAGCTGCACTTGTTGTTGCAGGCGTTGATAGCGATGCTGTTACACTGGCTGCTATTACAGCTGGCGTTGATGCCACTGTAGCCTCTGAAGCAACAGCAGCTGGCCCTGGTGGTGCACCAGCTCCTGCTGCTCCGGTAATTGTTACTTTACCAACAACTGCAGTACCGCAAGGCGCAGGCGGAACAGGTGGCGATGCAGGTATATCTGAAGTCGGAAACTAACCGTTAATAAAATAATAAAAACGCAGCCTTTTGGCTGCGTTTTACTTTATATGGCTTATTTTTTTAGCCCTTCTTTTAGGCTCTTAGTTTAGAGAACCCTGTGAATCGTTTTATATTTTTTTTACTCTGTGCAACTTTATTTTTGCTGCCCTTACCATTAGGTAGTTACCGCCCTTGGGCAATTTTAGCAATGGGGATATTGATTAGTGCTACCTTTTTCATCCATTTAATTTACAGCAGTATTAATAACAAGCACCCTTTATACCCTCCTTTATATTCTTGGCCCTTATTTACTGTACTCGGTATAGTTGTGAGCGTATGCGCAGTACAAATATTTACCGTAAGTGTTGACCCGTTTCAAACTAAACAAATGCTTATTAAAACAAGTTTTATGATTTTATTTTGTTGGCTATTATTTATTTATTGTAATACTGAAAAGCGTATTAAAAATTTAATATATGCAATTATAAGTGCCGGCGTATTTCAGGCTTTATATGCCACTTATTTAAATTTATCGCCTGATATTATTAGCCCACTATTTGGTTATAAGCATACCGACCGTGCTATTGGCACGTTTACTTACTCTAACTTTTTGGCTAACTTTTTAGCTTTATGTTTATGTTTGGGTCTTGGTGTGTTAGTTAGCGAATTAAAGCGCTCTACTAGCGATTACAAACAAACATTAAAACAAACGCTTCGTGCGTGGACTGAAATACTCTTAAGCTCAAAAATAATTTTACGTATTTCGTTAATTATTATTATTGTTGCGTTAATTTTAACCCGTAGCCGTATGGGTAACTCTGCATTTTTTATTGCATTAATGGTTGTTAGCTTACTCGCGTTTTTTATTTACAGGCAAAAACCTAAAGCGTTTAAACTACTTATAGTTAGTTTTTTTATAATCGATTTATTTATTATTGGTGCTATATTTGATGTAGAAAAAGTTAAACAACGAATAAGCGAAACCAGTATTTCATCAGAAACCCGTGACGAAGTTGTACTTGATTCAATACCCCTTATTTTAGATAAGCCTTTGTTGGGCTCTGGTGGTGGTACATTTTATACTGCGTTTCCAGCGTATCAGTCTGAGCCTTATTCAGGTTACTACGATAATGCCCATAACGATTACGTACAGTTTTCAGTAGAGCTGGGTATACCCACTACAGCCGCACTGGGCTCACTTATACTTTATTGTTTATGGTTATGTATAGCGACTATGCGAAAGCGTAAAACAGCGCTGTTTCAGGGTGTTGCTTTTGGCTGTGCCATTGCAATTATAGATATGCTGCTGCATTCGTTGGTAGATTACTCTTTGCAAGCTGGTGCAAACTCAATGTTGTTTATGACTATTTTATGCTTGGCAATATTGAGTAGTAAGTTACCTGCGTCTAAACGAAGCAGAAAAGAGCATGGTTAAATACAAAATATAAGTAATAAAATATATAAGAAATTAAATCACCACAGAGAGCACCGAGAAGAAAAGGAGTAGTGACCAACCATTACTAGTATTTCCTCTGTGTAGCGCAAAGCGCCTCTATGCTCTCAGTGGTGGGATCCATTTATAAGTAATAAGAAACTGCGCTTTAACATTTGAATTCATTAGTAAACAACTGATTAAATCACCACAGAGAACACTGAGAAGAAAAGGAGTACTGACCAATCATTACTAGTATTTCCTCTGTGTAGCGCAAAGCGCCTCTGTGCTCTCAGTGGTGGGATCCATTTTTAAGTAATAAGAAACTTCGCTTTTACGTTTATGAGTAACTTATTACTTATGTTCTAAATCGAACTCGGTCAAATGCCCTTCACCGTGTATAAGTTGGTAGCGGGCTAAATTCCCCTGCTCTAGTGTTATTAAACTAATAGCTGAGTCACTTACTAAGTATTTTTGCCCTTCACCTATGGTTTGGTGTTTATCTACTTCCATGTGCCAGCGTTTGGTAAAAAAGTTTAATGGGCTTTTTGGGCCGTATAGAATTGAATCTAGTTTATCGAGTATGTTTATTAATTTACGCGGGAACTCATTTTTAATACCGCTGGCGGTAAGTTGCCAAATTCGATTGGGGTGATCGCCAAAACGTTTTTGCACCGAAAAGCAAAATGAGTAATGTACGTCTCCCGATAAAATAAGGGTCTCGTTTGGGGTGTCGGTTCGTCTAAAGGTATCGAGTAGCTTTTTGGCTGATCCTTCGTGCGCCATCCAGTTTTCTACGTCAACCATGAGCGGTTGGCCACATATGTTAAACATGGCTTGAATGGCTTCTATTGATTTAACACCAAATACAGGGGCTGGCGATACAATAATAACCTGATCGTGGCTTAATAGGCTTTCTTCAAGCTCTGTTAAACGCTCCCAATCAAGTAGGCCTGAAGGCTCGTTAAAGTTTTGCTCATTTCGCCAACGGTGCGTACGTGTATCTAGCACCACTACTTTTGGGGTTGTAGTTAACTCATAATGCCAAAAACTAAAATCGTTTAGTGGTTTATCAAATGCTTTAAACTGCCATAAATTATTAGCTGTACGGCTTTGCTTAAAAGGTGTTAGTAACTCGCCTGTTTTATTTAGTGCATCGTTCCCCATTCCTTGAAAAAGCCAATAACTAATTAAGCCGTTATTAATGATTCGTTTACTACTTGGATTTTCATTTATAGCTTGCTCCCACCCAGCGGTGAGGTTCCAGTCATCGGTTACATCATGATCGTCAAACATCATTAATGTAGATACATTGGCAAACAATCGCTCTACTTCACTTAAGCCTTTTGCATAATCAATCAGTGCTGTTTTTTCAGCGTCAAAAATAGTTTTGTTTTGCTTGTTTTGACCTGAATACGTTGTGTTTTGTATATCAACGCATTGCCAAGCAGCAGCACTAAAATTTAATAAATACAGTGCTATATATTCTTCAAAATGGATAAGGTGATTGTAGGCTTTTACGCTTGAAAAATGAGGTTCGTCTTTTTTTAGCCAGTAACCAACACCTAACTTTGAGCGTTTTTGCCAAGGCGTTTTTGGTAAATATAAGTGACGATTATAAAGTTGCTCATTTATATCATCCGGTAGCTCAATAGCAAGTGGTTGCTCTTTATAGATACCTAAGGCTTTAATTAACTGATGAATAGCTAATAACATGGGTCCTGCTACATCATCGGCATAAACCTGATCGCCGCTCAGTAATAATAATTGTGCGCCTTGGCTATTATTACCGCGCTGAGTATTTTGCCAGTGACTTGCAGACACTAAGCTATCTTTTGCTGGGTGATGTGCATTACGGCACGAGCCATGCAAAATATCACTGAGTTTATCGGGGATTACAAATGCAGGCGTTGTTTGGTTGCTATAGCACCAAGGTGATAAATCGATTGCTGTATCGTCAATTACAAGCTCATAGCTTAATAAGCTATCTACAGGGAGTTTGTTGTCTATTGGCTTTATAATAACGAAATGCAGGTATAAATGTTCCCCTAAAGAAACCGTATGTTGTTCGCTATAACACTTAACATTTAATAAGTTTATTTGGCAATTTGCAGGTTTGGAGGTAGCAAACTGAATACAGACTCCAGTTTGCTCTGCACGGCGCACCATTGGCCCCATTAGTAAAATAGGAAGGTTTGCCGTGTGAGGAATCATGTATTTAGCCTTTAGCTGCTAATTTAAATAAAGAATAAAAGTTTTCGGTAGTGGCTTTAGCCAGTTCATTAAAGCTAATGCCTTTAAGCTCGCTAATGTAATAAGCAACATCTTCTACGTACGCTGGCTGATTTGTTTGCCCACGATACGGTACCGGCGCTAAATAAGGCGAGTCGGTTTCTATTAATAATCTATCTAGCGGTATTTGCTTTACTACTTCTTTTAGCTCAATAGCATTTTTAAAGGTAACAATGCCCGAAATAGAAATATAAAAGCCCATATCTATGGCTTTTTTTGCCATATCCCAGTCTTCGGTAAAGCAATGTAATACACCACCGCAGTTTTCGGCCTTGTGCTCACGCATTAAATTAATGGTGTCGGCGCGGGCATCACGAGTATGAATAATTAACGGTTTTTGTAATTCGTTAGCCACTTCAATATGCCCAACAAAGCTTGCTTGCTGCACTGCGTGAGTATCTTTTGAATAGTAGTAATCAAGACCCGTTTCGCCAATAGCAACGACTTTGTCATGTGAAGCTAAGTCGATTAGTTGCTGTTTATTAAGGGCGTCTTTTTGATCAAGTGGATGTACACCGCATGAGGCTGATACATCGTCGTAATGTTTAATTTTATCAAGCATGCTTGGAAACTGATCAAGCGTTACGCTTACACATAAAAAGTGCTCTATTTGCTTTGCACGCGCTTTATCAAGAACTTGGTCAAGGTTTAAGTCTAGTTTATCAAAATCAAGACGGTCTAAATGGCAATGAGAATCTACAATCACTATAAGGCCTGTATTATGTTCAGGGTTTAAATTTGTTCGTTTAATTTATTATGTTAGTAATTAAAAGAACCCAATATAGGGCGGCGTTAATCTCAATGAAAAACCGACCCTATAACTACATGGTATATGTCTGATCGCCTGAGTTTAACATAGTCCCAAGGAGCTTTTCGATTTTAGCGTTTAGGTTTGTTTTATCATCTAAAAAGCTAATACCAATACCTGGAGGATTAGAGCTTTGTGCACCTTGTGGCGTGATCCACGACACTTTACCTGTCACTACGTCATCTTCTAAGGCATCGGGCAAAGTAACTCTAAGCGCTAATGAATGCCCTGCTTCGTAACGCATATTAGTGCGTACAAATAAGCCACCTTTTTTTAAGTAAGGCATATAACAACGGTATAACTCGTCTAAATCGTCTATGTCTACTAGTAGTTCTTGCATGATTAATCCTTTTAAGAATTTCGCAATGTGTATGCTAATCGTGATACAGCAAGCGGTAAATTAAGGCCAAGTACTTGTGTGTTATTTTGTAAAAACTCGCCTAGTGCATTTTGCGCACTTTGATAAGCGTCAAAACTCATGCCTTGCAGTAATTGCTGCTTTAGTTGCACGCTTAAAAACAAAGTAAATATACGAACAAGTTCAGGCTGTTTATTTATTATATCGACTAACGCTTTAAAATTATGACTTTGTTTAAACTCAGTTGCAAACTTATACAGTGTATCAATATTTTTCAGCTGGTCTTGCTGTTGCCAATGCTTTACTTGCAGCGGTTGGTTATAAAAAAGTGCTAACCAACTATAGTTAGGAATGTCTAATGTCTCTAGCCATTGCTGAGCAAGTGCTGTATTAGCTATTTTTACGTCACTTTTAGCGCATCGACTTAAAATAGTTGCAGGGAGCTGCTGTGGTTGGCTTGTGGTTAATATTAAAAAGCGGCTATTAGTTGGCTCTTCAAGTGTTTTTAATAATGCGTTAGCTGCTGCTGTGGTCATTTTTTCGCAATTTTCGATTATCGCGACTTTATTGCCATTTTGCGCTGCAGAGTGATTCATAAAATCACTAATACCACGAATATCATCTACACCAATACTTTGCCCATCAACTTGCGTTAAACGTTTGTCGGGGTGAGTGCCAGCCAGGTTAAGTAAACAGCTTTTACACTGTCCGCAAGGTTTTAGCATACTGTTTTGCGCAGCTACCTGCGTAGCTATATTTTGGCATAACAAAGCATTCCCAAGCTCATCACTTAACTCAAACTTACCTACGCCAACAGGCCCACAAAATAATTGCGCATGATGAAAACGCTCTGCGCGATAACTTTTCGCTAAACGTGCTTGAGTATCATGTAGCCAAGGCAATGGCATATTATTTTAGGCCTTCAAAAAATGAATGCAGTACATTGGTAATATCGCGATGTACTTTATCAATACTTTGGTTTGCATCAACGGTTTTAATTGTGTTGTCGTCATTAGCAAGTTCAACATAACGCATACGTGTACGCTGAAAAAACTCAATGGCTTCTTGTTCAATACGGTCAAGCTCGCCACGCCCTTTTGCACGTTCAAGGCCTATCACTGGGTCAATATCAAGGTAAATAGTTAAATCTGGCTTTAAGCCTTTTAACACCATTGACGAAAGTGAAGCTAATGTATTTGAGCTAATACCACGCCCTCCACCTTGATACGCCTGAGACGATAAATCATGACGATCGGCAAGTACCCATTGGCCTTTATCAAGCGCAGGGGTAATAACATTGTGCATTAGCTGCGAGCGAGCTGCATACATAATAAGCAACTCAGTTTCAAAGGCAATCTCTTCTTCGTGCTCTGCTTTTACAAGCGTACGAAGCGATTCAGCCAGTGGCGTGCCGCCAGGTTCGCGGACATTAATAAAGTCTATTTTTTGTTTGTTTAAAAAGTCTTGGCATAACGAAATAGCGGTTGATTTACCCGCGCCTTCTAGCCCTTCTATTACTATAAATTTTGATTTCATAAAAACTTAATTCTTTTTATTTAATATATACGTTTTAACTGCCGCGTTATGCTGCTTTAACGTGGTTGAAAATTGGTGGCTACCATCGCCTTTTGATACAAAGTAAACGTATTCACTTTGCGGCGGATTAACTGCAGCTAAAATAGCGGCTTTAGATGGCATAGCAATCGGTGTTGGCGGTAAGCCATTAATACGATACGTATTGTAAGGCGTATAATCGCGCAAATCTTTACGTTTAATATCACCATCAAAGTCAGCGCCTAGCCCGTATATTACGGTAGGATCGGTTTGTAGGCGCATATTAGTGTTTAATCGGTTAACAAACGCTGATGCAATTAACGGACGCTCGCTGGCAAGGCCTGTTTCTTTTTCAATGATTGAAGCCATTATTAGTGCTTCGTATGCTGTTTTATAGGGTAAATTAGCGGCGCGCTGCTGCCAAGCATCATCTAATGTTTGCTGCATTTTTTGTGCTGCACGTTTTAATACACTGCTTGCAGTATCGTTATTATGATAATGGTAAGTGTCGGGGAATAACCAGCCTTCTAAGTGCGTGTCATTACCCAGTATTTGAGTACTTAGTTCGTCAGTTTTTAAATCGTTTTGTAAATTATCAGCTTTTTTAATAGCACTTAGTACTTCACGTAAGTTTTGACCTTCAATTATGGTAAAACTAAAACTAATTTGCTGACCTTGGTTAATTTTTTTTACGTTGTTAATAACGCTATCGGCTGTTAGCTCGTAAAGCCCCGCTTTTAAGTCGGTAAGTGTGGGATCTAATTTGGCAATGACCTGATAACGCCAGCAACTCTCTACCCAGTTATTAGCTTGCCATTGCTGACATAATTTATTAAAGCCAGTGCCATGCTTAACTTCAAATTGTGTGTTTTTAGCTACCTTTAGCGGGCTATTTATTGTTGCTTGTAATTGCTGGTAACCAATAGCAGTGGTTACAACAGCTAAAAAGAGTACCGATAAAATAACTTTTAACACTCAGCCTCCTTGGCTAATAATTTAGTTAATAATGCGTGGCTGTCATCTGTATTAAATACTTGTTGCTCAATACGTTTAACAGGCACTGCTCCCATTAAGCTATTACACACAAATACGGCGTCTGCTTGGGTTAAGTCTTCTACTTTTACGCGTTTAAATTCAATAGGCAATTTATCACATAACGATTGTAGATAAACGCCCTTTATCCCGCACTCATCAAGGAATGGCGTAAACACACACTTATTTTTAATCGCAAAAATATTAGCTGCTGAAGCTTCAATTACATTGTTATTGTAATCAAGCACTAACACATCGTCGCAGTCTTGTTTTTGCATCGCTTTTTTAACTAATACTTGCTCAAGTCGGTTTAATGTTTTTAGGCCCGCTAAATGTGGCTGAGCCGCTAATTTAATGGGGCTTATTTCGAGATTTACACCCTTTTTAGCAAGCGCTTCGTAATTACTAGGATAATCTAATACACTCAATAAAATAGTAATATTACACTCACTTGGCAGCCCATAACCACGACCGCCTTCGCCTCGCGTTACAAGTATTTTAAACACATTCAGTGGTGCAGCTTTAATATGCAGGGCAATTTGATTTTCAAGGCTATTAAAGTCTAACTCAGGAAAACCCAAACGCTGTGCGCATTCAATCAAACGCGCTTTATGATGAGCCCAATACTGTACTTGCCCATCAACAACCTTAGCGGTTGTAAAAAAGCCGTCACCGTAATTTAAGCCCCTGTCACGCGTACTTAAAGTGCTATTTTGATCTGCTGCTATTATTGTTTGCATTTTGTTTGGCATATAAAAAAAGCCCAGTTAAACAACTGAGCTCTTATAATTTGATTCGTTGTTAAAAAAGATTATACCTTTTTAAATAGCAACGAGCCATTAGTACCACCAAAACCGAACGAGTTACACAGTGCAAAGTCTAACTTTGCATCACGTGCAGTGTGCGCAATATAATCTAAGTCACACCCTTCGTCTGGGTTATCAAGGTTGATAGTTGGCGACACTTTTTGATCTGTCAGCGATAAAATCGAAATAATCGATTCAACCGAGCCAGCAGCACCTAACAAGTGACCCATCATCGATTTAGACGAGCCTACCATTACATCTTTGGCTGAATTACCAAATATAGACTTAACAGCGGCAGTTTCTGCTTTATCGCCTGCATTTGTAGATGTACCGTGTGCGTTAATGTAACCAATTTGCTCAGCGTTTACTTGCGCATCATTTAGTGCGTTTTGCATTGCAAGTGCAGCGCCCGCACCATCTTCTGGTGGTGATGTCATGTGATACGCATCGCCGCTCATACCAAAGCCTACAAGCTCAGCATAAATTTTAGCTCCACGTGCTTTAGCATGTTCGTACTCTTCAACTACAACAACACCAGCACCGTCAGAAAGCACAAAGCCATCGCGGTCTTTATCCCAAGGGCGAGAAGCCGCTTGTGGATCGTCGTTACGTGTTGAAAGTGCACGTGCAGCATTAAAGCCACCCATACCAATTGGTGTACAGGCTTTTTCTGCACCGCCGGCAACCATTGCATCTGCATCGCCGTAGGCAATCATACGCGCTGCATGGCCAATATTATGCAAACCAGTAGTACAGGCAGTTACAATTGAAATATTTGGACCACGCAGTCCATGCATCATTGATAAATGACCTGAGATCATATTAATAATGGTAGACGGCACATAAAATGGAGATAACTTGCGCGGACCACTATTTAATAGCTTAATGTGGTTTTCTTCAATTAACGTAAGCCCACCAATACCTGAACCTACAGCTACACCAATGCGTGCTGCGTTTTGCTCGGTGATTTCAAGGCCTGAATCTTTAAAGGCTTGAACACCCGCTGCAATGCCGTACTGAATAAACAAGTCCATTTTTTTAGTATCTTTCGCTGACATGTATGCAGTTGCATCAAAGTCATTTATTAAACCCGCGAATTTAGTACCAAATTTTGATGTATCAAAGTGCGTTATTGTTTGAATGCCACTTTTACCATCTAATAAGCCTTGCCAGGTTGATTGAACATCATTACCTAGCGGCGTCAACATTCCTAAGCCAGTTACGACGACTCGACGTTTAGCCACGGTTTGCCTCCAATAAGGGATATTTTACAAGGGGGTGATCATACCCAAGCTACCTCAAAGTGCTAGTCCCAAAATAGATTAAAAACGCATAACACAATCAAAATTAATTTTTAGCTAAAATTGAGCATCGAGATTTAAGTTTTGAATCATGAACTTTGAGGTGGTTTGGATATAAAAAATTAAAGGCAGCGGATGCTGCCTTTAACGTGCGATTAATTACTCAGCGTGTGCTGTAACGTAATCGATAGCAGTTTGTACTGTAGTGATCTTCTCAGCTTCTTCATCTGGGATCTCAGTATCAAACTCTTCTTCAAGAGCCATTACTAGTTCAACAGTATCAAGAGAATCTGCACCTAGGTCATCTACGAAAGAAGATTCATTTTTAACTTCTTCTTCTTTAACACCTAGTTGTTCAATGATAATTTTCTTTACGCGTTCTTGGATATCGCTCATTCTTCTTTCCTTTATTAAAAACGCCGATGCGTTATTTTCAGATTGCCGCGTAGTTTACGCGGCATAATTCTCTGATTCAATGATTTGACCATAAATAATTGTCTGGTCAAACCTCTGAGTGTGTGTTTTGTCTTTTATCGCTTATTTTCGCAGCGATTTCAAGTATGTTTAAAGCAAGTTCACAAATAATTCAATGTTTTTGAGGTAACTTACTTAACTTTATCAAGCAGTAATTTAGGTACTATGGTTATTAAACCATGTACATCGCGCCATTTACATGCAAAGTTTCGCCTGATACATACGCAGCCGCGTCAGATGCTAAATAACATACTGCAGCCGCAATTTCGTCAGGTTGACCTAAACGCCCTGCTGGAACATTTGCAAGTGTTGCTGCTTTTTGCTCGTCAGTTAAATTATCAGTCATGTCTGTTTGAATAAAACCAGGTGCAATTACGTTAACGGTAATACCACGTGATGCAACTTCGCGCGCTAGTGACTTAGAAAAACCAATTACACCCGCTTTAGCCGCTGCATAATTAGCCTGACCTGCATTACCCATAGTACCCACTACTGAGCCAATGTTAATAATACGGCCTTTCTTTTTCTTCATCATTGGACGAAGTACCGCTTTAGATAAACGGAAAACTGAGCTTAAATTAGTGTCGATAATATCGTCCCACTCAGTCTCTTTCATACGCATTAATAAGTTATCACGTGTAATACCTGCGTTATTTACAAGTACGTCAATATCGCCTAAATCAGCTTTTATTGCAGCAAGTGTTGCTTCAATAGATGCAGGGTCGGTTACGTTCAATGCATAACCTTTACCACTGTCACCTAGGTACTCACTGATTTTAGCAGCGCCTGACTCGCTTGTAGCAGTGCCTGCAACTTTTGCACCTTGCGCAACTAATGTTGTTGCAATTGCTTTACCAATACCACGGCTAGCGCCAGTAATTAGGACAATTTTGCCCTCTAAAGAAAATAAATTAGACATTTTATATACTCTTATTTAGCTGCAGCGATTGAAGCGGCATCGTTTACTGAGCCACAAACCATTGCTTTATCAATTCGTTTAGCAAGTCCTGTTAATACTTTACCAGGACCAAATTCGTAGCTTTGCGTTACATCTTGTGCAACCAAGGCTTGTACTGTTTCTGTCCAGCGAACTGGGCTGTATAGTTGACGTACTAGTGCATCTTTAATTGCATCAGCGGTCGATTCAGCTTTTACATCAACATTATTAATTACATCACACTTAGGTGTATTAAATGTTAAAGCGGCTAAGTCTACCGCTAACTTATCAGCTGCTGGCTTCATTAGTTCACAATGTGAAGGTACGCTAACCGAAAGTGGTAATGCGCGTTTAGCACCAGCATCTTTACATGCTTGTGATGCTCTATCTACTGCCGCTTTATGCCCTGCAATAACAACTTGACCAGGAGAATTGTAGTTAACTGGAGATACAACCTCACCTTGCGCTGAGGCAGCACATGCCGCTTTTATTTCTTCATCGCCTAAGCCAATAATCGCAGCCATTGAACCTACGCCTGCAGGTACAGCTTCTTGCATGTATAAACCACGGTTTTCAACAAGCTTAACAGCTTCACTCAAGCTTACTACGTCGCTACATACTAGTGCTGAATATTCACCTAAGCTGTGCCCCGCCATAACAACGTCTGCATCTGGGTTTGCTGCAAGCCAATCACGGTAAATAGCAACACTTGCAGTTAATAATGCAGGTTGTGTACGATGAGTTTGATTTAATTTTTCTTCTGGGCCATTAAGAACTAGCTCTGCTAAGTCGTAACCCAGTGCATCTGATGCTTCTGCAAATGTTGCTTTAACAATGTCAGAACTCTCTAGTAGCTCTTGTAACATACCAACGCTTTGCGAGCCTTGACCTGGGAATAGAAGTGCAATTTTTTGTGCCATACTTTGCTCTTTTTAATTAAACAAATAAATAATGAAATACACGGCACATCAATTATTGATTAACCGCCGTGTCTTTAGAATGTGTTTTTTCGAAAATAGCGGCTATTTTATCAGGAAGTTGACGTTCAACCTCTTTTACCGCTTCATCAATTGCTGCTTGAAATGCTTTAGCTGACGCATTTCCATGACTTTTAACGACAATACCGCGCAATCCTACCAGAGAAGCACCGTTATACTGGTCGGGGTTCACCCTTTTATAGAGTTTTTTTATTATTGGACGCAATATAAACGCCATACATTTATACAAAAGGTGCTTTTCGAGCGCAGCTGTAAACTTATTCATAATAAGCTTGGCAATGCCTTCGCATGTTTTAAGCGCCACGTTACCCACAAACCCTTCGCATACAATAACATCAGCCTTGCCAGAAAAAATATCACTTCCTTCGCTGTAACCAATGTAATTAATATGTGGGCTTTGCTGCATTAATTGTGCAGCCTGTTTAATATCGTCGTGGCCTTTAATGTCCTCAGCGCCAATATTTAATAAGCTAACGCGAGGGTTATCGCAGCCAAGTGCTTGGCCAGCAACTACAGAGCCCATAATCCCAAACTGATACAGCATTTGCGCATCGCAGTGCACATTAGCACCTAAGTCGAGTAAATATACTGGGTTTTGGCTTTCTGTAGGAACAGATGAAATGAGTGCGGCACGTTTAACACCTGGCAGCATTTTTAATACGTAGTGAGCCATAAAAAATAAAGCGCCGGTATTACCTGAGCTAACACACGCTTGTGCTTCGCCCGATTTAACTAAATCAAGGGCAACACGCATAGATGAATCTTTTTTTGAACGTACAGCAATTGCAGGTTCGCAGGCGTTAGTGACTATTTCACTACAGTGACGAATTATGAGTCTTGGATGAGATAAAGAATCGAGGGATTCGAGTTCTTTAGATATAACGTCTTCATTGCCACATAAAATGAGACTTAAATTGGCATGAGCATTCACCGCATGAACGGCAGCAGGAATAGATGAACGGGGGCCGTAATCGCCCCCCATCATATCTAACGCTATGGTTAGATCTTTCAGCATATAAGTAATCTCTTATTTAGAAATTACTTGAACGCCTTTGTAGTAACCATCTGCAGTCACATGGTGACGACGATGAGTCTCACCAGATGTTTGATCTACAGTTAAAGTTGGACCACTGATCGCATCGTGTGAACGGCGCATGCCGCGTCTTGCACGAGACTTTTTGCTTTTTTGTACAGCCATAGTCTTCTCCTAAGAATCTTTCTTAAGTTGTTTCAAAATATCAAATGGATTAGGTTTATCATCTTCCGCCTTTAATACACCAAAGCTGGCAGGCTTTGCTGAATAACTGCATGAAGCTTCGTTGTGGGTAGCCACTAATGGAATTGCTAAAATTAGTTCGTCTTCAATTAAATCAAAAACGTTAACTTCACCATTTTCATCAAGTGCTACTTCGTCGTAGTCTTCAGGAAAAATATCTAACTCTGTATCTTCACCTACTGGTGAATATGCAAAGTCTTGAACCAAATCCAACCCTAAATCACCATTACAACGTTGACAAATGACAGTAACATGTGTGGACAAATTGCCTCTAATCACAGCGAAACCTTGATCATCGTTTTTGCAATGTATTTTTACCGCTATTTCACCTACTTCTTCCTGCACAACTTTCTCTAAACGAGTAAGTTTTTCAAGCGGTACAATTCCGTCATACTTTAAACGGTGCTGCGCTGCTTTGCCTGGATGAAGAGTGATGGGAATTTTCACCTTTTGCATAGGGGCTGCATCATATAGATAGTTAGTTTGTTAGTCAAAGTAAAAAACCATTTTTACTTGGTTTTTAACGTGTTTTACTCTCGGATCTGATTTATCCTAACTCAATCTGAATTATCGTAGGAAAACAGTCCATGAAGCTTCCACTCATTTTAGCGTCAAGCTCGCCTTTTAGGCAGTCTTTATTACAAAAATTTAATTTACCCTTTGATACGTTTTCACCCGACGTTGACGAATCAGCACTTGAATGCGAAACACCTACTGAACTGGTTAAGCGTTTAAGTGAGTTAAAAGCCTCAGCAGCTAATAAACACTTTAAAAAAGGGTTAGCAATTGGATCAGACCAAGTCGCTGTGTTTAACAATCAAATTTTAGGTAAACCGCACAATAAACAAAATGCTCTAAAACAACTAAATTTATTTAGCGGTAATACTGTAACATTTTTAACTGGGCTTTGTGTTTACGATATTGTAACTGGAACAAAAAAAACCTGCGTAGAACCTTTTAATGTGACGTTTAAAACCCTAAGTGATGCACAAATTAGTGCTTATTGCGACGCAGAGCAGCCTTATAACTGTGCTGGCAGCTTTAAAAGTGAAGGGTTGGGTATCTGTTTATTTGAAAAACTAAGCGGAGACGATCCTAATAGCTTAATTGGATTACCATTAATTAAACTCAGCCAATTACTGGCTGAGTTTGGTATTGATGTGCTTACCGCTCAAAACAAGCTCTAGTTAAATAAATTAGCCAAGCAAAACCTGTTGCAATTGCAGATAATTATCTACCGTTGCAACAGGGCTAAGCTTATTTAGCTGCTGTGCGTTATGTACACCCATTGTTACGCCAATTCTATCCACGCCTGCAGCTTTTGCCATTGTCATGTCTATTTGGGTATCACCAATCATTACAGCGTCTTGGGCGCTTATGCCAAGTTCTTCAAGTAATTGATACAGCATATCTGGAGAGGGCTTTGATTGCGCTTCGTCGCTTGTACGTGTTGCACTAAAAAAATGTCTAAGTTGGCTTTGATCAAGCAAGCGCTCTAATCCATCTCGACCTTTACCTGTTGCAACCGCTAAAACAATGCCCTGCTCTTTTAAGGCACCTAAAACGTTAACAACATTATCAAATACAGGAGTTGGCGTGGTATTAACACTATATTGGTGTTTATACCCTTTAATTAGCGCTTGATGCTGCGCGACATTATCGGGAAATAAAACATCAATTGCTTTTTCAAGCGACATACCAATAATATTTTTAATTGCTAAATCACTTGGCGCCACTAAATTAAGTGACTCAGCACTACTACGAATACAGTTAACTATTTTAGTGACTGAATCCATAACGGTGCCATCCCAATCAAAAATGACGAGCTTATATTTTTTAATCGGCGTCACTGCAATCACTGTTTTGCGTCTCGTAATTTTAGTAATGTATTTTTAAGCGTTTTATCAAGGGGCGCTTCAATACGCATCGTTGTTTCGTTTTTAGGATGATAAAAACTTAAATCGTGTGCATGTAAGAATAAACGGTTTAACCCAACTTTACGCATAGATTCATCAAACCCCTGGTCACCGTATTTATCATCGCACGCGATAGGATGACCTTTACATTGCGTATGAACACGAATTTGGTGCGTACGTCCTGTAACAGGCGACGCTTGTACGAGTGAGCAATCGTTAAAACGTTCAAGTACTTTAAAACGCGTATGCGAAGGCTTGCCCTCAGTGTTATCTACACGTACTACGCGTTCACCCGATTTAAGTGTATTTTTACGCAGCCCTTCGGTAACGTTTTTAGTTTTAGAGTCCCACTGCCCTTCTACAAGTGCCCAGTAATTTTTTTCCATGGTTTTTTCACGAAGCTGTTCATGCAATGCTGTTAACACCGAACGGCGCTTTGCAATAAGTAAACAGCCCGATGTATCACGGTCAAGCCTATGTACTAGCTCAAGATTGCGCTCTTCTGGGCGAAGCGCGCGCAGCGCTTCAATTAAACCATAACTTAAACCACTGCCACCATGAACAGCCATACCTGAAGGTTTATTTATGACGATAAGGTATTTATCTTCAAATAAAATATCGTTTTCTAGGCGAGTTACTTTGTCTAACTTTGATGGTACAAACTCTTCACGCTCAGCAACTCTGATAGGTGCAATACGCAGTACATCGTCAAGCTGTAGTTTATATACAGGTTTAATACGCTTTTTATTAACGCGTACCTCACCTTTGCGCAAAAGTTTATAAATAGCGCTTTTAGGCACCCCTTTTAAATGGGTAATAAGAAAGTTATCAATACGCTGACCTAAATGGTCTTCATTGATCGTGACATAAGTTACTTGTAAGTCGTTTTTTTCTGACATTGCCTAATCACTAATTTAAGTAAAATAATTTAGTTGCTAACACTGTAATAATAGTGGGATAATCAGCAGCGCAAATATTTAGTATTTGCAAATAACAACGGTGCTTTTTAACACATTAAAACATTCGTGATGCACATTCTGGGTAGCCGATCATACAGATCCGAGTTAAGTTTTCCAAAGCTTTTATGCCTCCTCAGTTAACACGTGCGATCAATTAACGGCAATGCGCGTAATATATTGCTGGTTAAGTTTGAACATGAAGCGATTTTTAATGTGCTAGAGAAAGCAATGAACAGATAATTTGTCTGATAGTGACGACGTAAAAAACGTCGTTCAGCACTAGCTCAATTATTGTAGTACCGTACAGCAGCTTATTTAGAATTAAAAAAATCTAATAAATAAGCGTTCATTAACATCGGCAGCGATTTTTGCTCTTAAAACGGATATTAGCGATACATCAGTATGTATTGCTCACCAACTTAATGAGCCCTACGCGCCTAATATGAATGATATTTAGTAAGATTAATATGACAGGCCGACTTCTGGGTAAAACTTGTAAACGTAGCTGAAAAGCCGACAGTTTTAGCACCATTAAGAATTTAATAGCGGTAATAATCGCTATTGTTTGCCAGCATTTAAAATACTGCATACGAGATACAGAGCCGTTCCGTTAAAGACCCAGTCGTGAGGCTGCACATTCTAAAAATAGGGACAACTGAACAGGCGAGAAAAACATCGTCATGTCAGCGACATAAATAAGTAGAGTAACAATATGAAACGTATGCTAATCAATGCAACGCAGCAAGAAGAAATGCGCGTAGCACTGGTTGATGGCCAGCGCCTTTATGATTTAGATATCGAAAGCCCAGGTCACGAACAGAAAAAAGCCAATATTTATAAAGGCAAAATCACTCGCATTGAACCATCTCTTGAAGCAGCATTTGTTGATTACGGTGCTGACCGCCATGGTTTCCTTCCTTTAAAAGAAATTGCACGTACTTACTTCCCTGCAGGTTACACTTTTCATGGTCGCCCTAACATTCGCGACGTAATAAAAGAAGGTCAAGAAGTAATAGTACAAGTTGATAAAGAAGAACGCGGCCAAAAAGGCGCAGCGTTAACTACTTTTATCAGTGTTGCTGGTAGCTATTTAGTTCTTATGCCTAATAACCCTCGTGCTGGCGGTATTTCTCGTCGTATTGAAGGTGATGAGCGTACTGAACTTAAAGAAGCTTTAGGCCGTTTAGAACTACCTAAAGGCATGGGCTTAATTGTTCGTACAGCCGGTGTTGGTAAGTCATTTGAAGAACTTAACTACGATTTAAAAGCACTATTAGTACATTGGGATGCAATTAAACAAGCAGCCGACAGTGCTAAAGCACCGTTTTTGATTCACCAAGAAAGCAACGTGATTTTCCGCGCAATACGCGACTATTTACGTCGTGACATTGGCGAAATTTTAATTGATAAACCACGTGTTTTTGAAGAAGCTAAAGCGCACATTGAGCGTTTTCGTCCTGACTTTATGAGCCGTGTTAAGCTTTATCAAGGTGACACGCCTTTATTTACACATTATCAAATTGAAAGCCAAATTGAGTCAGCATTCCAGCGTGAAGTACGTCTTCCTTCTGGTGGTTCAATCGTAATTGACCCTACTGAAGCACTGACATCTATAGATATCAACTCGTCTAAGGCAACTAAAGGCGGCGATATTGAAGAGACAGCACTTAATACAAACTTAGAAGCGGCCGATGAAATTGCACGTCAATTACGTCTTCGTGACCTAGGTGGTTTAATTGTAATCGACTTTATTGATATGACTCCTCCACGCCATCAACGTGAAGTAGAGAATCGTTTAAAAGATGCAGCGCGCCCAGACCGTGCTCGCGTTCAAATTGGTAAAATCTCACGCTTTGGTTTACTTGAAATGTCGCGCCAGCGTTTGCGTCCTTCATTAGGTGAAGCAAGCCAAGGCCCATGTCCACGTTGTAGTGGCCAAGGTACTATTCGTTCAAACGAATCAATAGCACTTTCAATTCTTCGCTTAATTGAAGAAGAAGCAATTAAAGACAATACAGCACAAGTAAATGCACAAGTGCCTGTTGCTGTTGCCGCTTATTTATTAAATGAGCAACGTCGTAGTGTTCATCGCATTGAAAAACATCATAAATGTGACGTAGTGATCATTCCAAATCAACATATGGAAACACCACATTATGAAGTTATGCGCTTACGTAAAGACGAAACACTTGAAACTGTAAGTTACGGACAAGTTGTTGCACCAGAGCCTGAAGTATTCGAGATGTCAAAATCTCCAAGTACGCCAGTCCGTGAAGAGCCGATGCTAAAAGGTGTGGTAATGCCTTCTACTCCTGCTCCACAAGCAGCGCCAGCTAAAGCCGTAGAGCCTGCTGCGGTAGCACAAACTAAAACTGAAGGTGGCTTACTAGCTGCTATTGGTAATTGGTTTAAGTCGTTATTTGCAAGTGAATCTGAAGAAGAGAAAAAAGAAGCTGTAGAAAAAGAGCAGCAAGAAACGCGCAATAATGCGCGTCGTGGTAACGATAATCGTCGTCGTAATAACAATCAACGTCGTCGCAATAATAACCCACGCACTAACAAGCCGCGCAATGAGCGTCCAGCCGCTGAAGAGGAAGCTAAAACTGACTCAGCAGCAAGCACCGAGACTCAAGAGAGAAGCGAGAACCGCAACAAGCGCCGTCGTAACCCTAACTCTCGTAAGCGCCCAGAGCATAAAAACCAAGAAAAAGATCAAGTTAAAACTGAAGCCCCTGCAAAGGCGGAAGTAGAAACTGATTCTAAGCCAGCACAAGCTGCAGAGCCTAAAGAGCAGAAGCCTAAAGTTCGCCGTCAACGTCGTAACATACGTAAAAAAGTACGTCTGCAAGATGAAAAAGCTGAGCAAGCTAACTCAACAGAGCAAGCACCTGAGCAAACGGCTGTAACTGAAACTCCACAAGTTCAAGAGCAAGCTCCTGCTGTAGAAAAGCAAAAGCAAACTCCGGCAGAAAAAACAGCTCACATTAAAGAAGAGAAAGTTGATGTTGTTGATTCTAACGATGAAACAGCAACTACTGAAGACGAACAAGAGCAAACACGTACACGTTCACGTCGCTCTCCTCGTCATCTTCGTGCATCTGGTCAACGTCGTCGTCGCCCTGAAGGTGAAGCAGAAGTTAAATCTGATGAAGCCCCTGCATTTATTCCAGTTGCTGATCAAGCTGCTGCAGAATACGAAGCAGAACTTAAAGCTAAATCAGAAGAAACACCAGTAGATGCGTCGCAACAAGTTGAACAAGCCGTTGCTGTTGAAGACTTAGCAAAAGTTGAAGCTGTAGAAGAGCCAGTAAAAGCTAAAGAACAAGCTAAAGTTGAAACGCCTGTGGTAACTGAAGAGCCAACTAAGGTTGAAGCGCCAGTAGTAACTGAAGAGCCTGCTAAAGTTGAAACACCAGTAGCAACTGAAGAGCCAGCTAAAGTTGAAACACCAGCAGCAACTGAAGAGCCTGCTAAAGTTGAAACACCAGTAGCAACTGAAGAGCTTGCTAAAGTTGAAACACCAGTAGCCACTGAAGAGCCTGCTAAAGTTGAAGCAAAATTGAAAACTGAAAAATCAGCACCGCATGTTAAAACAGCGGTTACTCAAGGGTCAGCAAGTGCGCCAATGGCACAACCTACTCCTGTAGCTGATAGCGAAGTGAAGCATACGTCTGTAGCAATGGCTCACGATAAACGTGAACTAGTTCCAGACAGTGGTTTACGTGCAGGTTCAATCAAACCTGCTGGTCGTGCAAGTTCTGCAATGACTAAAACAATGAGTGTTGATTAATAACTAACATTCATTAAAAAGCCCCGCTATTTAATAAATAGCGGGGCTTTTTTGTTTATATGATTTGAATAATTATTAAAGTTTCTTCACGCCCACAATAAGCGATTTATTCACAAAGAGGTAAAGAGACGCTGCGCTTTTAGAGGTAGTAAAAAAGCTAAGTCTTGCTAACTTAAATAAGCCCCGCTAGTAAACCATCGCTTGTGTTTCTCATTTACTCCTCTTTTACTTCTCTTTGTGCAATAGATCTTTTAGTGGTTTTGTTAGCAAAGAAATTAAATAAACAGAAGCGGTGCTTCTCGCGTAAGCAAGCTTCACGACTACAGCCGAAATTTAAAACCGAATAAGATAAACTTGTAGACGCACAACTTGTTGGCGTGACGGGCACAAAGCCCATAATAAGCGACTTATTCACAAAGAGGTTAAGAGACGCTGCGCTTTTAGAGGTAGTAAAAAGGCTAAGTTGTACTAGCTAAGTCTTGTTAATAAAGCACGACTTGTGTTTTCTCATTTACTCCTCTTTCACTTCTCTATGTGAAATAAATCTTTAAGGTTTTTTTTCCGATGCAACGAATTTATATACCGATACAAAAAAGCGCGATATAAATACCGCGCTCTTAAATCAGCTTTTTACTTGTGAAATTTACTCGCTTTCACTTTCCATAAAACGTTGTAACTGATCTTTTAAGTTTGGCGGAATACCTTTAATTACAAGCGTGTCCGTTGCCTCGTTGTAAGTTACGCGCTCACCTAAGTGTTTACGTTCAAAGCTTACACTCACACCACCACCAAGACCTGAGAACTTAACCATGCTGGTTACGGTTTTCTTATCAACAGGGAAAGTTTCTTCTAAGTCATAGCTTTGTTCTTTACAAAAACTATCAAACGGGCTGTCATCGCCTTTTGTAAGCGTTGCAGATAGCTCGCTTACGCTGGCATCTTCACCAGTTGTCACACAGTCATTACAGTAGTCAAAAACTTGTTTACGTAAATCGTCTTTTTCTGATTTATCAAATTGTTGCTCAGATAAATAATCCTCTACTGCGCTAAGCATTACTTGGCTTTGCTGTTTTGAATCAATACCCTCTTCACAACCTAAAAAGTCTAAGAAAAAGTCAGCAACTTTACGTCCAGCTCGCCCTTTGATAAATGAAATATAACGGTTGTCGTTAGCTTGTGTATCCCACGCTGTTAAATCGATACGAGCAGCAAGTTGCATGCGTGATATGTCTAAATGACGAGAAGCGGCTAAATCAAGCTCTGAGGTCATAGAATAATGCTCTTTGATGTTAATCATCGCAATTAGCATGTAATCAGTTGCAACGTACTGGTAATGACAAAATACTAAATAGCCTGTTTCACTAAATGCATACTTATCAAGCTCTTCTTTTAAAACCGTTGAGGCTTGCTCGGTCATATGCCAAAAGCCTAACTCATCATTACGGTAACTTTGCATTGCAGATGCTACAACACTGTTTTTGTCACCACTGAAAGCACAATAACCTTTACCAGGTTTACCATTGTATGCATGATGTAATTGTTCGATAAAAACGGCTACTTTATCGTTAATTACCATCTCATCATTTCGAAGGTGAATTTGCGTATCGTCGTCTTTTTTGTCTACATAGTGAACGACTAATTTTTTAACGTCTGTTGTCATCTTTGTTTTTCACGCCTCTAGTGTTAAAATACGAGAATATAACTATTTTATTGAACCAACTAATGCCAATCTTATCAAAATACTCTAATGAAGAAGTAGAACAAATCGTCGATCAGCTTATTGATGTGTTAACTAAACACAATGCGCCGGTTGATTTAAGTCTTATGTGTTTAGGAAATTCTATCACGCATATCTTAAAAGAGCATGTACCAACAGGGAAAAGACAAGCTGTAACCGAGAACTTTGCAAAAGCGCTCGCGCAGTCGGTTAAATAAAATTTATGAATTTATCGCAGCACAATCAATTTTCATCAAAAGCGAGTCAGCTGCTAAGTTGGGGGCATTGGTTTACCTTTGCCAATATCGGCTTAGCCCTACTTATTAGCTTAAGCTATTTATTTGCAGACTCGCCACCTACAAGCTTTTTAGGCATTACCTATATGCTAGTTACTTGGCTAAGCCACACTAGTTTTATAGCCTTTTTAGCGTTTGTGCTGACGGTATTTCCGCTTAGTTTAATATTCCCCTACCCACGACACATTCGTGGCATGGCCGCTGTAATAGCCACTGTAGGCGCATCATTGCTTACTCTTGATGCTTATGTGTATGTTAATTTAGGTTATCACCTAAGTATATCTGCCTTACCTGAAATCATTTCATTGTTGTGGCATCGTTTAACAAGCTCTCCTGCTTTAACAACAATTTTAGCCAGTGGTATTGTTGTTGTTATTTTAGGCTTTCAGCTACTTGTTAGTAATTACACATGGCACCACCTTGAGCGTTTAAAGCAATATAAATTTGCACGTTACGCAATTTCTTTCTTAATCGTGTGTTTTTCGCTTAGCCACAGTATTCATATTTGGGCTGACGCCAATTTAAACTTTGATGTAACAAAACAAGATAATGTTTTGCCACTTTCATACCCTACTACCGCTAAAAGCTTGTTAGCTAAAAATGATCTGCTAGATATAGAAAGCTACGAGCAAGCACACAACGTAAAAATTAATAACCAAAATATTAGTTATCAAATGCCAAGCCCGCTTGAAAAATGCGAGGACTACACACAAGCCAATGTAGATATATTTGTATTTGAAACTCAACAACAACTCGAAAAGTTTGTTGCCGAGAATAAAAACATGCACAAAACAGAGCAGTTTTTACAGCCAACAAATCATGACGATACGTTATTTAGCTTAGTGTATGGTTTACCCGCTTTTTATAAAGCAGCAATTTTAACCGAGCAGACACTCCCAGTTTGGCAAAGTCAGCGCCGTAGCATTGAAGTAACTGGCATTGAAGAACTAAGCTTTATTAATGATCAAGCACATAGCTCTAGTGCTATTCGAGTAATTAAAGCGAGTGATACCCCTACTGTTCGAGATGATGAAACACAAGTTTTTGCTTTTAGTCTTGCCAATAACAAGCAAGAAGTAGTAACCACCTCAACTTTATACAGCTCTGACAAACGTATTTCTAAGGTAGATGGGCTAATTCAACCTAGCGATTTAATTGCAACAAGCGTTGGGCAATATTTAAATTGCAAAGCTATTGCCAAGCAAACAATGCTAGGCGTTAATCTATACAAGAAAAAAGACGATATGGGCGTGAACTACTCTCAGGGTGTTGTTATAGCCTATAAAAAAGATAGGATTACCTTAATAGATTCAGATGGTAACTTTAAAAACATTTCCGCCGCTGAAGGTTTTTCTATTGAACAAGGTTTAGATATACCATTTTTAGTACAGAGTATTAAAAAGCTCAAAACCTTTACCCAATAACAGTTATCCTAACCTAGCTTGATATACCACCAAGCTAGGTTATAGTTTTATATTGTTGTTAGATATATAAACCAAGGATGACATGTATGTTTAAAACTTCTCGTTATATTCTCCATTCTAGCTTTTTACTTATCAGTTTTTTTAGCTTTAGCGATACCACTTACTACAAATGTGTAACAGAAAAAGGCACTGTCTTTTCTCAACTCCCCTGTGACGACGAAGCAACGACTTATAAAGTTAACACAACGGGTAATCAGTATTCTGGTCCTAAGGTTGACTACACTAAACAACTAAACGAACTTGAGCGTGAAAGGCTTCTATCTGGCTTACAGGCAGAGCTTCGCAGTAATAACCATAAACTAACAATACTTGATCGTAATAAAGAGCGTGCTGAATACAAACAACAAGAGCGGTTAAATCATATCTTAGCCATTGATGATAAAAAGCGTATTACTAAAGACATTACTAAAAAACTAAAAATAATTAATAAAACATATAAGAAAAACGTATCGGCTGTGACTAAACAAATTAAAATTCTCGAAAAAAAGATAGCTCAATTCCAATAAGTTACTCTTAGTTAGTAAGTAACATTTATCTTGGTTTTAAACTTAAAATAACATACCCTTAACACAATAGAGTATAAACTCTAGGGACTTTTAAGGAGTGCAAATGCAACCTCGCCATATTGCTGAATTAATTTTAACGGGTTTTAAAAGGCACTATCAGTTATTTCAAAAAACAACAGCCAAAGCCCCTCTTGCCTTTGCAAAAAAAGATTGGCAAGCAATTAATGATATCAGCCGTTTGCGTATCAGCTATTATGATGATCGTGTTAACGAAACCACGCAAGCGCTAAAAAAAGAAACCCCAACCGAACAACTCGATGAAAGCCTATGGCTTGAAGTTAAAAAGATATACCAGCATTTTTTATGTTTTCATCCCCAAGCAGAGCTCGCCGAAACTTTTTATAACTCTGTATTTTGCCGGCTGTACCATAGGCGCTATTTTCATAATGACTTTATATTTGTAGAAGCAACCTTAAAAGATGCTCCTTCAGTGCCTGTAGAAGCAGAATATAGAACTTACTTTCCTGTAGTTGATGGCCTCAAACCAACAATAAAACGCATTATTAATCATTTTGATTTTAAAGCCCCATTTGTAAATTTAGAGCGTGATATCCGCCTCCTTGTTAAAGCTTTTTATAAACAAGCCCCCGATACACATCACCAACCTTGGCAAATGCGCTTTGATATTTTACATACGCCTTTTTATCGAAATAAAGCAGCCTATATTGTTGGTCGTGTTGTTTCAAAAAGTGGGGTTCAGCCCTTTATAATCGCCGTATTACACGATGAAGATAACGGATTATATTTAGATGCACTTTTAACTAAGTCATCTCAAATGCGTGTTATTTTTGGCTTTGCCCGCGCCTACTTTATGGTAGAGACTCACGCACCTTCAGCACTTGTTCGGTTTTTAAATCAACTTATGCCAAACAAAACACTTGCTGAGCTCTATAACGCAGTGGGTTTTCATAAGCAGGGTAAAACTGAGTTTTACCGAGAGTTTTTAAATCACTTATCTCACTCTAGTGATGAGTTTACAATTGCACCGGGGACTCCCGGTATGGTGATGATGGTATTTACCCTCCCCTCATTTGGCTATGTTTTTAAAGTAATAAAAGACAAATTTGGTGAGAGTAAACCCTTTGGCCGTGATACGGTATTAAAGCGCTATCAACTAGTAAAAAACCATGATCGCGTTGGCAGAATGGCCGACACCATAGAGTATTCTAACGTCGTATTTCCTTTGGCACGTTTTGATAGTAATTTACTTGCGCAATTGCATAAAACAATTGGCTCATCAATGGTAATTGAAGGCGAATGGTTGATCATCAAGCATTTGTATATTGAACGGCGCATGACACCTCTTAACTTGTTTTTAGAAAATGCTGATGAAGAAAGTGTCGCCGACGCGATTGAAGAATATGGGCAAGCCCTAAAAGAAATGATTGCTGTTAATATATTCCCTGGTGATATGCTCTTAAAAAACTTTGGTGTAAGTAAGCACAAACGTATTATTTTTTACGATTACGATGAAGTTCAATACCTAACCGATATGAACTTTAGAGCATTACCAAAAGCAAAGAGCTATGACGACTATTTAATGGATGAACAAAGTTACTCTGTTGCACCACAGGACGTATTTCCTGAGCAACTTTGTACATTTGTAATGCCAAACCCTATGTATAAAAAGTTTTTACTCAGCACTCATCCTGAGCTTATAGATGTTAGCTTTTGGAAGCAGGCACAACAAAATATAAAAAATGGTCAGGTAAGTCATATTTACCCATACCCGACAGCACAGCGCTTTATTCACCACTGGTAAGCGCTAAAGGACACACACAATGAATATAAGTAAAATAGATTTAAATTTACTCGTTTACCTCGATACATTGCTTCGAGAATGCAACGTAACACGCGCTGCTAATCAATTGAGTATAACGCAACCTGCAATGAGTAATGGCCTTAAACGACTTCGTAACCTATTTAACGACCCTATTTTAGTTCGTACCAGCGATGGTATGGTCCCGACAGAGCGCGCTTTAGAGTTACAACCTGTTATTCGTGGCATATTAATGACGCTTGAAGAAACTCTAGCACCTAATAGAGAATTTGAGGCAAGCCAGAGTAAACGTGTATTTAGAATAATGGCCAGTGATTACGCTGCAAGTACGTTAGCGCCAAAGCTTTTAAGTAAACTACACGAAGAAGCCCCCGATACTACTTTAGATATACTCACACCAAGTGACGTAACCTTTCATGACGTAGAAAACGGTAAAGTAGATATGGCAATCAACCGCTTTGAAAACTTACCTCAGTCTTTTCATCATAAACGTATTTGGAAAGACAGTTTTTGCTGCTTAGTTAAGGCCGACAACCCTATTATTGAAAGCTTTAGCCTCGACAGCTACTTAAAAGCACGCCATATATGGGTGAGTAAAACAGGTTTTGGTGTAGGTGTGGGCATGGACCCTAAAGATGTGCAAAAACTTGGCTGGGTTGACGAAGCACTTGCTCACTTTGGTAAGCATCGTAATATTGCCACTTTTACGCGTAACTACCATGTAGCAATTCATTTAGCTAAAGAGAAAAATTTGATTGCGACCCTTCCTTCAAAAGCCGCAAATATATATTTAGATGATCAGGGGCTTAAAATTTTAGAGCCACCATTTCCAATTCCTCCTTTTGAGCTTGATATGATTTGGAGCCCACTGTTACATCGCGATGCGAGTCACATTTGGTTACGTCAAAAAGTAGCTGAAGTAGCTGAAGAGCTAAAATAACTTTATTACACAATATAATGTAAAAATTGCTAGGTTAACTTTTTGCCTGTTAACTTAGCATCTTACTAGATCAAAATTAAACCAATAAAATCAAATAACTACATAATAATTAAAACGTGGAACATACATTGCTTTTATTAAATTGAACTATACATTCATTTAATTAAAGAGGTCATTATGAACACCCATCAAGGATCAGAAGTAAATCATATTACTGACATCATTCAAGTTATGAACAGCGGCATCGATTTTTATCAAAAAGCGCAGGAAAAAGTTGAAGACCCTGCTATTGGTGCACTTTTTCAGCGTATGATAGATGCCCGAAAAGTGAGTGTTGAGCGCTTGCAGCCATATGCAATTAATGAAAAAGGCGAACGCGAAGATGGCTCATCTTTCGCAGTTGAAGCACGACGTGCGTACACAGCCCTATTGACTACTTTCACCTCACACAACGACAGCACGTATGTAAAAGAGCTTGAAGAGGTAGAAGATAAAACCCTTGAAGAAATTAAAGCAGCAATGGATAAACCGCAACCAGCTGACTGCGAAGCTGCACTGGCTAAAACATTATTAACAATGCAAAGCTGCCATGCAGAAATGAGCCGTATGCAAAAGCATTAAGCTTACATAGCGCATAACTAGAACCCAGCCTCGAGCTGGGTTTTTTATTGCCTCTAATACCAATCTACATAGTTTTTTAAGCAATTTAACAAATTGCATTACATTATAACGATGCTAAATAGACCCCATATATAAGCAGAACGGTATAAACACCGCCTTATTTCACCACATTTTAAATACATAATTAGTACAAATATTTAATATTATTAGAATATTTATTTAACCACGCTTTATTTTTGCTGTGCTAATTTTGTTAATAGGTACCTAAAACCTTGCTGTGGCGCCGCAGCATTTAATTAAAAATAAGGTCCAATATGAAAAGTAAACTAACCAAACTACAAAATAATGCTGATGTAGATATGACCCCGATGTTAGACATAGTGTTCATATTACTAATTTTCTTTATTGTAACTACATCTTTTGTAAAACCTGTGGCTATTGAATTAAACCGACCACTCGACAGCCCTCAAATAGATAAGCCTGTTAAAAATGCTTTATTTAGAATTGATGAAAGTAACGGAGTATATTTTTCTGGGAGGTTAATTGATTTAGAGCAAGTTGCGACTAACTTAGCTATGTTCGCGGCTAAATATGAAATAAGTTCGGTACTTATAACCGCAGACGAAAACAGTACACATAATACTTTAATGAATGTAATGAATAATATTAAGCAATACGATGATTATCCAATAAGTTTGATTTCTAAATAAAATCAGCCCAAGCTAAAACCAAAAAAAGGGCCTTACGGCCCTTTGAGTTAAATAACAAAAGGGAGGTTATTAATTAAAAACGGTATTCTGCACCTACGTAGTAGTAAGCTCCGTTAAATCCAAACGGAGCCGAACGACGTGAGTAGTCAAACACACCTGAGCTACTTATTACTGTGTTGCCACTAGCATCCACAATAGTACCTGAGCGAGAGTTACCTATTTCATTTTTATCTGGGTAAACATCGAACAAGTTATTTGCACCAATATTTACTGATAAATCTTCAGTAACGAAGTAGTTAACTTTAACGTCAGTTAAAATTTCTGCGCCATACGTTTGACGACCGCCATCTTCTACTGTGTATTCACCAAAACGATTAAGTGACAGGTTAACAGTCCAATCATCACGTTGATAAAGCGCACTTAAGTTAATACGGTCCTCTGGTTGCCACTCTTCTATAATAGAGATGTCTTCAGCTGAGAATATATCTTCTACTTTTACTGTCTCAAGGCTTGAGCCAGCAGGAGAGAACAACGATACAACATCTGTTTTGGTAAAGTTAGCTGCAAGTGTAAAATCAAGCGTGCCGCCTAAACCTTCAGTGTTCCACGTTGCTACAAAATCAACACCACGAGTTTCTGTATCAGCACCATTTAAGAAAAACTGCCCTACGCCAGCACCTGCACTATTTAGTGCTGCATCAAGGCTTGTAGATAACCCTTTACCTAAGCGATCACTAATTACAATACGGTCGTCAATATCAATCGAGTAGTAATCAACGGTTACATTAATATTATCGGTAACGTTATACACAATACCTAAACTACGGTTTTGTGATTTTTCTTCTTTAAGTTTTGGAATACCTAAACTTTGCGCAAGTGTTGAATCATTTCTAAATGTACCAACTTCTTCTGCAACTAAATTCCCATTAGTATCAACAACAAATTGTGTGCTTACGTTATTAAAGTAAAGCTGCTGCATTGAAGGCGCTCTAAATCCTGAGCTTAATGCACCACGTAATGAAATATCGTCGGTAATAGACCAGTTACCAGCAAGTTTAAAGTTTACTGTATCGCCAAAACCTTTGTAGTTATCGTAGCGAAGTGCTCCAGATAAAATCACATCTTCAATTACATAAGATTCTGCATCTACGTAAAATGAAATTACATCACGTGACTCATCCACTGAAGACGCAGGTGATGAACCACCAAAACCTTGTGAACCACCCGATGCATCTTCAGAGCCAACACCGCCACTTAAACCGCTGTAAATACTTACACCATTTAATGTGTCGTAATCGCGGTACGCATATTCATTACCTTCTAAAATACGGTATTCGTCAGTACGTATTTCAGCACCCATCGCTAACGAATAATCATCAAAGTTTTGTGTAAAATCAATATTGATTGTTTGCAATGATAATTCCATGCCGTAAGCGTACGCTTCACGTGGAATAGTTGTACGAATATCAGCTGCACTTAAACCTTGGTCATAACGTAAAAAGTTAGCGTATGAGGCATTGATAGTGTCACTTGTAGTGTAATCAATACTGTTCTCGCCATAGGTGTAAGATAAATCAAGGCTTGCATCGTTATCAAATTCAGTTTTATAACCAAAGTTGTACGAGATATCATCGATAGTTGTGTTGATTTTTGGTAAGAAACCTAGCGGAATCGTCGCATCGTTATCTTGTAGTACTGGGTTACCACCTGCATTTGCATTATGACGGAAAAATGCAGCCGACTCATTTTCACGTGTTGAGTAAGTAATAAAGCCGTAAAGCTCGCCATCACCTAACTCGTAACCGGTATTAATTGTTAAACCAAACTGCTGAGAGTCAGCATCACCAATTCTAAAGGTATCACGATCGGCTGTCAGCTCACGCGGATCGCCAGCAAGTAAAGTGCCGTCACTTAGTTCTGTACAACCATAAAACTGACAAGAGCCATGTAAACCGGCACGGTTAGTCGGTGCACGGTCACGGTAATTGATAGTTGTATTTAAATAACCGTCATCACCTAGCGCAAAGCCTTTATTAAAATCAAGGTTAATGGTTTCGCCATCGCCTTCAGAATATTGACCGTAGTTAATAGCCGCTTTACCACCTTCGCTACCATCTTTGAGCACAATATTAATAACACCTGCAATTGCATCAGAACCATACTGAGCAGCAGCGCCATCACGTAATACTTCAATGCGTTTAATTGCAGAAGCTGGAATTGCATTCATGTCAGTACCTGCGGTACCACGCCCAACAGAGCCATTAATATGAATAATACTTGCTTGATGACGACGTTTGCCGTTAATTAACACCAATGTTTGATCGGGGCCCAAACCGCGAAGTGTCGCAGGTCTTAAAGCATCTGTACCATCACTAATTGCAGAGCTTGAAAAGTTAAATGAAGGGGCGATAGACTGTAGCATACGACCAACTTCTGTTTGGCCCGTATTTTCAAGCGCTTCTGCACTTAGGATATCTACTGGAACGGGTAAATCTTCAACTGAACGTCCTGCTACACGGCTACCGACAATAGCAATTTTTTCAATTTTTTCTTGAGCGACTTCTTCTGCTGCGTTTACACCTTGCGAATTTACTGCAAGTAAAGCTGGTAATACTGCTGCACTGACCGCTGAAAGCTTCATCATGTTGTTATCATTCCTGTTGATTTGTTTGAGTTTTATACTCAGTAAACCATTTTGATCAACAACCGCATCGAGCTCAGTCCCACCTAATAATGCCTCTAGAGCATCTAGCTGAGTGTAAAATCCATAAACTGAATTTGCGTCATACTGCTTTGCCAACTCATAAGAAAACACCACGGTTTGCTCTGTTTGTTTAGCATATTCAATTAAGGCTTTGTCTGCTCGCTGCGCTTTTATATCAAATTGCACCATTTGCCCAGTGGTTTGTGTTGCTGCTTGTACACTTAAACTAAAAATAGCCGGTGCAAGCACACTAAATCCACTCAATAAATGCGTTTGGTTACTGCGCAACTTATATAAACAGCTGACAAACAAAAATCCTCTATGGGTTTGTTTCTTTTTTTTAATGTTTTTTTTACGTTCAATCTTTATTGATGTAACTTTACCTAACATTAGTTTGATTTGCATAACGTCTACTTATGATTCTGTATGGTGTTTTAGCGTTACTACATGCTCACCTAAACGCTCATGATCAATCGAAAAGTTAGTTTGTAAACTTTCTAGTAAACCTTCAACGTCACCGGCTTTAAATACTCCAGCGACTTTAATACTGGCAAGCTCAGCTGATGAAAGCTCAAAACGTGTGGCTGTATAGCGGCTTACTTCATTTAAAGCATCGCTTAGCTCTTCTCCATTAAAAATAAGCATCCCGTTTTGCCATGCCAAATCGCGTTGTACGTCGTTCATTGAAAGCTGCGTAATTGGTTTTGTAACACTTTGCTCAATAACTGCTTTTTCGCCTGAGGTAACAATATTGGCATTAATTTGACGAATTTTTTTCGTGCTATTATCTGCAAGTTGATAATCTTTAAAGTCATTTGCATCAACCGCTACACTTGGATCAGTGATCATCACTTTGCCTTCAGTAACCACCAGTTCTAAATCTGATGAAGTATTGCGTTGGACATTAAATACCGTGCCTAACGCGGTAAAACTTTTATCACCAGCCATAACACTAAACGGACGCGTGGCATCTTTTGCTACATTAAAGCGCCCTTCTCCACGACTAAGTAATAACTGCCTGCGGCCTTTACTATAAGCAACTTCTAGTAAGCTATTAGTATTAAGCTGCACTATGGTGCCGTCTGGCAATACATACGTTGCTTGCTCGCCTACTTTTGTTTTGTAAATTTTAGTGTAATTAACTTTAGCAAGCTCTTGGTTGTAGCCATTTTCTAAGTTAATTAATAAGTAGCTGCATACCATTAACGCTGCAAACAAACTCGCTGCAATTGAGTAAGAAAACATCCACTTGTTTTTTGATGTTTTAGTATTGTTGCGCTGAGGAAATAAATGACTTAATTCGTTTAATACTGAAAGCTCATCCCAAAGCTGAGCAAGCTCGTATATAGAGTCTTGATGTGCAGTGCTTTGCATCATCCATAATTTAAATTGCTCTTTTTCATCATCAGTTAAACCACGATCAATCGCGCTTATCCAATCACATGACTTTTCTAAGATTAAATCTTTTGAATTAAATTGATGAACATTACTCATTCTGCGACCCTCTTAACTGATATAGGATGTGCCTGAGCTTTAGGGTTCGTTTGAGGGCTTTGCTCATGTTCACGCATGTATAACATGGTTTGTAACAATCCTTTGGCAATGTGTTTTTCAACAGTGCTTTGGCTTAACTGCATTTGGTCTGCTATCTCTTTTTGGCTCATACCATAAACTTTTTTTAATATAAAGCATTTACGAATCGATGAGCTTAGTTGCTCAGTAGCTCTACAAAAAAGTAAAAAACGCTCTTTAGATGTGTATTCGTCTTCGAGCTTCATTGATTTGAGTAATACGGGCAATTCGTTATCGTTTTCTAACGAATCATTAAATTTATTGTCCCACTTAGCTATATGGTTGAGTGCTAGATGTTTTGCTGTTTTTAGCATATAACTGCGGGTAAACTGGATGTCTTGTTTTAAATCAGCTTCATAGCTTTTTACAAAAGTTTCTTGCACAATATCTTCTACATCGTCGGGTTGAACAATGCGCGATACAAAACGTTTGAGCTGTTTAGAAATATCAACAAATGTTGACGTGAACTTTACTTTTTTCGTCATCCTTAACATCCACCTGTTGTTATTTTTATTATTAGGGCGTGTTGGCGCCTTTCGTGGTTGAATTTGCAGCAGTACGTTTGGTATTTAGGCAAGGCAGAGCCTATGTAGTGTGGTTATTCCCCATAAATAAGTGATAACGCAGCATAAATACCATACATGCGCTGCCCTTTGGGTTCAATCCACAAAGGTTAACACGCCCCAATAGATTACGAGTTTTTGACATAAAAACAAGCTCAAATGTTAATTCTGGGTTATTTAAATGCATAGGAAGATAAATGAGTAAACTTTTAGATTATATACGACTTAGTTTCTTTGCATTCGGTTTACTACTTGGAGTGCAAATTCCTGCATTTGTAAGCGATTTTGGTCAAGCATTATCAGCCCAATTAATTGAAGCTAATAATGCCCTTGCGCCTTTTAAAAGCGATGCAGCTAAGTATTTCAATAATGATTTAAATAAGCTAATAAAACACTATCAAAATATTGATGATGAAATTGTGAACAAAGGGGCTAGTAATATCAATACTCTTTACGAGCGACAGCAAGATTTACAGATAGCCGTAAATAGGTTTGAGAAATCTCCGTATATATTTACTATGATCAGTGGCATGAGCGATATAAAGCAACAAGTATGGCAACGCTTTGAAGGTCAAATCATTTTGAAAAAAGACTCTATTATAGCCGCCATTGTTGCAGCCATAATTGTTGCCTTGCTTGCAGAGCTTACTGGTTATTTGTTTTTAACTGGAGTAAAACGCTCATTTAAACGCTTATTCGCAGCTCAAAAATAGTGATTTCATAAAATCATAAAATACATCGGTTTTGCGGGTTGTTAAACTATTTTGCGGACGTAAAAACCAAACCGGTGCATCATCTTGTGCCATTACCCCAGGCATAACTTCAACCAAAATACCGTTTTTAAGATCTTCATTAATCGCTATTTTTGATTTAATAGCAATACCATGACCTGCAATAGCAGCTTGTGTCATATTATCGGAGTTTGAAATAGTAAAACGGGTTTTAGCATTAAAGGTATGTATTTTTTTGTGTTCGTCATAAAGCTTTAACTGGCGTTGCCACGGCAGGCAAACCCAATAATGCTCACTCAATTGCGTTAAATTTTCAGGCATGCCGTACTTTTCTATATAGCTAGGGGCTGCACACAGTATGCGACTATTGTTTACGATTTTACGAGAAAGTAATCCTGAGTCATTTAATTTTCCCACCCTAATTGCAACATCTTGAGCGTCATCAACCACATTTACAAAATGATCCGTTATTAAAAAATCAAGCTTTAGTTCAGGGTAAGCTTGCTCAAACTCATTGAGTTTAGGCATTACGTATTTTGAAAAAACCCAAGGCGGCATGGTCACGCGTAGTAAACCACTCACCGATGAGCTGCGCGCGCCAATACTATGTTCAGCATCGTGAAGGGCTTCTATTATAGCCCCCACACGCGTATAAAATATTTCACCTGCGGGAGATAACCGTACTCGCCTGCTATCTCTAAAAACAAGTACTGTAGCAAGCTCACGCTCTAGTTTACTTAAGCGATGGCTCACCGTTGCAGGCGATAAACGCTGCTCGCGGGCAGCAGCAAGTACGCCCTTGTTTTCAACTACAGCTATAAATGTTTCTAGGTCGCTTAAATTATACATAAAGATGCCATTATGCACTTTTCAATGTTTAATATTTTCGAATGAAGCTTTCAGTATTGCAATGTTTATTTAAATATCTAAAACACTATAATTGCAAATAGTCTAATTATTGAGGTTCAATCATGAGTTTAAAAGCGCAAATAGATGCCTATAACGTACAAAAAGATGCCAAATTGCCAGCTGACGTTTTGGCACTAATGAACACTACAAACGAAGAGCTAATTGCACAGCATATAAAAGACAATGCATTGCAAATTGGTCAAAAAGTAGAAAACTTTAGCTTAGCCAACCATAACGGCGAAAACATTGAGCTTGCAGATTTATTAAAAAAAGGCCCGGTAATTATTAGCTTTTACCGTGGTGGCTGGTGCCCATATTGTAATTTAGAACTAAAAGCACTTAACGACTACTTACCACAATTTAAAACTCAAAGTGCTCAGTTAGTCGCAATATCACCACAACTACCTGATGAAACTCTCTCAACTGCACAAAAAAACGACCTTGAATTTGACGTGCTTTGCGATGTGAGCAATAAAGTAGCTGAGCAATTTGGTTTATTGTTTACACTTGATGAGCGTATTCAAGCGTTATATACACAATTTGGTATTGATTTTGAACACTACTACGGCGATAAAAGCTTTAAATTACCGCTACCGGCCACCTATGTGATAAACCAAGAAGGTGTTATTGCATACGCATTTTTAAGCGAAGATTACACCCTACGCGCAGAACCTATTGATGTTATGACAGCACTTGAATCGGAGAATAATTAATGTCTATTTTAAAATCGTTAAAAACACTTACTCTTTCACTACTTGTGGGCACAAGCCTTGTATCTGGTTATGCAGTCGCTGATGAACCAAAAGAACAAGCAAAACCTAAAGTGCTTATTTTTGATGTAAACGAAACCCTACTTGATTTAACGTCAATGCGTACCTCTATTGGTAAAGCGCTAGGCGGACGTGAAGATTTATTACCACTGTGGTTTTCAACTATGCTGCATCATTCATTAGTAGATACAGTAAGCGGTAGTTACCACGACTTTGGGCAAATCGGTGTGGCATCACTCCTTATGGTTGCTCAAAACAACAACATTGATATTACAAGTGAACAAGCTAAAACAGCTATTGTTACGCCTCTTTTAACGCTTCCTCCCCACAGCGATGTTAAAGAAGGACTGGCAAAACTCAAAGCACAGGGCTATAAGTTAGTAAGCCTTACAAACTCTTCAAACAAAGGTGTAAAGGCACAGTTTGAAAGCGCTGGTTTAATGTCTTACTTTGATGCGCGTTACAGCATTGAAGATATTAAAATTTACAAACCAGACTTACGTGCGTATGAGTGGGTACTTAAAAAGCTAAACGTAGCACCAAATGAAGCAATGATGGTTGCAGCCCATGGTTGGGATGTTGCTGGTGCAAAAGAAGCTGGCTTACAAACCACTTTTATAGCACGCCCAGGTAAAGCACTTTACCCATTAGCTAAAAAACCAGATCACGTTGTGAAAGATTTACATGAATTAGCCGCTCTACTTAAATAAGTACACGCTGATGAATCAATACCCAAGCGGCCAATGTTAGGATGACATTGGCCGCTTTTTTATAACTAACCCTAAATATGTCTTAGTGTATTTATTTTCATAATCAGTATGCTAAAAATCGAATTTAAACAAAGCATTTAGACCGCTATGCGTTATTTTATCTGCTAGCAATTTAGTACTCACAACGCTACTATTAAATAAATACGTGGTGGAGAACATAATGAATAGTGAAAAATTAGGTGAGTTTGAGCAGTACTTTCAAATTAATGAAAGTATAAGAGTAAATTTATTCCCCGTATCAAACGGACAAGTTCCTAAATCGCAGCTTGAGCTTGAAGACGACATTCCCCCACTATTTAGATTAGCAAATGAAGTAAGTGAGCTTGAACAAAGCTCGTTACGCCCACTGCGTAACTTAGGCGATATAGCACAAGAGCTAGCTACTTTTTTACAAGCGCAGTCACGTAAAATAGATTTAATAATGAGCCATATTTTGGCCTCAGAACAAGCCCAAGATAACGCAATACAATGTGATAGCTACGGCGGTGGCGGTATTCGCTTTACATCACCTGAAGTACACTCAATTGGCCAAGCATTTAGAACCAAACTGTTTTTGCACTACGAGGCCTCTGCGGTTTATTGTTACACCGAAGTTGTGGCAGTAGAAAAACAAGATAGCGAACACTACCAATACACTATGCTCTTTACCGCAATTAGAACCACTGACCAAGAACTTATTGTTAGAGCGAGTTTACATGCTCAAACCCGCCAACTTAAAAAACGTCAAGAACTTGATCAAAACCAAGGCGACCTAAACAGTGATAATTAGCTGACATCTTTATGTAAAATGCTAAACTAGCGCCATCTTAATTAGTATATAAAATTCATGAACTTTAGACTTTTACCAGAATGGGCCGAGCAAGACGCTGTTATGCTTACATGGCCTCACAAAGACACCGATTGGGCCGACAACTTAACGCGTGTAGAACCTGTATATATTGAACTTGCTAAACACATAACAACGCAGCAACAGCTTGTTATTGTGGCGCATAACAGTGCCTTAAAAGTGCATATTACAGCATTACTAAATAGTGCTAACGTCTCTCTTAATCGTGTTCATTTTGTAGTAACGCCTACTAACGATACCTGGGCGCGCGATCATGGTCCGCTTACTTGCGCCGCTATTGATTCAACAGAACAATTAAAAGTATATGATTTTACTTTTAATGGTTGGGGCAATAAGTTTGAAAGCACATTAGACAATCAAATTAATCGTACTTTGGTAAAAGAGCTAAGTAGCACAAACAACCAATATCAAGCGCTCGATATGGTACTTGAAGGTGGCGGTATTGAAATAAACGAGCACGGTGTGTTGCTAACAACCAGTGAGTGTTTGCTTAATAAAAACCGTAACCCTGATTTAAACCCAAATGATATTGAAGCACTTTTGAAAGAGCACTTAGGCGCGACGAGTTTTTTATGGGTTGAACATGGCTATTTAGCGGGCGATGACACCGACAGCCACATTGATACCTTAGTGCGTTTTGCACCAAATAATACCCTTGTATATGTGCAGTGTGACGATAAAACTGATGAGCATTTTAGCGCACTTGATGCGATGGAAAAACAACTAAAAACCTTTAAAACTGCCGATAACACCCCATATAACTTAATTGAGTTACCGTGGCCAAAAGCCGCTTATGACGATGAGCAAACACGCTTACCGGCTACCTACGCTAACTACTTAATTATTAATAATGCTGTGCTTGTGCCAACGTATAATGATGCCAATGATGAACGTGCTCTTGCACAAGTTCAAAAAGCATACCCACAACACACTATTATTGGCGTAAATTGCCAACCAATTATTGAACAATTTGGCAGCCTGCACTGTATTACAATGCAATTACCTCGTGGATTTTTAGCTGGAGCAGCACAATGACAAGCCCTGCAAAATTAACCGTTGCGTTAGTGCAACAAAGCAATACCGATAACGCAAATGACAATATGGCAAAATCAATAAGTGCCATTCGTGAAGCCGCTCAAAAAGGTGCAAAACTGGTTGTACTCCAAGAGCTACACCGAAGCCTCTATTTTTGCCAAACCGAAAATGTTGACGTATTTGATTTAGCCGAAACCATTCCAGGCCCTAGCAGTAATGCCTTAGGTGAGCTTGCTAAAGAGCTAAGCATTGTTATTGTCGCGTCTTTATTTGAAAAACGCGCTACGGGCCTTTATCACAATACTGCAGTTGTATTAGAGCAAGACGGCAGTATTGCAGGTAAATACCGCAAAATGCATATTCCTGATGATCCAGGTTTTTACGAAAAATTTTACTTTACCCCAGGTGATATCGGTTTTGAGCCTATTCAAACCTCGGTGGGTAAATTAGGCGTGCTAGTATGTTGGGATCAATGGTTTCCTGAAGCTGCACGTTTGATGGCAATGGCTGGCGCTGAGGTATTAATTTACCCAACCGCTATCGGTTGGGATCCTAACGACGACATTGCTGAGCAAACTCGTCAAAAAGATGCGTGGGTTATTAGCCAGCGTGCCCATGCTGTTGCCAATGGCGTGCCGGTAATTAGCTGTAACCGCGTTGGCCATGAAAGTGACCCTAGTGCGCAAAGCGATGGTATTTCGTTTTGGGGCAATTCGTTTATTGCAGGCCCACAAGGTGAACTATTAGCAGAGGCTAATAATACTGATGAGCAAATTTTAGTAGTAGAAATTGATCAAAAACGCTCAGAAAACGTAAGACGTATTTGGCCTTTCTTACGTGATAGACGAATTGATCACTATAAAGACCTAACAAAAATATACCGAGACTAAGTAACCTTAACTCAAGATGGCTCTTACTTGCTAAGAGCCAACTATAAATGGAGTAATAAATGGCGTTTGAGCAATGGGCAGCCTTGCCTTGGGTAAAATCTCATAAAGATAAAATTCAATGGGGCCAGCTAAGCGGAAGTGGTTTAAGTATTGCTATTGCTGAAGGCGTTAAACAACAAGATAACTTAGTCTTAATTGTTACGCCTGATACACCAAGTGCACTGCGCCTTGAAACAGAATTAGAATATTTATTACCCGATAACCCAGTCATGGTATTTCCTGATTGGGAAACTCTGCCATACGATCATTTTTCTCCCCATCAAGATATTATTTCAGCCCGTTTGGCCACTTTAAACACCTTAAAAAAAGAACAACAAAGTGTGTTAATTGTGCCTGTATCTACTTTAATGTTGCGCACAGCCCCGGCCTCATTTATTTACGGTTCAACAATAAACTTTAAAGTAGGCGACAAACTAGACACTCATAACTTTCGTGACAATTTAGAGCAAGCCGGTTATTTAAATGTTCAACAAGTAATGGAGCACGGCGAATACGCTATACGCGGCTCTATCGTTGACTTATACCCAATGGGTAGCCCACACCCATTCAGACTCGACTTTTTTGATGACGAACTCGATACCATTCGCTTATTTGATGTAGAAACACAGCGCTCTGATGAAAAAGTAGATAAAATTGAGCTACTTCCAGCGCATGAATTTCCTACTAACGACGCTGATATAGAACGCTTTAGAATAAGCTACCGTGAAAAATTTGGCGCAAGCTCGCAGCAAGATTCAGTATACATGCAAGTAAGCAAAGGTAACTGGCCTGCAGGTATTGAATACTACATGCCGTTGTTTTTTGAAAAGCTCGCGACTATTTTTGACTACCTGCCAGATACAACAACCGTTATGCAGCTGGGTGATTTAGAGCACGCGGCAGATAACTTTTGGCACGATGTAAATGTACGCTATGAAAACCGCAGAGTTGACCCACTTCGTCCATTACTTGAACCCAATGCGCTTTATCAGCCTATTGAAGAGCTGTTTTCTAATTTAGGCAATTTTGCACGTATTAGATTATCCCTTGCAAAGCTTGGCACTAAAGCGGGTAATAAAAACTTAAGCGTTAGCGAGCTGCCAGCCATTCGAATTGATCATAAACAGCATGAACCTTATGGCGCGTTTATAAATTATGTAGCAGAGCAAAAAAAGAAAAAAGGCCGCATATTACTCAGTGTTGAATCGGACGGTCGTCGCGAATCATTGCTGAGCATTTTAAAACCAAGCGGTTTAAAATTTAAAGAATTTGAAACACTCGAACAATTTATAAAAAGTGCAAGTGACGTAGGCTTAATAGTAAGCCCGCTCGAGCAAAGTGTAGTACTTGGCACTAAACCAAGCCTTTCTATTATTACCGAGCAAGAACTGCTTGGCATAAAAGTATCTCAGCGCAGACGCCGCAAGCACAAGTACGAAGCCAGCCAAGATGCGCTAATTCGTAATTTAGCCGAGCTTAAAGAAGGTCAACCTGTTGTGCATCTTGATCACGGTGTTGGCCGTTATCAGGGGTTGCAAACAATTGATGCTGCAGGTGTAGTTACTGAGTTTGTTACGATTACTTACGCAAGTGAAGCTAAATTGTACGTGCCAGTATCTGCATTGCATATGCTGAGTCGTTACTCTGGCGGTGAAGAAGCCAGCGCCCCACTGCATAAGCTTGGCTCAGATGCATGGGAAAAAGCAAAAAAACGTGCTGCTGAAAAAGTTCGCGATGTAGCCGCAGAATTACTCGACATTTATGCTCAGCGCCAAGCAAAACCTGGTAATAAATTTACCCTAGACGCCCCTGCATATCGCCAATTTAGCGATAGCTTTCCGTTTGAAGAAACTGACGATCAGCGCAACGCCATAGAAGCCGTATTAGGTGATATGCAATCAAAACAAGCGATGGATCGTTTAGTGTGTGGTGACGTAGGCTTTGGTAAAACAGAAGTGGCCATGCGCGCTGCTTTTGTAGCAGTTAACGATGATAAGCAGGTAGCCATTTTAGTGCCCACCACCTTGCTCGCTCAACAACACTATGAAAACTTTAAAGACCGTTTTGCTGATTTTCCTATTGAAGTAGGTGTGCTTTCGCGCTTTAACTCCACTAAAGAGCAAAAAGACACACTTGAAAAAATGGCCAATGGTAAGCTCGATATAGTTATTGGCACGCATAAACTTATTCAACAAGACATTAAATTTAACGATTTAGGCTTGTTAATTGTTGATGAAGAGCATCGCTTTGGTGTTCGCCAAAAAGAGAAAATTAAAGCACTGCGCGCCGATGTAGACATACTCACACTGACTGCAACGCCAATACCTCGTACACTCAACATGGCCATGAGCGGCATGCGCGATTTATCGATAATCGCAACGCCACCGGCTAAACGTTTAGCGGTAAAAACCTTTGTACGCCAACGCGATGTAGAACTAATACGCGAAGCGGTACTGCGAGAAATTAAACGCGGTGGCCAAGTTTACTTTTTACATAACAACGTAGAAACTATCGAGCGTGTTGCACAAGAAATTAGTGAATGGGTACCTGAAGCCAGTGTGACTACAGCCCATGGCCAAATGCGCGAGCAAGAGCTTGAGCAAATAATGACTGACTTTTACCATCAAAAATACAACGTGCTAGTATGTACCACAATTATCGAAACCGGTATTGATGTGCCTACGGCTAATACCATTATCATGGACAGAGCAGATAAACTCGGCCTTGCCCAGTTACACCAATTACGTGGACGAGTTGGTCGAAGCCACCATCAAGCGTATGCCTACCTACTAACAGGTGACCCTAAAGCCCTTTCTAAAGATGCGAGTAAACGCTTACAAGCAATTGAATCATTAGAGGACTTAGGTGCAGGTTTTGCCCTCGCTACACACGATTTAGAAATTCGTGGTGCGGGTGAGCTACTTGGCGATGATCAATCAGGCCAAATGCAAACCATCGGCTTTAGTTTGTATATGGAAATGCTCGAACAAGCCGTAAATGCGCTGCGCGAGGGTAAAGAGCCAACGCTTGAAAACCTACTTCAAAAACAAACCGAAGTAGATTTAAAGCTGGCTGCATTATTACCTGATGACTACATACACGATGTTAATGCACGTTTAGGCATGTACAAGCGCGTTGCAAGTTGTGCTAACCTTGATGATATGGATGAGCTTCAGGTAGAACTAATAGACCGCTTTGGTTTACTACCTGATGCTGCTAAAAACCTATTTAGCCTACAATTATTAAAAATGAAAGCTAGTAGTTTAGGTATAACTAAAATTGAGGCAAACCCAAAAGGTGGTTACTTTGAGTTTAGCCAAGATACCAAGGTTAACCCTAGCTTCATCATTGGCTTGATACAAAGTGCACCTAAGGTGTACAAAATGGATGGCGCAAATAAACTGCGCTTTGCAATTAGTGAGGCAAATGCCCGCGAACGCTTAAAAATGGTCACTGCAATGATTGCAGATTTCGAAAAAAAGGTTAGCCATTAATGTTGCTAAAAAAATCGCTTATTGTTTTATGCTGCTTATTTAGCAGCACTGCATTTGCAGAACGCTGGTTTGAGGTTGAGGTGCTTGTATTTAAACAGCGCCCTGCCCCGTATTTACAAGAAGACTTTAGCCTTAAGCACAAAGCTATTGAAGATAAAAATACGCTAGACTTACTGACCCCTCTTTACACTGAACAAGCAATGCAGGCCTGCATAGATGGCGATGAGCGTTTTCAAAAACGCACTTTTACTGATTCATTAGTTAATTCAAACCCGCAATCGGGTGTATGTGACAACAGTATTGACTACCTACAAAGCTACGATGAGCTACCTGTAACGCCTTTAGCACCCGCTAAAGATGATATGCAGCAAATTTATTTATTAGCGCCGCAACAGCTGCAATTTAAAGCGCAATATAGGCAACTAGACCGCAAAGGCTTAACACCTATTCTACACACTGGCTGGCGCTTTGAAGGTGCAAGCAAGTCACGCGCCCCAAGCATGCATTTAATAGCGGGTAAGCATCTTAAAAATGAACCCAATGTAACACCTAGCTATTCAAACCCTGATTTTGTAAGTTTATTAAATTCACAACCGGCACTATTTAACGACCCAGATCAACCAAAAGCAGAGTGGGAACTAGACGGTTTATTTAAAATACATTTACGGCATTATTTATACATAACAGCTAATTTTGATATTAGCCAAAAGCTAGAAAACGGCGATATAGAGTCAGCCCGTTTCTCTCAGTTTAGACGTGTAATTAGTGGTGAAGTACATTACTTTGACCATCCACGAATGGGCATGATTGTCCAGATCAGAAAATTCAAACATTAATATTAAGTAGGATATAACAATGAAAAAACTCCTTATCATCGCAGCTACATTAAGCCTTGCGGCTTGTTCTAAGGTAAGTCTTGAAAATTATGAAAAAATTAAAGTAGGCATGGATAAGACTGAAGTTGAAACTATTTTAGGCAGTGCTGATAACTGTGTTGAAAAAACACTACATACTAACTGTGTATGGGGCGATGAAGCAAAAAATATCGAGATCACACTAGTATCAGACAAAGTAACTTTATATAGCAAACATGGCTTAGCTAATAAATAAAGTGACCAAATAAAAGGGGCTGATTGTATCAGCCCCTTTTAAAATTAATTAAACTCATTTTTTGGAGTAGATAAGCTCAATATTAACGATTTTACTGCGATTTAACGTTATTTTATAGCGTTGATAAAGTGTTTTATCTTCCTCAGTTAGCACAAGTACCATGTTTAATTGATAACGCCTTTCTACAGCCTGCTTAGAAATTTTATTACTGTCTAAATGATATAGCTTCCCTTCACCACGTTTTAAATAACGTGCAAATGGTGCAAGATTAAATTGTAGCGTGTGCTGTAGCGTATCGTAGCCGGGCAAAAATTCTTTCGCACTAACACGTGTCTCACTTGCAAAGTGTAACCACTGCGCAGCTTGTTTATTTTGTTGACGACGTTTTGAAAAAATAGATTTCACTTCTTTAGGTATTTTCTTAAAGCGCATGTATTCAAACCAAATTAGCTGACTCGCTACTTTGTCTTTGGTAATACTATTTTTAAAACTAAATCGCCACTTAGGTCGCCCTTGTACAATGGCTCGCCAAATCATACGTGTAATATCTTCTTTAAATATTTCACGTAGCCCGTAAATAACCCCTAAAATTAAAATAAGCGTCGCGGTGACTTCCGTAAACGTTGAGCGAGCATTGAGTATTACAACCATCACAAATGCCATGATAACGGCTGTAACAGTGCCTTTAACTAATCGCTTAAGGTAGCTGTTAAGAAACCGCGTTTGACGCTGTAATATTACGCCGTGCTCAATTAAGCGTTGTAACAAGCGCATTTTATTTGTTATTCGATTTGCGTCTTGCATGGTTGTTTCAGAGTTGTAGCTTTTCTCTGCTCGATACGTATTTTCGCTTTTACAAAACTGCAGTAAATCGTTACGCTCTTTTGCATAATCGCTACTACGTGGGCCTTCATCTAAAAGCTTTAAAAAAGATTGCTCAACATGCCAACTTAAATAGTTATCAGCATTGGTAAAAAATGGCAGTAGTTTTTCGTCATCTGGTGTGTAGCGACGCAGCTTTTTTAAAAGCCCTTCGCTTTGCTCATATACCTCGTTAGCACGTTTATAAAAGTCTTCGGCTTCATCAATTTTTAACGCGTCTTTTATATCGGCATCAAGGGCTAAACGTACTTGGTAACAAAATAAATTAAGGTTTTGCCGGTAATCTTGTTGCTCACCTTTGTTTTTACTAACAAAACGGCTTCGCACTAAAGGCAAGTGTATATTGTTAGCGTTATACGCTAGGTGTGATTTAAAGTGGTTATTAAAGTAAGATTCTTCGGTAAGTGTTTGCGGATTGATCCCCATTTCATTAGGGATAGAAAAATACAGATCTATGCGCTGTTCAGAACGAGGAGTTAGTTCTGGTTCAATGACAAAAGATAAGTTTTCATCTTGTTTTAACAATTAGTTCTCCTTCTAAAATATCGTTTTAGTGTACTTGCCTCCTTTATTTTGTTCAATAAAAAAGGCTCAGTAAATACTGAGCCTTAATAAGATTAATGTGCTAGTTAAAATTTAACATTTACACCAGCAAATACACGACGGCCAAGTACATCATATGTGTACGGGTCAGTATTAGAATCGTTGTTACCTGAGTAGTATGGTGGTTGCTTATCGAATAAGTTATTTACACCTGCAGTTAACGAAACCATGTCACTGATAAAGTAAGAACCGCTCACATCATGGTAAACAACAGATGGTGTTGTTGGTGCATAACATGTAGATTCTTTACCTAAACAGCTGTAGCTATCCATTCCTGCAATGTAACGTGCTTTGTAGTTAGCAGACCAAGCATCACCTTTAACATCTAGCTCAAAGTTTGCTTTTACGTCAGCATAACCACCTATACCAGAAGTAATTAAACCAGCGTAATCAATGCTTGATTCAATAACATCAACAGTGTACTCGTCAAGGTAAGTAACATCTAATGACGTATTCCAAGCAAGGCCAGCTAAATCAAATTTGTAATTTAAGTTTAAGTCATAACCTTTTGTTTGCTCATAACCTACGTTTTGTAGTTGGTTATTAAACGCGATACGACCTGTGCTTTGGTTAAAATCGATATTTGCTGAACTACAAAGTGCTGTTGATTGATTCGCTAAAGAGCCATCTGTTGCAAGACATGAATCAACAATGTATTGGTTGTTTACTGTAGCAATAGCGTTTTCGATTTCAATGTCGTAGTAATCTAACGTCATTGAGAAACCTTCAAACCATTCTGGTTCGTAAACTACACCAACGGTAACTGTATCAGCTAATTCAGGTGTTAATTGGTCATTACCACCAACGGTTACTTCAGCCTGATCTTGTGCACCGGTGAAGCTAACTTGCTCATAAGATGGAGAATCACCTGAGTATAGCTCAGCAACTGTAGGAGCACGGAAAGCTGTAGAACGAACACCACGAAGCATTAATTCGTCGTTTACACGCCAAGTTAAACCAAGTTTCCACGTTTCATCAGAACCAAATGTGCTGTAATCAAAAGCACGGATCGCAGCGCTTAATTCTACATTTTGTGCAAGATAAGCATCTGCAACTAAAGGAATAGCCAGCTCAAGGTATGCTTCGTTTACATCAAAACGACCGCTTGTTGCATCAACGCGTGGATCATTTGCAAGACCTTGTGAAGTGATCGAATCTGGTGTGTACCACGCTTTTTCTTCACGGCGTTCAAGACCTGCAGCAAAACCTACAAAGCCCGCAGGTACTTCCATTAACTCACCAGAAAGCGCAGCTGTAATCATAAATAATTGACTGCCGCCTGAGTTTTGCTCAGTGTAAACATAATCACTAAAGCTACTGCTTGACCATGAAGCTTGTGAAAGTGGGTTAAAGTTACCAGCTTCAATTTCGCTTTGAATTGAACCCATATTGTGAAGGTTGCTTAAGCGATCTACTGAGTCATTACGACCAAAAATTACTGATGTATCCCACTCTAAACCGTTATCTAAATAACCTGCAGCACCGATAACAGAACGAACTGTATCAACTACTTGAGATGAATCACGTGTACCAGTGTCAACCATACGACGGCCGTAAGAAACTTCATCACCGTAATTAATATTTTGGTCGATTAAAGAATCACCCATCCACTCAGAGTAGTCAAAGTCGAACCATACTGGTTGAGGTGCTAGTTGCTGCTCTGACCAACGTTTTGAGTATGTAAACTCAGAGTATAAACGCGTTTCATCAGTTAAATCAAAACTACCAATACCTGTAAGGTTTAAACGACGCATTGGCGTGTATAAGTAGCTAGATTGCGAATAGTTGTAAGCATCACTAGTACCAAAGTCGTGCCAACCATTATCAGCTTGACCTTGTAAAGATTCATCACCTGACCAAACATGACCATTAGGAGTATAAGAAGAACCAGAACAGTACGGAGCACTGCCATCGCCATCTTCAGTTAATGGACAATCAGAAAAGCTACGATCAGCCTGAGAAGCATCGCCACGGTCTGTGTACTGCAAACCGATTACAACGTTACCACGACCGAAGTTACCACCCATTGTAATATCAAAAGACGTTTCATCTGCATCACCTTCAGTAGTGATTGCTGATTTAACATTAAGGTCTAAGCCTTCAAAGTTATCTTTTAAGATAATATTTACAACACCCGCAACAGCATCAGTACCATAAACAGCAGATGCGCCATCTTTAAGCACTTCAATATGCTTGATCATAGATACTGGGATAGTATTTAAATCAACTGTAGAAGCTGCGCCTGTACCTGAGTTGATCATACGGCGGCCGTTTACAAGTACTAAAGTACGTTGTGAACCTAAACCACGTAAATCAATTGATGCATTACCACCAGAACCATTATTGATACCTGGGTTTGTCATTGCGCCGCCTGTAGCGGTCATTTTTTGTAGTACAGAATCTACTGATACTGCGCCTGAAGCAGCAATATCGTCAGCACCGATAATAGTAACTGGGCTAGCGGTTTCCATATCTGCGCGCTTAATGCGAGAACCCGTTACTTGAATTTTTTCGATTGCTTGTGCTGAGTCTTCAGCAGCAAGAACTTGCACACTTGAGAACATTGGAAATGCTGCGATTACAGCTAAACCAAGAGTTGATTTTTTCATGAAAGAACCCTACTTGTTGGAAATTTACCTTTATTGGTAATGCTCACTTTTTATTAGAATAGTGAGTCAGGTGGGCAACTTAGGCGCTTTTAACTGAACGAAAACTTAATGGCAGCTCAATTTATATCAAGAAATAAAATGGAATAACCATAGTAGGTACATAGGTTACATTATGTTTCAGTGTTAATTAATAAATACACTTTAAAAACAATACCTTGAAAAGACAAGGAAACATTAGAAACACACCTGAAACCAAAGTGATTCACTTTGTAATCAAATGTAATTAACTGAGCTACGTACCAAAAACAGACAAATTAACAACTTAATCACAGCACATTATTAAAACCGCAAAACTAAATGTTAATTAATAACCATATTTATGCATACTTGATGCTTAAATAGTCTTATTTAGTCTCTTTGGAAGGTTTTTTGATTAGATTTTTTTATTCAGTCGTAATTAAAGTTGAACTTTTTGAGAGCACTTATTCACTATTGAAGTTTTGTCAGTATTAAAACCTAAAAAGGCAATTTTATTGATCTTGTCACTCAAATAATCGTATGTATAAGAAAACGAACTCACATCAAAAATGTAAGCTGTATACAAGAGTTTGTAGTCGCAACTTTAATACGTAACGTAAAAAGAGTAATTGAGTGTTTGTATTACAGAGGTGGCATTATCTTTAACGGTTAGTTCTAAATTCCAAAGCATATTTTGCTCTGAACAAATACCAACCATAGTATTACTTTGCCAAAGATCATTATGTTTTTTAAATTTTTGGGGAATGTAACCCATGTACATAGTGATGCCTTTAAGCTTGGCATCTTCAATTGTAACGTTTGCAGGTAAGTCACTAAAGATAGTAAATGGGGTTTCGGGGGAAAGGGTTTTCTCGCTTAACCATACTTTAACATCATTTGAAAAAGTACAAGGCAAATTGGCTTCGCACTGGGCATTTTTAAGAAATTTTTCATCTGTATTTTTAGAAAAATCACACGCTGTTAATAAAAAAAACACCACAGTGAATAAACTTAACCTATATATAAGCATAACAATTTCGCACTAAAGAAAAGTAAATACTAATAATCGTGACTGTAAATAACAAGTGCGAGTGTTACTATTAGGCCAAATTAGGCACAAACTGTATCAAAAAATAAACAACAAGCTCACAAAGTTTGATTGATGTCATAATTTTATGTAATTGACCTATCTTTTTTAGGCCAAAAAATTTATCATTTCACCCGCAAAAAATAAGGGTTTCTCAAGTTTTTTTTCTGAAGTTTTCATGTATTGAAAGTTTTAGGTAACACGCTTGAGAAAAATAGTAGGCCCCACTTTTAATAGTGGGTAATTCATTTCTAAACGCATTTATTGCAGCGGAAGCCAGAAAATGAGCCAAACAGTAGCATCACAAACTGAGTATAACTATAAGGTTGTACGCCAATTCGCTATTATGACAGTGATTTGGGGCATCGTTGGCATGAGTATTGGGGTTCTGATTGCTGCCCAATTAGCTTGGCCAGCACTTAACTTTGATACACCATGGTTAACTTACTCTCGACTACGTCCGTTACACACGAACGCAGTAATTTTCGCATTTGGTACTAGTGCACTGTTTGCGACGTCTTATTACGTCGTACAACGTACTTGCCAAACGCGTCTTTTCTCAGACAAACTCGCCGCCTTTTCATTTTGGGGCTGGCAGCTAGTTATTGTATTAGCAGTAATTACATTACCACTTGGTATTACTAGCTCAAAAGAATACGCAGAACTTGAATGGCCAATCGATATTTTAATCGCTGTGGTTTGGATTGTTTACGCTATTGTATTCTTTGGTACTTTAATCAAGCGTAAAGTGTCGCACATTTATGTTGCTAACTGGTTCTATGCTGGCTTTATTATTACTGTTGCAGTACTACACATTGTAAACAGCATGGCAGTGCCTGTGTCGTTAACTAAATCATACTCAATCTACGCAGGTGCGGTAGATGCTATGGTTCAGTGGTGGTACGGTCATAACGCTGTAGGTTTCCTATTAACTGCTGGTTTCTTGGGTATGATGTATTACTTTGTACCAAAACAAGCAGGTCGCCCAGTTTACTCATACCGTTTATCGGTAGTTCACTTTTGGGCATTAATTTCATTATATATTTGGGCAGGTCCTCACCACCTTCACTACACTGCGCTTCCTGATTGGACGCAAAGTTTAGGTATGGTTATGTCTATTATTCTATTCGTACCGTCTTGGGGTGGTATGATTAACGGTATTATGACCCTATCAGGCGCATGGCATAAACTGCGTACTGATCCAGTACTACGCTTCTTAGTTGTTTCATTGTCTTTCTACGGTATGTCTACGTTCGAAGGCCCTATGATGGCAATTAAATCTGTAAATGCGTTATCTCACTACACAGATTGGACAATCGGCCACGTACACTCAGGTGCACTAGGTTGGGTTGCTATGATTTCAATTGGTGCTATTTACCACTTAATTCCTGCGTTATTTGCGCAAGGTCGTATGTATAGCGTTAAATTAGTTAATACCCACTTCTGGTTACACACTGTAGGTGTTGTTTTATACATTGTTGCAATGTGGATCTCTGGTGTAATGCAAGGTCTTATGTGGCGTGCGGTAAATGCCGACGGTACATTAATGTACAGCTTTGTACAGTCTTTAGAAGCGTCGCATCCTTTCTACATTATGCGTTTTGTAGGCGGTGTATTCATCGTAACAGGCATGTTAGTTATGGCTTATAACGTTTTCCGTACAATTTCAGCTGAGAAAGAATCTCTGAAGTTAGACGCGCAAGCACAATTAGCATAACGGAGTGAGATGATGAGCAATAAAAATTCACAAAACAAACATGAAATAGTAGAAAAGAACGTTGGCCTTATGGCTATTCTGACTGTTTTTGCTATCAGCTTTGGTGCATTAGTTGAAATTACTCCGCTAATGTTCCAAGACGACACAACTAAACCAGTAGAAGGCCTACGCCCTCTTAATGCTTTAGAAATGGAAGGCCGTGACATATATGTACGTGAAGGTTGTTATAACTGTCACTCACAAATGATCCGCCCTTTTCGTGATGAAGTTGAGCGTTACGGTCACTACTCTGTAGCAGGCGAATCAGTATGGGATCACCCTTTCCAATGGGGTTCAAAACGTACTGGTCCTGACCTTGCTCGCGTTGGTAAACGTTACTCGGACGATTGGCATTATGCTCACTTAGTTGACCCACGTGCTGTGGTTCCTGAGTCGAATATGCCAGGTTTTCCTTGGTTAGCAGAGGATAGGGTAGATACAAGCCTGACTCTGAAAAAACTACAAATTTTCCGTGATACTTTTGCTATTAACCCAGAAAACCCTAAACACCCGGGCCTAGGTTATGGCAGCGACGAAGAACTTAAAGCTGATGTTGAAAAAGTTAACGCTATGAATAACGGCGAAGGCGCAACAGAAATCCAAGCTCTAATCGCGTATTTACAGCAACTTGGTACCCACTTGAAGTAAATTATTATGGATTACGGAACATACAGAGGCATTTTGACTCTGGTAATTTTAGTATTGTTTATTGTGATTGTTGTATGGGCATACAGCAAGCGTAGCAAAAATCGTTTTGATAGCGCTGCTAATGCCATTTTTGAAGATGAAAAAAAACATAACAACACACTCTCTAACGAGGAAAAGGAGTCTGAAAAATGACTAGCTTTTGGAGTATTTGGGTTATTGTATTAACCCTTGCATGCTTATGCATCATCTTTGGCCTATTAGTTTGGAACTTAAAAAACTATGCTGGCGTAAAAGAAGGTGAAAGCTGTGGACATGAATTTGACGGCATTGAAGAGCTAAATAATCCACTACCAAAATGGTGGACTTACATGTTTTTCGCAACTTTTATTTGGTCAGTATATTATCTTGCAGCTTACCCAGGTTTAGGCAACTGGGAAGGTTTAGGTAAATGGACTAGTTCTAACCAAGGTATTACGTCTTTAGCTGAATCTAAAAAAGCAGTTGCAGAGGCCAAAGCAGAAGGTCGTTTTGTTAAACTTGATAAAGAGTATGAAGCTGCAGAAGAACGCTTTGGTCCTATTTTTAATCGACTTGCACAAGTGCCGGTTTTAGATTTAGTTAATTCTAAGTTTGAAGGTGACGCAGCGCAGCAAGTTGCTCTTGAAAGTGGTGACAAACATGAACAAACAGATGGTCAATTAGCCATCGAAATTGGTCAGCGTTTATTCTCACAAAACTGTGCGCAATGTCACGGCTCTGATGCACGTGGTGGAACAGGCTTCCCTAACCTAACTGATAAAGATTGGTTATATGGCGGTACACCAGACAAAATTAGAGAAACACTGCTTAATGGTCGTATAGCTGCAATGCCAGCTTGGGGCGATGCTCTTGGTGAGCAAGGCGTTAAAGAAATGACAGCACATGTGTTGAGCCTTTCTGGTCGTACTGTTAACCAAAAAGATGCAGCCGCAGGTAAAGCTAAGTTTGCTATGTGTGCTGCATGTCACGGTGCTGACGGTAAAGGGTCGGTTGCACATAACCTACCATTTGGCGCGCCTAACCTGACTGATAACATATGGTTATACGGTGGTTCTCAACGTGCTGTTGAAGAAACGCTTAACCACGGCCGTGCTGGTGTAATGCCTGCTTGGAAAGACATTTTAGGTGAAGATAAGATTCACTTATTAACAGCCTACGTTTACAGTTTATCGCAAGATAAATAAGCACGCGGTTAATAAAATGTTTATAAATTAATTTATTTAATTCAATAGATTAATCCAGATCAAAAAAGCCTCCAGTCGGAGGCTTTTTTTTAGTCTTTTACGTATAATTCCTATAAAATAACGCTTCCTAAACTAATTTTAGAGACACTATGCAACCTACTCCGTGGTATAAAAATTTTTGGCCTTGGTTTTTAATCTTTTTTCCGTTAGTTGCCATTATTGGCTGTATTAGCTTATTTATTACGGCAATAGGTAACGGCCCAGATATGGTTGTTGACGACTACTACAAAAAAGGCAAAGCAATAAACTTAGAACTGACTAAGTTTGAAAAAGCAAAAGCACTTTACTTACATGGCGAATTAAATGTTACCAACGAGCGTGTAAGCTTTAAGTTTACAAAAGGTGACAGTAGCAACGTACATGTTTTAAAACTTTCGTTTTACCACCGTACTATTAAAGCGCATGACTTTGAGGCCACACTTACACCTAATGCCAATCAAGAATTTACTGCATTACTTGATAAGTATACGCCAGGTGCATACTCTGTATTTATTGAGCCAATTGATGGCAGCTGGAAACTAAAAGAAAACATTGTTCTACCGACGGCTGAAACCGTTTTAGTTACTCCTAACTATAAGTAATCATCACTATGTCTCACTCTTGCTTTCATTGCCTTGAAAGTGTGCCAAACGGATTTAGCGCAAACGTTATAATTGACGATATAGCCCAGCCAATGTGTTGCATTGGCTGCCAAGCAGTTGCGCAAAATATTGTTGATCAAGGTATGACTGATTATTATAAATACCGAACTGTTCGCGCAGGCAAGGTTGAGCAACTGGTACCTGAGCAACTCGCATTTATAAAAAGTTATGACAACGAAGACATTCAAGACGAATTTATAGCTACTAACGACAATATCTCAGAGGTATTGTTGAGTGTTGAAGGTATAACCTGCGCAGCGTGTGCATGGCTTATCGAAAAACAACTCTTAAACTTAAATACTGTAAAACGGGTTGATGTAAATACATCCACCAACCGCGCGATGATCCAATGGGATAAAACCAGCACCCCATTGAGTGAAATTATTACTTCCTTAGCCAAAATTGGTTATAAAGCCTACCCATTTCAATCAGATATTGAAGCTCAACAAAAGCAACAAACTGCCAAAGCCTATATTCGCCGCTTAGGTGTTGCAGGCTTAATGACCATGCAAGTTATGATGTTTGCGTTTGCCATGTACTTTGGCATGTTTTCAGGGATGGACAGCAATTTTGAGCAGTATTTTAGATGGATCAGCTTAGTACTTGCCTCTCCGGTTATTTTATATAGCGCACTGCCCTTTTTAACCAACGCCATAAATGGCTTAAAAGCAAAACAGCTCAATATGGATTTACCCGTATCGCTGGCTATTTTTGGTGCGTTTGGCGCAAGTTGTTACGCCACATTTATGCAAGTCGGCGAAGTATATTTTGAATCTGTGTGCATGTTTACCTTTTTACTTTTATTAGGTAAGTACCTTGAATTTAGAGCGCGTTTAAAAGCGAGCGAATTTACTGCCAACTTACAAAAATTATTGCCATTAACAGCCCGCACCATTAACGACAGTGGTGAAGAACTTATAATTGCAGCCAAAAAACTAAAACTTAATGACGTAGTACTCATTAAAGCGGGTGAAACAATCCCTGCCGACGGCGAACTTATAAAGGGTAAAACTACGGTTGATGAATCAATGATGACGGGCGAACACCAACCCGTTACAAAATTTATCGGCCACAATGTCTACGCCGGTTGCGTTAACCATGACGGTGTTATTGAAATAAAAATCAATAAAATTGGCCAAAATACGCTTTTAAATCAAATTATCCGCTTGCAACACAACGCATTAACTAAACGCCCTAAACTGGTTGAAATTACAGATAAAGTTGCGCAATGGTTTATAGCGTGCCTGCTTATATTTGCTTCACTTACAGCTATTGGCTGGTACCAAATTGACCCTGAACACGCATTTTGGATCACCATTTCGGTTTTAGTTGCTACCTGCCCATGTGCCCTGAGTTTAGCCATACCAACCGCACTTACATGTGCAGTGGCAACACTTACTCGAAAAGGCGTATTAATAAAACAAGCGCATGTGCTCGAAACACTCTCACAAATTACGTTATTTGCCTTTGATAAAACAGGCACACTTACTCAAGGTAAATTTAGCCTAGATGAAGTAGATATACTCGATAAGCAATACACAAAAGCGCAAGTGCTAGATATGGCAGCTATGTTAGAGCGTTATTCTGAGCACCCTATCGCCAGCGCATTTGATGAAATTACTCCTGCTCACCACAATCTTAATAACGTTAAAGTGCATCCAGGTCTGGGAATTAGCGCACAAGATGCAAACAATCATTATGCAATTGGTAAAAGTGGTTGGTTTGATAGCAAAAAATCAAATGCACAAGCAAGCTTGTATATAAATAAGCAGGTTATTGCACGTTTTTACTTTATTGATAAAGTAAAAAACGATGCTAAAAAGCTTATAGACTCACTTCAATCGCAAAACTTAACCTGTCACATGTTAACCGGTGACGCGTCAGATGCTGGGCAAAAAGTAGCTAAACAACTTAACCTTGAAAGTGTGCAATCTGGGTGTTCGCCACAAGATAAACAAACAGCTGTTGAACAATGGGCGTCACAAAACGAAGTTGTAGCAATGGTCGGCGATGGCGTAAACGACAGCCCTGTATTTGCTAGTGCGCATTTATCCATTGCAATGGAAACCGGTGCTGACATATCAAAAAATAGCGCCGATGTAGTGCTCCTTAATAGCGATTTAGCTTCAATTGATCATTTACTCAATGTTGCAAAACAAACCAGACGAATTATTAAGCAAAACCTTGCGCTGTCTTTATTGTATAATGCGTCCATATTACCATTGGCAGCGCTGGGCTTAGTCGCTCCGTGGATGGCTGTTATTGGCATGTCTGCCAGCTCAATTATTGTGATTAGTAATTCACTAAGGCTATTAAAGTTATGAGCATAATTTACATTTTGATCCCCATTGCCATTTTGTTTGTCATTATTGCTATAGGCGTTTTCTTTTGGGCCGTAAAAAGTGAGCAGTTTTCTGATTTAAATAAGCAAGGTCATAGTATTTTGTTTGAAGACGACAAAGAGCAACATAACAAAAGTAATGATTGACCCTCTTTACACCAGCGCATTTTTAATGGGGCTAATAGGTAGCGGTCATTGCATTGCCATGTGCGGCGGTATTGCAAGCTCATTACAACTGGCAAGTGATAAACGCAAAACATTTACCTATTCATTTGCCTATAATACCGGGCGTGCACTGAGCTACATGGCAGCAGGTGCACTTGTTGCTGGTATTAGCAGCCAATTTGCTAGGCAAAACACATCTTTTTCTTTAGCACTTTCATTCATTGCAGCTATTTTTATGCTCCTTGTCGGCGTGTATATAATGCGCTTAGGCCCTACGTTGCAATGGTTAGAAAAAATTGGTAAAACCTTAGTGTGGCAACACATTGTTAAGCTAAATAAATACTTAATGCCTATTAACTCCCCTTTTAAAGCTCTAAGTTACGGTGCTTTGTGGGGATGGCTTCCATGTGGACTTGTTTACTCAGCACTTACATGGGCGATGACTAGCCCAAGTGCCCTAGACGGTGCTTTAGTGATGCTTTGTTTTGCTTTGGGTACTTTCCCCGCAATGATCACGTTAGGCGTTACCGCACAAAAACTAAATAGTATTATTAACCACCCTTGGACCCGAATTGTATTGGGCAGTGTTATAATCTGGTATGGTATCTACTTATTGATAATTGCAACTGACAAGCTGATACAATAACCTATTCGCAGTATTAACCTTTTATGGTTATTTTGCAGTCGTGTGTATAAAAATTTAAACGGATTAAATTATGGATTTCTCTCAAAGTCGCGCTAAAGGTAATTGTGCTATTAGCTGTAATAACTGCAGTATTAGTCAATTGTGCTTGCCATTTTCTCTCAATGGCCAAGAAATGGATAAGCTAGACGAAATTATTGAGCGAAAAAAACCACTCCATAAAGGCGATTATCTATTTGAATCAGGCGAACCTTTACAGGCTATTTATGCTGTACGCTCTGGCTCATTTAAATCGTACACATTATCAGAGCAAGGTGATGAGCAAATAACCGGGTTTCATTTAGCGGGTGACTTAGTAGGCTTTGACGCGATAAGCAAAATGGCGCATCAGAGCTTTTCGCAAGCACTTGAAACGTCAATGGTGTGCGAAATACCATTCGATACCCTTGACGAACTTGCTGGTAAATTACCAAAACTTCGTCAACAAATAATGCGCTTGATGAGCAGCGAGATTACATACGATCAAGAAATGCTGCTATTACTCAATAAAAAATCAGCAGAAGAACGCTTAGCTAGTTTTATTTATAATTTATCAGAGCGTTTTGGTGAACGTGGTTTTTCACGCAAAGAATTTAGATTTACCATGACTCGCGGTGAAATAGGTAACTACTTAGGCCTTACCGTAGAGACCATTAGCCGTTTATTAAGCCGTTTTCAAAAAGCCGACTTAATTAAAGTTGAAGGTAAATTTATTACAATTTTAGATAATGATGCCTTATCTAAAACGGCGGCAATCGTTAAGCCTCGCTAAATTAAATAGTTTGATTTAGAACAACAATTTATATGCTACCCCTTTAACTGTTTTATATTTGCGTTACACTAATTGTACACCCGTTAGGCAAATGGAGTAGCATATGAACACTATTAAACGCATTATTGCGGTTATTGACCCTACCAAAGACGATCAACACGGTTTATCACGTTCAATAGACTTAGCAAAAAAATCTGGCGCAAGTATTACCGCCTTTATGACGGTTTACGACTTCTCTTATGAAATGACAACGATGCTATCTGGCGATGAACGCGAAGCAATGCGTGATGCCGTACTAAAAGATCGCCAGCTATGGCTTAACGATTTGGTTTCACCTTACAAAGATATAGATATTGACACCCAAGTGGTTTGGCATAACCGTCCTTATGAAGCCATAATCGATACTGTAATTGATCAAAAGTACGATTTAGTAATTAAAGGCACACATCAACATGGTGCACTTAAATCCGTTATTTTCACCCCTACCGACTGGCATTTAGTACGAAAATGCCCTGCCCCGGTGTTGTTTGTTAAAGAAATGGCATGGCCAGAAAACGGTAATATTTTAGCTGCTGTGAATGCGGTTAGTGAAAACGAAGAACATGTAGCACTTAATAAACGGGTAATTAAAGACGCACAATTTTTATGTGAACTTGCCAACGCAAAACTTAATTTAGTTAATGCTTATCCTGCAACGCCCATAAATATAGCAATTGAAATTCCTGAGTTTAACCCTGGACTTTATAACGAATCAGTTAAAAAACACCACATTGAATCAACCAATGCACTTGCTGCTGAGTTTAATTTAAGCCAAGAGCAATGTTTTATTGAAGAAGGCCTACCAGAGGATGTAATCCCTGATGTAGCTAAGCGGTTAAATAGCGAATTAGTTGTTATTGGTACCGTTGGTCGTACAGGCTTAAGTGCCGCTTTAGTAGGTAATACAGCAGAGCATGTAATTGATAGCCTTGACTGCGATGTACTAGCACTTAAGCCCGATGGTTACGTAAGCCCGATGGCAAAGAAACTAGATTAATTAAAAATTTAGCAAGTAACAAACTGGATATTACTTGCTAAAAATACCGTGTTTAATTACATCCTAAACTCGCATATTCAGGTGGTTTGGGTATAATACGCCCCTTTATTTTTAGCAAATAACTTTGCTGTATTGTTTTACTAGGGGGCGTAATTGTCACACTCAGATCAAGCTAAAGCTCAATTTAACTTAAATAAGCTACAAAAGCGTTTACGTCGCCAAACTGGTCAAGCCGTTATGGACTTCAATATGATTGAAGAAGGTGACCGTATAATGGTGTGTTTATCAGGTGGCAAAGACAGCTACACAATGCTTGAAATGCTTCAACATTTAAAACGTGTAGCACCTATAAAGTTTGATCTCGTTGTTGTAAACCTAGATCAAAAACAACCAGGGTTTCCTGAGCACGTTTTACCTCAGTATCTTGATAAATTAAATGTAGAATACAAAATTGTAGAAGAAGATACCTACAGCATTGTTACTGACATTATTCCTGAAGGTAAAACAACCTGTTCACTTTGCTCACGACTGCGCCGTGGTATCTTATACCGCACAGCAAATGAGTTAGGCGCAACTAAAATAGCCCTTGGCCACCATCGTGACGACATGATTGAAACGTTGTTTTTAAATATGTTTTACGGTGGAAAACTAAAAAGTATGCCGGCTAAATTAATGAGTGATAACGGCGAGCATATGGTTATTCGCCCACTTGCATACTGCAAAGAAAGCGATATAAGCCAATACGCATTTGCACAAGGTTATCCAATTATTCCGTGTAACCTATGTGGTTCGCAAGAAAACCTACAGCGTAAACATACAAAAGCAATGCTCGCTAAATGGGATGCTGAGCACCCAGGCCGTATTGAGAGTATTTTTACAGCAATGCAAAACGTCGTGCCTTCACACTTAGCTGATGCTGATTTGTTTGATTTTAAAAACTTACAAACCGGTGAAGTCATTGATGGTGGCGATATAGCTCTTGATAAGCCAGACATTCCTAAAGTGCCTGTTACTAATGAGCTTGATGAACAAGAAGCGCCAAGTGTAGTTACTATAAATCTAAGCTAACATATCTAGGCTAACAAATTTAAGGGGGTTGTATTTATGTACAACCCCCTTAAATTTACCAATTCAGCCTTACGTTGTCTTTTTAACTCTCAGCTAGGCCTTGTAAAAACTCTAAACTTAACTTTTCTTGTGCATTAGTCTGATACGGCAACTGCTGTAAACTGTCGTACGAGAAATCGTTTATATCAAAATGGCTTATTTCACTATTCCCAAAGCTGTTACGCTCACCTGGGCTTGGCGACATTCTTTCTATTACAAAGTCACTTAAGCGCATATCGGTAACGCCCTTAGGTAATACTGACCAATGAGCTTTTAAGTCTACGGTTTGGCTCCCTTGCGTTAAGCGTTCCTTAGATACCAAATGAGCAAGTGGTGTATCACCACTATATAAATTCGCCCTAACACGATACAAACCACTTTTTATCACCGTTAAATTAGCTGGCATAATCATGTTTTCATTTTGAGCATAAGCAATTTCAAAACCTGTTAAAGTAGCACTTGGCGGCATATATTGAATTTGCGCAACTACGGGTACTTTTTTGCCGTCAACATCGCCCTGTACATACACTTGCAAACTACGAGGGTAATCTTCATCTTCTTTAAATGTAATAATTGCCTCACCGTCACGCGCATTGCCCGTATGGGTATTTAATACTTCTTTTGTATCAGTGTTTGCAAGTTCAACGACCACTTTTCCAAGCCCTTGAGCGCTTATCTTTATTGTTATTTCTTCTGGGTATACAAAACGATATTGTTTGAGACTTACCGTTAAAGCATCGCCGCTTTCACCTATGGGGCTCGACACAGGATAAAATTGATTTGGCTTTAATCGATCTTCATCTAAAGGACTTAAAGGTTGGGAATAAGGAGGAAACTTAAGTGCACTTTCGTATTGCATCACCACTTGCTGCGCTGCTTTTGTTAGGTCTTCATTAAACGCAATTTGCTTTTTTGATTGTGGTTTTTTAGCTTTAGGCACATCTATAGGGATCACTTTTACAGGCGATAAGTCAGGTGCGTTCGCGCTGTGTTTAATCTGTGGTTTTATTGGCTCAGCAACTTTATGAGCATAATTTTTACCAGTAAACCATAGCGAGAATAAAATAGTGCTAATAATTAAAGCAACGACATAAAATTTTTTCATTTTTATATTTCAATCTTTTATAAGGCGTATAGTTTTTAATACCAATCTGCTTATATATGGGGTCTATTTAACGTTAAGAAAATTACGCTAAAACTAGGCAAAAATTTTTGTATCTAGTTGTTCTAAATAAAAAATTTTTAACGACATTATAGTGGAATTTAATTTGTTAAATTGATCAAAGATTTATGCAGATTGGTATCACTACACGCCTTCTATGTTATGGAATCACATTATAAATAAGTGCTGATGCACTTAAATTATTTGAATCCTTAATATAACGATATTGTTTTTTCCAAAACCAACTACCTGTAGTTTTATCAAACGTATTAAACCCTACGTTATTACCTTCAACATTTACGTTATTCATGGCTATTGTGACATTACCTTTACGCTGCGCGTTATGTATTTCGTTATGGCTATAACTGTCACTCATCATCATTGGATAATGATTTGGCATAAAGCTACTAACAGCATCACCTTGCGATTTTAAATGGCCATCTGTATCAATACTGCTGCTACAACTTCCAAACGAGCCAGCCGAACTTGCACCACATGAAGAGTGCGATGCTACAACCGAATCATCATTACCTTTTAAAAATCCACCTGTTAAACCTAAATACGCATTACCATCTGCCACAAAGCGTAATCTAGGTGTACGTGCATCAGGAAATGGCGATATTTTACGGGCATTATTCACTTTTAAATCGTGTAATACACCAACAGCTTCGGTTACATCGCTCCCTAGCCACCATTTGAGTGCTGCATCGACCGCAAAGTTCCATGATGCGCCAGTTAAAGCACTAACGGCTACATCTGCAAGCTCACTTCCACCACCCGCGCCTGCTAAATCAAACGTCGCAACAATATTAAGCGGCTGTAAGCCTGCGTTTTCTAACCAGTTTTCTTGGTTATCAATAATATGGCGTGCAACTAAGTCGCCTGTTGAATGTGTTACAAATACACAGCCATCACTGCATAAATTAGAGCGTGAAATTTGCTTTAACTTTGGCCACACCCAATCGGTAGCAATTTTACCTTCAATTCGCTCATAAGCAGGCCAATCAATTCGCTCATCTGCCCGATTATTCCAGTACGATTGCCAATATGTTTCACCGTCATTAATTACATCACTACCCGACTTATTGGTTATTTGCGAAGTTTGTAACCCGTGAATTAATATAATTTTGTAGTCTTTACTCGCAGCAGAAAAGCTCATTAGCATAGCAAGCCCAGCACCAATTAGGTGACTTGGTTTAATTAATGTGTGTGTGCGCTTAGTGTTGTTCATACAATTCCTTAATGTTATGTACGTAATATTTTATTATCATTTAAGGTATTCATACTAGGGCTTGTCAGCCTTGGCGTTCACCAGTATTAGGAACAAAGAACAAAAATGCAACAACTTATTATCATTTATAGGGGTGAAGAAACTTATTACCTATTATTTCATGGGTTAAAAAAGAATAGTTGTTAAATTTAAAATTATCAGGGGTGTTTCGAGAGTAATATTGAGGGGGTAGGTTGAGCGGGTACCGGTAAAGGTGCCCGCTTTAGAATAAGGACGTAACTAATCTAGCCGTTAGCTTTAAGTTCACTGGTAAATTGCCCAATCGCATTCACAACTTCTTGTGCGCCTTGCTGAATTTCCTGCATCACATCACCCGACTCTTTAGATAGTGCTAAACCTTGCTCTGCTTTTTCTTTACCTTTTTCTATTACAGCCACCGTATTTTGGGTTTGTGATTGGTTACGCTGTACTACTTCTACTATTTCTTCTGTTGCTTTTGATGTACGCGATGCAAGCAGTCGAACCTCGTCTGCAACCACAGCAAAGCCTCGACCTTGCTCGCCAGCTCTAGCCGCTTCAATTGCGGCATTTAATGCTAACAAATTGGTTTGCTCTGCAATACTACTAATACTTTGTACAATACTCGATATTTGTTGCGACTGCTGATCAAGCGCTGAAATTTCACTTGCAGCTTGCTCCATGTTAATAGCAAGCTCGGTCATTACTGTAACCGTATCTTGTATAACGCTCGCGCCTTGCTCTGCTTTTTTATCAGTTTGGGTTGAGGTGCTATAAGCAATTTCGGCAGCCTGAGATATCGCAATTTCTTGATTTACTTGCTCTGTAATAACTGTTGCAAACTTCATTACTTTATAAAGCTCATTCGCGTCATTTGAGATTGGGTTATATGACGCTTCTAACCATACAACATTGCCGTATTTATCAACACGCTTAAAGCGCTCCGCTATAAACTGTCCTTCTCTTAATTTAGCCCAAAACTGTTGATACTCTTGGGAATTATACTCTGAAGCTTCACAAAATGTGCGATGGTGTTTTCCTATTAATTCACTTTCTTGATAACCCATTGCTGATAAAAACTGCTCATTTGCTTTTAAAACATGGCCTTCTAAATCAAATTCAATTACTGCCATAGAGCGATATATCGCTTTGATAGTGTCGCTTTGCTCGCGGGAAGCCGTAATTGTTTTTGTAAGCACACTCCCGAATATAGAAAAATAGAGCAACTGATCTTGCTCCCCTTTTACAGGATGTACTATTAAACGTAACCATTCAGCTTTACCATCACCGCGCGCAATTTGTAATGCACCGCCCCAATGTCCTTCTTTTTTTATAGCTTGCTGTAGGCTTTTAAATTCTGAAGATTGACGAGATGACTCAGTAATAAAATCATCAAAAGAGTTATTAGTAAGATCGTCTTCGTTGTAGCCTAAGTTTTCTAAAAACCTATCATTGGCGTGCGAAATACGCCCATCATAAAGAATATTAACAACTAACATCTCTCGGTAAAGCCCTTCCCACACTTGTTGTAACGGATAGAGTTCTGCTTTTAAAGAGGCTATTTCATTTTGCTTATTTTTAGAAAAAAACATTAATATCCTTAATTGGGCGTGTTGACCTTTGTGGATTGAAATTTGTTCAATCTAGGGGCGATTGAATCACGGCGCGAGGTTTGTAACCTAGTGGGCTCGATAACTGCTCCTGCGTTATTCTAATGGCTTACATCCATGTAAGAATAAGTAAAAACCGAGCAAAGCTTCCGCGTCCTGCTCACGCCCCTTACCTACATCCATGTAGGCAACAAAGAGTTAATCGTCCCTAGAAAGAACCCAAAGGGCAGCGTATGTTTGGTATTTATACTACGTTATCGCCTATTTATGGGAAATACCACACTACATAGGCTCTGCCTTGCCTAAAAACCAAACACACTACTGCAAATTCACCCACCAAAGATCAACACGCCCGAATACATTCAATATAAAATTAACTTTAGTATAGAAGACATTTATAATAACGCGATAAATAACAAGCAGTTTGAAGCTAAATTATTAATAAAAAATTCAAATTAAGCTTAAAATTGTAACCTTTCATATAAACCTGATGCTCTTGATACGCTTTTATTCATTGCAAGTTGCAGTACTTTTTTGTCAGCCACCAGCTCAAACTTATTTTTAGCGCGGGTTATTCCCGTATACACTAATTGCCTGTTAATACCCATGCGCGCTTGTTTTAGCGGCGGCAGTACCATAGCGGTGTAACTAAACTCTGAGCCTTGTGATTTATGAATAGTCATTACGTATACTTTATCGTGTGCAGGGAGTCGTGCTGGCGAAAATGCTCGTTGGTTACCTTGCTCATCAATAAATATGGCTTTGAGCTGATTACTTTCATCGGGCATTAAAATACCAATATCGCCGTTAAATAACTTAAGCTGGTAATCGTTTTGGCTCACCATAATGGGCATGCCTGTATAATGATGAGTATTAGGGCTAACTGTTATTAAACCTTGCTGTTGCAATACGCGCTCTATTCGCTGATTTAAGCTATGCACGCCGTAATCGCCCTCTCGTACCGCAGCTAAAAGCTGATAACTAGCAAAAGCAGCATGCACCTGTGCAACATCTGCACCTTGGGCAATTAAGTTAAGGTATTTTGCATAATGACTTGCTGCACTTTTAACAAGCTTTTCAATTGGTTTTGCTACAAAGTCGTAATCTAAAATTACATCGTTAAAACGCCCTTCAGTACTTTCTTGCTCAACGTAATTTAAAATACCGGTGTTATTTGTGTTTACCGCAAGTGCGAGTTGACCAATGCCGCTTTGTGCATCAAATCGATAACTGTGCTGTAAAAAGGCAACGCAATCTGCGAGTTTAAATTCACTCACGCTTTGCGCTACGAGCTTAGGCTCATTATTAAAACATAAGCTATTTAGCTCCTCACAACGTGCTTGCGAGTAGCTTGGCGTTTGCCCAAGTGTTAAACCTTGGCATAAATCGCTCATTACGCTGCCAGTATCTACCGAGGCCAGCTGGTCTTTGTCACCTAGGAGTATTAATCTCGCATGCGCAGGCAGTGCTTCTATTAATTTAGCCATCAGCGATAAATCGACCATACTGGCTTCGTCAATAATCAGCACATCTAAATGCAGCGGATTGCTTTTGTTATGTCTGAATTTATTAGTAAACGGTTTTACGCCCAATAAGCGATGAATCGTTTGAGCGCTTTGCGGTATCAGCGTTTTAATATTATCAGGAATCGTTATGAGCTTATTTTTGGCGCCCAAAATAGACTCACTTAAACGTGCAGCGGCTTTACCTGTCGGTGCCACCAGCTTAATACTAAGCGGCGCGGTTTTATAAAGTGACTGTAAAATAGCCAGTAACTTAGTTACTGTGGTAGTTTTACCGGTACCTGGACCACCCGTTATCACGCTAAAGCCTTTGGTGGCGGCAATCGCACATGCCACTTTTTGCCAATCAGTTTCAATTGCAGAATCTGCAGGAAAATAGGTATTTAAAAGTTCTGCCAATATTTCATTATTAATATTGAGCTTTCGCTCGCTCATGCTTAATAGTCTATCTGCGAGTGTTTGCTCATAACCGGCAAGGCGCGCAAAATAAAGTCGCTCTTTAAACAGTTGCAGTGGTTTATTTTCGCCCACGCTTTCATGGTTTTGTAAATAACTGAGCGCTGTATGTACATTAAAGTCATCACTAAACGGGCTTAGCGTACTGGGTACATTGCCATCTAGTTTATTAAAGTCGCTTTTGCGCAAGTTAAAAGGATTGCTCCAGTCAACCTCATTTAAAGTTAGGCAGCTATGCTGACTTTGCTGCGATAAGCACAGTAATAAAATAATATAAAACAGCTCATTATGTGTTTGCTCAATGTCATTAGCACACAGTAATTCAGCGAGTTTAACATCAACCACACGTAGTCGATTTTGCGCTAATAAATATTCAAGTAACGGGACTTCGATAATAGTATTATTTAACACAATGTCCTCTAATGGGACATCTTGTGCTACATTTTTTGAAGTAAGAGGCTCTACGGCTTCATTATTAAGTGTCTCGTCTATATCGTCAAACAAGCCAGGTTGCTCATTTAAATCGCTCATAGCATGGCTCCTTGGCTAAATAAGCCATCTAAAATAATCACTTGTTCTTCAGTTAGCTTTTTAAAGTACACGCCTTGCCCTGCCGGCATCCCACGTAAAAACGTGTAATACACGCCGCCTAAATGGGTTTCTACCGAGTAATCAGCTATACGTTGTTTTAATAAACGATGCAGTGCTACGGTGTAAATTAAATACTGTAAATGATACTGATGACTGCTCATCGCTTGCTCAAGCATGTCGCTCTCGTAATCAGCTGGCGTGCTACCTAAATAATTAGACTTATAATCTAAAATATAATATTTGCCTTGGTAGCAAAATATTAAATCGACAAAGCCTTTTAACAAGCCCTTTACGTGCGAAAATTCAAGCTTACTTTGTGTAAAACCAAAATGTTTAACCAGCATTTCGTTTAGCTTTGGTGCACTTAAGCTCTCAAGAGGTAAATTAAATTCCATTTCGACTAGGCAATCTTTGGGTGTAAGCACACCCAATGAAAGAAGGCTTTTTTCTAAAGAACTGTTATCTAGGGGGCACGCAAGAACATCAAGTACCCACTTTTCAGCCACTTCTCGCCATTGATCACCTATGTGGTACTTTTCAAGGCTGCGCTTAACTACTTCAGATAAGTTTTGCTCGGTATTAGTTGGGTGAACTATTGGGCTAGTAAAATCTATTTGTTCAAATATTTCGTGTAAACAGCTACCAGGCTTTGCCCCTTTAGGAAAACTATAAGGTGATGGTAGTTCGTCCTCTTGCACTGCAAACTCGTCTTTTTCGTGATCTTCATCACTTCGCCCTGGGGCTAATTGGTCGCTGTGCTTTTTAAAGCTCAACGCACTAAAGCTGGTTGCTCGCCAGTTACGTTCAATATTTGCTGTTACTTTATTAACACTTAACGTTTGCTGCGCACTTTCACTGTTATTAAAACAAAGTGTTCCCTGCTCTAATAATGTTTGTGAGGTAAATTGCTGATAGCTCATCGCGATGTTAGCGTCGCAAAACTCACTTAAATGCGTGCGCCATGTTTGGCTACTGGCAAGTTCAAGCCCTGCAAATAAAACATGCCAAAGTGCACTACTTTGCATAGCCAAGCGGCTACTTTGTCCTTGCCCTATGTTATAAACACCAAGCGCACAAAAATGTACGGCGCGAGTAAGTGCTACATAAAGCAGGCGTAAATCTTCAGCTAGGCGTTCTTGTTCTGCTTTTTGAAGGGCATCTTCGTCTTTACTTAAATCGTAAACTAGCTTGCCATTATTATGATAAAGCGCTTCTTTTGTTTCGCGATAGCCACTGGCAAACGGCATAAATACCAAAGGGTATTCAAGCCCTTTTGAGGCATGCATAGTGACAATTTTAACTAAGTTGGCGTCACTTTCTAGGCGTACCTGTACTGTTTCACCGTCTTGTTGGCTTACCTTTTGTGCAAACCATCGCAGTAAACGCAGCGTGCCTTCAAGCTCTATTTGTTTTTGCTGAAGTATTTCGCCCAAGTGCCTAAAGTCCGTCAGCCAACGCTCAACGTTATATCCTAACCCTTGCCATTTAGCGCTAAGCTGGTTATGGCTCATTAAGCGCTCAAGCATGGCCATAGCGCCTTGCTTGTTCCAAATGTGGCTAAGTTGTGCAAAAAAGTTTAAGTAGTCTTGCCATTTATTTTCATCATCAGCGAGTGCATGTATTTCGTTATAACTTAAACAAAATAGCGGACCCGCTAAAACACCGCGCAGCAATGACTCATCATATTGTCCATGCAGCGCTGTTAAAAAGTTAAGTAGGTGATGGCTAAGCTCTTGGCTAAAAACGCTCTCGCGCGATAAATACACACTGGCTATTTTGGCTTCGCTAAGTGCTTTTTTCATTATTTGCGCTTCAACACGGTCGCGCACTAATATACAAATATCGGCAGCGCTTACAGGGGTACTGCCAATACACGCATCCCCTTGTTTTGCTTTTTCAAGCAGGGTCACTATTTTATTAGCAAAGTGAGTGGCTAAATGCGCTTGCCCTATACCTTTATTGGTTGGTTTGTTTTTTTCGTCTGCGGCTTCATCCACAAATACATTAAATTCGAATGCGGTCGCGGGTTTGCCATCAATTAAAAAAGAGTCTTCCGCTTTTTTACCTTTAGCAGCTACTGCGTTAAAGGGGATGGCGTCGTTATAAATAAAGCTGTTAGCGTGTTTGCCAAATAAACTATTAACGCTATTGACTATATCGGTGCTCGAGCGAAAGTTAGTACCCAGCGTAAATTGCTGATCAGTCTGTACAGCTTCTTTTGCGCCAATATAGGTAAAAATATCTGCGCCCCTAAAGCCATAAATAGCCTGTTTGGGGTCGCCTATCATGGCAAGCGTGGTATTTTGTTGCCCATAAATTTTACTAAAAATACCGTACTGAATCGGATCGGTATCTTGGAATTCATCAATCATGGCAACCGGGAACAACTGCGCAATTTTTTGCGCTAGTACGTCGCCTTGCTCGTTATTAAGCGCACTATGTAAATTGGTCAATAAGTCATCTGGGGTGATAACGCTTTGCTCTTGTTTACGCTTAACTATTGCGGCTTTTACCCAGCGTGCTGCATGTTGTACAACCGCTATTTTGAGCCCTTGGTTTATGGTGTTGTTAAGGGCGGCAAGCTCGTCAAACTGACTCAGTAATGGATGCACAAATAATGGCTGATTTTTTTTATAATTGCTCACATCGCTTAAGTTTTCTGTACTCCACACTTCAAACGAATACTTGCTAGTGCCAAATTCAAAAAACAAATCGCCGCCTAAACAAAATGCTTCAAGCGCACCAAGGCTACCTTTTCGTGCTGGCGTTTTAGACCCGCTTAAACCCGAGCTTTTAATAGCACCGATAAACTCTTGCTCTAACACCGCTTTTTTAAATGCAGGCACACGGGTTATGTACTCGTCACGGGCTTTCCACACATCGTCTAAATTTATTTGTGGCGTAATGTGCGCATTAGCTTTGTTTAAAATACTCGCCACTTGAGCGAATAAAGACTCTGGTGCGGCAAATACATCTAAAATAGCATCGGTGCGTTCTTTATTAAGTGGGTATACAAACGCACGCCAAAAATCTTTAATAGTTTCAAGTAATATGTCGCGCTCATCTAAAATAAATTCGAGATTAAACGCCACTCCCGACTCAAACGCATGTTGTTTTAGCATCCGCTGACAAAAGCCATGAATAGTAAAAATAGCGGCTTCGTCCATTGATTTAGCAGCTGCATCGAGTAAATCAAAGGCGCGGTGTTTATCATCAATTTTGGCAATTACGCCTTCAATGAGTTCGTCGTTTGGGTCTTGCCCAAGTAGTGCATCGCGCGCAGTAATAATTCGGCTGCGCACGCGGTCTTTAATTTCTTGTGTGGCGGCGTCGGTAAAGGTTACTACCAAAATTTGCTCAACGCTAAGCGGCGTATTTAACTCACCTTCTATTTGCATGCCTAACAAGTAACGTAAATACAACCCCGTAATTGTATAGGTTTTACCAGTACCCGCACTGGCTTCTATTAAACTTTGACCAGTGAGCGGCATAGTAAGAGGATTAAGCGCTTGCATGATCACTCTCCTTGGCGTGTTCAAATAAAGGCGTGAGCAATTTATCACTCCATTTTATAAATTCTTCTTGGCAGTCGCTTAGCGATTGCACCGTTAAGCGAATATACGGGTTTTCGCCCTCGCCTCGTCCTATGTATTGCGGGCTAAATTTGCTCATTGCTTTTGTTATATCGCCGCCGCTTTTAACGTATTCATACCCACTGACTGGAAAAAACGGCACCGGCTCTGCACGCAGCGCTTTGTATAACTCAAACCAATCGGCTAATAGTGCATCCGCATCGGCTTTGTTTATAGGCGCAAAGGTGATTTGCTTATCGAGCCCAAGTAACAATGTTTCTACTTGTTGATCCATACTTTGCGCTGCAAGATGATAAATAAAGCCTTTAATTAAATCTTTCGCTTTAATACTCGCGCTGCGGTAAAACACTTGTTTTTGCAAATAAACATGATTGAGCCAGCCTTCTATTTTGGTGCCTTCAATAGTAAGCAAAACTTCTATCGGCTCACTTTTTCCGCCCTTAATGTGCTCTTTAACCTGCCCTGCAAGCGCGTCAACTCGGTGCTCCATACCCTCAAATATGAGGCTGCCTACATTGGCTTGAGGTAACTCACCCCGCTGCAGTATTTGCTCGGTACTTAGTGGTTGCTCGTTTATATTGGCTTTAAGTATTTCATCAAGGTAAAAATAACGGCGCAGTGCATCTAAACTAAATGGCTCTTCGTCTTTTGCTACTTCGTTAAATTGTGGCAGGCGTAAACCTAATGTTTGTTGATAAAAGCTCTCTTGTGCGCTGCACACACTTTTAATAAACACATCGAGATCTAACTGTTCTGGCACAACAACATCAAGCGCGGTAACTGGCTGTGGTTTAATTGACTCACTTGGCAGCCAAATTGGATTGTAACTGTGGTTGCTCAGCACAGTATTTGCTTGCTCATCGGCTAAATAGTAATGGCTATTAAAGGGCTGTAAATGCTGCTGATTAATTAGACATGCGGGCAGCGTTTTTTCACTCTTTTCGCTTAATACAAAACTACGCCCAATATATTCTAACAGCTCGCTTACAAGGGTTGATGGCATGCGCGGTTGGTTATCAAAACACGAGCGACCAATGTAACTCATGTATAAGTTGTCGCGGGCACTCAGTAGCGCTTCTAAAAATAAGTAGCGGTCATCTAATTTACGTGATCGGTCACCTTTTTGCTTTTTAGAATAAGGCACTAAGTCAAAACCAATAGGCTGTACGTTACGCGGGTAGTCAGCATCGTTTAAGCCCAGCATGCATACCACTTTAAATGGTACGGCGCGCATGGGCATAAGCGTACAAAAGTTTACTTGCCCAACCAAAAACCGCTGCCCTACGCCTTTTTCTTGAATGCCTTGTTTAACTAAGTAACTAACAATACGCTGCGAAACTGCTTTACTGTAATCGCCGTTGTCGTGGTGTTTTTGTAACTCTTCGAGCACGTTTTGAAGTACTAATAAATCCCAGCTGTCGTCGCTTTCACTTTCGTATATGGCGTTTAATAGCTCGCTTAAAATATGCGCTTTATTAGTGAGCGTATCATCGGGCGTTAGCTGCTCTTTAAAGCTTTGCAGTACATCAATAAAATGCACGAGCTTGTTGAGCGTATCAAGCGCCATGCCTTCTACTTCATCAGCGCTGTAAATACCGTTAAACGGGCATTGTTCGTCGCGCATGGCTATACCAAGCAGTAAACGGTTGAGCCCATGTTGCCAGGTATTTAAATCGATAGCGGGTAAATCAAAGCTGCTTTTATGTGCTGCGTTTATACCCCATTTTACCCCTACACGTTCAAGCCAATATTGAATTTGCTCGTATTCGTGCGCTTCAAGCCCAAACTTTTCGGCTATTTGCGTCACTTGTAATAAATCGAGAATATCCGACACACCAAAGCGCGAAAACGGTAAGTTAGCTAAACTCGCAAATGAGCTAAGCACGGGCTTTTCTTGCTCTATGGCTAAATCGGCTAATGCGTACGGAATAAAACGGCTGCCTTGCGCCCCGCCAAATACAGCTTCAATATAAGGGCTGTAAGTGCCTACATCGGGCATCATGACAATTATGTCTTTGGGAGTAAGCGTTGGGTTTTGATTAAATAAGTTAAGTAAGTAGTCGTGCAAGCGCTCAACTTCTCTGAGCGGTGTATGGCAATCGCTGAGCGTAATACTGGTGTCGGTTGCGCTGATTGGTAACTTACCTTCGTCGTTTATAAACCACTCTTTGTTATCGGTCAGCGATTCGCCTTTAAACGCAAGCTGATAAATCTCGCTTTGTACTTGCCCTAGTAAGGTGTCGTCAAACACATCAATAAAACCATCAATCCAACGGGCATCTAATTGTACAAGTTGTTCAAAATAGTCGCGGCCTAATTTACCCCACGACGATAACAACGGATTACCAATAAAGTAGTATTCTTCATCTGGATTGGTTTGTTTTTTTTGTTGCGCTTCCACCAGCGGCATTTTGGCGTATTTAGCGCTTATTTTAGCTGCTGTTTTTTCATCTATGATATCGCCCCAGTAGTGCTCACTTGGGTTAAAAAAGAATAATATAACCTCTGTTTTTTTACTCAGTGCTTCAAACACCTCAAGCTGGGAGCTGGCAATCGCCGATATACCAAATAAACTAATGCGTTGTGGCAGTAAGCTATTGTCCATGGTCTCAAGTGCTGCAAGTAATTGCCCTTGCATGTTAGCGCGATGAAATTGGCTTTGCCCAAGTTCTTGGCTTAGCTTTACAATGCGTCGCCATAAATCAGGTTGCCATGGGGCAATGGCTACATCTACGTCATCAAGCTCATCTTTGCCGCTATCCCATGTGGCTATCCAGTGCGGTCGGTACATTAAATATTGGTCGTACACATCGGCTATTTTTTCGCATAGCGCAAAGGTTTTTTGCCCGTCAATATCGCCCTCTAAATAGGTTTTTAGCGGCAAATAAAGCGGTTCATCAATGCAGGTTGGTAAAATTGCAAACAGTTTCCAAGCAAGGTTGGGCTTATTAAATGCCGACTCTTTAGGGACATTTGGCAGTAATTGCTGATACAACTGCCAAATAAAGCTCGACGGCAGCGGAAAATCTACCTGCGCTGCAACCCCTAAGTTTTCGCTCAAACCTATTTTTAACCACTGCGACATACCCGGCGATTGCACTAGCACCACTTCTTTGTCGAACGGGCTTTGCAATGGGTTTACTTTTAACAGCTGGTGGAACTGCGCTTGCAGGGCTTCCATCCGGTTTGATTGAATAATATTTAGCATATAGCACTGACCTTGCTTGAGATAAAACCAGTGTAAGATATTTTCAATATTAGGGGTAGCGCAAACAGGTAATTGATATTAATAAATCAGAGAGTTAGCAAGTAATTTAAACGCACAGCATTAATTTTGATCACTGCGCGTTTTTGTTTATAGAGTAATGTTATTTATAAGGGCTAATACTTGATAAACTAAAGTCACTTTGCATTATTACTTCGCCATCAATGCCTTTTAATTTAAGTGAAATAGTGGGATCAATTTGCTGCCAGTCTATGCTTAAATCACCATAATTTACGTTATGGGTAAAATTCCCTACTCGGTGTTTGTTAGGGCTTACGTCTTTCCATTTTTCAGTTAAGCCAGAGCTGGTCATCTCAATTAATGGGTAATCAAGGTTTTGCTGATACTTTGATATTTCACCCCAGTGCGTATCGCCGCTGATGATCACGACCCCATTTACTTTATGCTTTTTAATTAATGCAAATAAACGGTTTCTATCTTCAGGAAAGTTTGCCCATGACTCCCAACCTGTAAAATCGGGTAAAAGCTGTAAGCTTGAGGCAATCAATTTTATTGCAGCGGGCTTTTTAAGCTCTTGTTCAAGCCATTGCCACTGGGCTTCACCTAACATGGATGCGCCCTTCACTTCACTAGGACTATATGGGCCTTGGTTATTAAGTTTGCGCTTAGTGTAGTATTCAAGCTCGCTTACATGGTTTAGCGCATCACGATTCCAACGTAAATCAGGCATTATTACTTGTATGGTTTGCTCATTTTCACCATACATGTACGAGGTATAAATTCCATCAGGGCGAGTGCGACGCACTGAGTTTACAGGTTCATCCCAAAAATTAAGCATAATTTGGCGTGATTGCTCTTTATGCGGATACTCTTTGCCTGCATCGTTTTGGCCATAATCGTGGTCATCCCACATAGCAATGATAGGCGTTTGCGCTTTCAACGTTTTAAAACCAGGCTTTGCCCCTAAACGTTGGTATTTTTCGGCAAGTACATCCATATCGTTGGTATCGCCATAAATATTGTCACCCAAAAATATAAACAAATCCCCCTGCTCTTTGTTAATTGTATTAAATATGGGTATGTTTTTATCTTGATGCCCACACGAACCAAATAGGATTTTAGATGGCGCGGCAGTAACACTTGCGCTAATAACCAAACTCAGCGCCAAGGCAGATAGGGTTAATGGTTTTAATAGGTTCGTCATTTTAAAATCTCGCTAATAGCAGGCGCCATATTTGAATTTATTTCATTTGGGTTTTGCCCAAGCGCCTTTAAAACGGTCGCCGCTATTTGCGCTTGTTTAAGCTCATTTTTAGTTTTAATTAAGCCACTACCTTTTATTGCGGGGCCAATGGCTGCAAGCCAAATATGTTCAGAGCCGACAATTCCTTCTGGGTAGGTATTTTCACCTAACTCTAGCTCAGCAAGTGCACGTTTAGAGCTGTGATGTTGCCAATCGTTGGCATTATTGCCACGGCCGTGATCAGTAGTAATAATTAGTGTGGTGTTATTTTTATAACCCGCTGTAGTTTGAATGGTTGCCCATAAGTCTTTTATAAACGCGTCACTTTGCCTTGCCGATTTAAGGTATTGATCGTAATGACCATCATGCGCAAAGTCATCGGTTTCGCCTAAACTTATCACTAACAACTTAGGCTTTTTAGCCAACATATACGCTTTAGCAAAGCGATATGTAAAACTGTCTAGTCGTACGTTATACCAAGGACTGGGGATTTCGTTTTGTAGCGCATTTAACTGTGGCGCATCTGTGAATAAATTCTCTTCAATTGTCATAAAACCTGCATTTACATACACGTTACTGCGCTTAGTATTTACAATGTATGGGAATACATCCCAACTACCAAATAAGGCTGTGCTATCTTTAAACTCAGGTAACTTATCTAAACGCTCTAAAATAGTTTTATTTGGGTTGAGCACTTTGTTATTACTATTTATATTTTCGTCAACTTCACCGGTGAGTATTTCGTTATAACCAGGGTATGAAAAATACCACGGGTTACTTACCGACATAGTAGAGCCGTTAGCTCTATCGCCAATTATAATCCCTTTTTTAGCCACTACTTGCGTTAAAAAAGGCATTAGTAATTGCTGGCGCTCATTTGCTGTTTTTGCCCAAAACTGGGTCTTTAATTGCTCTGGCTTTTTAACAAAATCAGTATTATTCATTAAGCTATTATCAGCCCCATTAAATACTTCTTGCCAGCGTACTCCATCAAGCGTTACCAGCACTACATTTTGCGCTGCTGTTGCAAAGTTACTCGCTAATACACTTAAGCTAAATAGTGTTACTTTTAAAATCGTTTTCATCGCGTTTTGCGCCCTTTGATATAATAAAGCCCATCAATGATGGGCTTTATTTTAATTCAATTACTAAAACTTAATTAAAAGTCAGCGGTAAATGTAACTGCTGCGGTGCGTGGCGCGCCAATGTAATAAGTAGCGCCGTTACCAGTACCACCTGCTAAGTAGCTTTTGTCAGTAACGTTATAAACAACAAACGATACGTCAATGGCTTTAAACGGACCTGCATCTACGTCAGTTGAATAACCTGCATTAAAATCAAGTACGGTGTAGCCGTCTACTTTATTACGCGTGCGAGTGTCTTCGTCTTGCCATGCACCTAAGCGCTCACCAGTGTATTTAGCCGATAAACCAACACGAAAGCCATCGCTAAAGTAATCGGTAGATACCACAAATAAATCTTCTGATGAATCTATTATGCTGTCGCCTTTTCTAAAGCTCGGTGCTACCTCATTACCACTTTCATCTCTTAATATTACACCCTGTGAATCGTATGCATTTGGATCATCGGATGAATACTCAGAACTGCTATTAGTATACGACGAGTACACGCTCCAGCTTGGTGTTAACATATAGCTTGCTGCAAGCTCAAGCCCATTTGAGTCAATACCCCCTACATTTACGTACGAGCCATTTGTACCAATGGTGTAATCAATGCCGTCTGTGCCACTACCAGGGGCAATAAAGGTAATGCGGTTATCAAACTTAACACTGTAAGCCGTTGCTGTAAGGGTTAATCTGTCGGCTTGGTAACGTACACCAAAGTCGATGTTGTCGGCAGTTTCTGGCTCTATGTTTGTAAGTGTTGAGCTATCTCGCTCAAGCACACCGTCTTTTATTGCTGAAAAATTCTCGCTGTAACTAGCAAATAATTCTGTGCTGTTATTTAGTTGATACAATACGCCACCGCTAAATAACACGTCTGAGTCGCTATCTACTTTATCTGATCTTTCGTTAGCAAAGTGGTCATACTTTTGTAATTCAACTAAATACTGTTTTGCACCAATATTTAATGTTAAGTCACCAAAATTAATCGAGTCTTGTAAGTACCATTTGAATGTATCGGTATCAAAAGTGTTTTTGTATTGTGTCCAGTAAGGCGTGCTATCAAAGTGATGATAAATACGCGCGTCAATTACTTTGTGCCAATCACGCGACTCGTCACGCTCGCTTTGCTCATACCAAAAGCCCGCTTCGATATCGTGATCACCAAATGTAGCTTGGTAATTTGCCGTTACACCTAAACGATCTTTGTTGTAATGCGTATGGCGGTAAGACATAACCGGCGTTGCTGTTGCATCGTAACACGCAGGATTTAAACCAGGACCCGACTCCCATGGCCAGCTCAAACTTTGCGTACAATCGGCATCTGGTGCAAGCGGGTTGCCTTCACTATCAGCAAAACCATAAGAGCCTGCATTAGTGCCACCCTCGGTTGTTGGGTCACCATTTTCATCAACAGGTGTTGTTAAATAAGGTGGGATCCAATCGCCGCGACCTGAATTTTTATGATAATAAGGGCTAACAGTTAATAATGAAGTTGGTGAAATAGCGTATTCAAATTTTAAATAGCCTAAGGTATTTTCACGAAGCGTTCCCCAACCTTCTGCAAACATTTGGTCAAAGTGCGGAACTCCCGTCCAATTCCATGTTAGCTGATCCCAATCTGGTGTTTGTTCAAACTGCTCAAGGCTTACGCTGTTATAGTTTGTCTCGCTTACATCATCGTAAGATAAACGACCAGTAAGTGTTAAATCGTCAAAATTAGATACAAACTTAAGCTCAGCGTGTTGGTTGTCTTTGCCCCCATTACTGCCTGAACCAATCCAGCGGCTTGTATCTGTTTGCGAGTAACTTACGTACGCTTGTGTGTTATTAAAAACAGTGCCTGTTTCGTGTTTAATATAATAACGCGTGGCATCGTGGCTGCCTGATGTATAAGCAAAGGTAGTGCCTTTTTCAAGGCTTGGGTCTTTACTTACAAAGTTAAATGTCCCGCCTAGTGCTTCAAGTGAAGCCGACTTAATATCAGACGTACCTTGACCTACTTCTACTGTTGCTAAATTTTCGCTCTCCAAGTAACGGTTAGCTTTAGCACCACCGCCGTAATTAGAGCCACCATTGGGAATGCCATCAACGGTCATACCTAATTGTTGTTGGTTTCCATCAATACTAAAACCACGCATAGTGATTGTAGTAGACCAATCGTCGCCACCAAATGCATCACCTTCGTTTATGCTAATCCCTGGTAAATTATCAATAACCGATAATATGCTCGATACCGAACTTTGTTGCTCAAGCATTGCAGGCTCAATAACATTGTTAGCGTAGCTCGTTGGTTTAGCAACCACGGTTACTTCTTCTATGGTGTTGTCGTTAGCATAAGTAGATGTTGATACCGCCATAGCAATAGCCATGCTCAATAGCGATTTGTTTTTTAAAGCGTACATTGTTGTCCCGTTTAGTTTTAATTATGAAATATGAAAACGAGCACAGTATGGATTTTAAACATGACAACGAGGATGAACTTTATTTACATAAAGGTTAAACAAATATGGAAGATTTATGGCGAGAATATGTACAAAAAAAGACACCCAAAGGTTTAGCTTTGGGTGCCTTAATTATTTTCTAGAACTTATTACAAATAGTAATTTATTTTAATTCAGCTAGCATTTCATCGCTGTAAGGTACTAACTCTTCACCGTTTGCAATTTTGCTAATGTAATCTGGGTTTGCGATAAGTGGGCGACCAATAGCGATTAAATCAAACTTAGCATCGTTAATTGCTTCTTTTGCTGACTCAAAAGTATAGCTGCCTACGCCTACTAATGTACCTTTGTAGCCTGCACGTAAAAATTCAGACGTCGTTTTACCTTCAAGCGACTCAAACGCTGTACTGTCGTCAAAAATACCGCCGTGTAAGTATGCTAAATCTCTCTTCTCAAGCTCTGGTAATAAGTAATCAAATACCGCTTTATCACGGTTATCTTCGCTCATATTAAAATAAGCACCCGGTGTAACACGTAAAGCAGTACGCTCATTACCTACAGCGGCGATAACTGCATCGGTTACTTCTAGTGCAAAACGCGACATATTTTCAGGCGTTTGACCGTATTCGTCGCTGCGTGTATTTGCAGCGTAATGTAAAAACTGGTCAATCAAATACCCGTTAGCACCGTGAATTTCTACCCCGTCAAAACCCGCTTCAATCGCATTTTCTGCCGCTTTTGCGTAATCAGCTACTAGACCTTTAATATCATCGGTTGTGGCTGCTTTTGGCGTAATGTAAGTAAGCTCACGCATACGAGGTACAGAGCCTTCAACGCCAATTGCCGATGGTGCCAGTACATCGCCATCAAAAAAGTGAGGATGTGCAACACGGCCAACATGCCAAAGCTGTGCAAACATTTTGCCGCCATTAGCGTGCACTGCGTCTGTTACTTTTTTCCAACCTTGAATTTGCTCACTGGTAAATAAACCCGGTGTATTTGGGTAACCTTGCGCATCTGGACGAATAATAGTTGCTTCGCTAATAATTAAACCGGTTTCGGCACGGCGAGCATAATATTCAACCATATCTTGTGTTGGCACTAAGTTATCGTCAGCCATACAACGCGTTAATGGTGCCATAAGTACGCGGTTTTTAAGCTCAATCGTATTATTTAGTTTAAACGGAGCAAGTAGATCAGTAGTCATTTTTCAATCCTTCATTAAGTATATGCTTACTACAATGTGGCCTTTTTACAAACATTCAAGCTTATTTTGAATGATCGCTCAAATTAGTTGTGACTTATACTGCTCAATATACAAATTAGATCTGCATTGCTGAAATTAAATAGCAACTTTTCAACACTCTGTCATATAACTCGATATACTTGTGTGCATATAATTGAGATATAGTAATTAAGAGTGAGCTAATTATGACAACGCCAAATTTAAGCGAAGAACAAGCAGTAATTTTAGGGCTTGGGGCAAAAAAACGCCTAGCCTATATGTTCGAAACCGTACAACAATTTAAACAAGTATGGATTTTAAACGACGATGATGGCTGCGTTATGCTTGCCAACGAAGATGACGACTGCGTACCAGTTTGGCCAACTCGCGAATTTGCAGAGGCATGGGCAACTGGCGAATGGGCTGGCTGCAGCGCTAAAGCAATTCCACTTGCTGATTGGTTTAGTCGCTGGACACCAGGCCTTGAAGAGGATGATTTACTTATTGCTGCCTTTCCTACTGAGGAAGACGACGGCACGATATTGTTTTCAGACGAGTTTGAAAAACAATTAAGAGCACCGAAGAAAAAATATTAAGGTTCAAAGCCTAAATACTCAGAGTTATTAATTTATAAACGCGGCACTTAATTTAGTGCCGCGTTTTTATTGGCAATTTCTAAAATCCAAATAAGCCTGCGTAATAGCATCTGGATTTTCTACTTGCGGATAATGCCCAAGCTCTACAAACTCTTGTACGCGCGCATTGGGAATAAGCTTTTTATAATGTTCAATCATGTGCTTACCAGAGATAGGATCTTCTGCGCCTGCTATAAACGTAAGTGGTATATTGCTGTTTATGATGGCACCAACCCAACGTTCTCGGTTTTGCTGCCTCTGCTTTATATAACTAATGAGTTTAGGCATAACGGCTAAACCATCTTTATAAATTAGCAACTCCCAAAGTGTGTCTACCACTTATTTTGAAGGCGGTGTACTTTTACTAAAAATAGTCACTAAATTATTGGCAAATTTTTGTTTATTCATTAATTTTGGCACTATCCAACCTAGCTTTGAAAGTAAAGCTTTTGTATAAATAATGGTTTATGCACCTCAGGAAATAACCCACCATTTAAAAAACACACGCTGTTTATTTTAAAGTCACTTTGGCTAACCACTTGCCTTGCTAATAACTCTTGAGCCACTGTATCGCCATAGTCATGAGCTAAAATATGTACGTCATTAATATTTAACGTTTTTAAAAATTGGGTATATAAGTCGGCTTGTTCGGTAATTTTATAAGTAGCGTTTATTGGTTTATCTGACAAACCAAAACCTAGCATATCGAGCGTAATTACAAAATAATGTTCACTAAGCGTTTGCCACATACCTTCCCAATCCCAGCTAGCACTTGGAAAGCCATGTATTAAAAGCAGCGCAGGCTTAGTTATATCACCAGCTATTTTTGTAAATATTTGATGGCCAGAAATATGAGTGAATTGGCCCTGCGATTGCCACTGTTGAAGAGAAAACATATATTAGCTTTATTTTTATTATCTATTTGTTAGTTTTATCATAGTGGTAATTAATAAAGGAAATAAAACCAATGTATAAATTTTCATTGGCTTATTAAACGTTATTTTAAAATTTAATAGTGTAATCTACATAAACTCGGTGGTCGGCTCTGTCGCCTTTAACACCATCAACGCTGCCTGATTTTTCGGTTGTATAATCTACAAATAACCAGCGCAAACTTAAGCCTTTTATTTTCTCAACTTTATAGCGCGTATCTACAGCCCAATATTTTTCATCAGCTGTGCCAGCTAACTTACCCAGCGCAGAGTTTTCAGCATCGCTACCGCTTGTGTAGTAAAACTTTGTTGTTAAACCTGGCGATACTGCTTTTAAATCAATGCCAAAACGTGCCTGCCACGTTGCCTCGTTTTGATTTGTTAAATCGGCACCAATCAATGAGCGAGTTGGAAATGGGTTTGTACCATGATCGCCACTAAAGTTATCTTCAATCCAAGCATCACTTACCTTAGTAAATGCCACACCTACACTCCAAATATCTTTTTTCCAATCAGCATCTAAGTAATAGGCAAATCCATCGTTTTCACTTTTAGTTAAACCTGTTAATGCGCCAGTTGCATCTTCATCATCTAAATCGCCGCCCTCTGCGCCTGTTACAAATAAATCACCATCATCTTGTGAGGTAAATATGCCAGTTGAAAGGGTTAACTTACTTTGCTCAAGTTTAATGTCGTAACTAATTTTTAATCCCATTTTACTTAGATAATTGTGGGAATTTAAATATTCAGCCTCTAATGTTATGTCGTCTTTTTTATGCGTAGCACCTACGCCCCAAATTACGCTAATGGCGCCAGGTGCCGATTGATCGGTAGAAAAGTCTTCCCATCTTTCATCATGTCGACGGCTCCATTTATCGTATACGTAACCATATAATTTAGTGTTGCCAATTTTGTAATCGCCAAAAACGCCTCTAAAAGTATTAGGAATAGCACGGCTGCCTGAGCTTTTTAAAAGCATACTTTTGGTTTTTTGCCCACCTACTTTAACGTGACCGTTTTTGCCCAATTTAAAATCTAAAAAATATTGACCAAATTTAGAAAAGCTATCGTCTACTCCGCCACTCTCATTACCTGCTGGTAAAATATTACCTGCGGCTGAACCTGTAGAGTTAATATTCATTACTGTGTAAGTCGATACACCCACACTCAATAAATCGTTTATATAACCCGATGTGTAATTGAGCTCTATACCTTGAGCAAAAGTTGAATCGTCACTTGCGTCGTTATCGTAGTCACGGTCGAAATAAATTGATCTAAGTTTTATATTAAATTCATCTTGTTCTGTCAGCCCATGAACAGCAGCATACGAAGGAATAGAAATGCATGTTAATACTGCGCCTGTTGCCGCAAGTAATTTAGATACTCGGTGAGCCATAGTTATCTCCGTTACCTTGTTTTTTAAGTTTTTACTGTGCAGCGCATAGGGATGTGTATGCTTTTTGACCTACACGGCAAACATGTCATAAGGTAATTACATTTCAAGTAATTACCTTTCTTTCATGCTAATAAATATAGAACAATATAAATTTATAATGTTTTAATTTTTATATTATAAAATAGTAAGAGTTTGTTTTATTTCGGATGAATTGTAAAAATTGGTAAAGATCACCTCTTGCTCACTCGTATCTAAGTCGCTAATTTTATTTAAAAAAGCCTCATAATATTAATTAAATTTTACTTGATTTAAACTTACCTAAGTAAAGTTATGAGCAGCTGATTTCTTCTAAAAATCAATAGGCACAAAAACCAGCGCCTTTTGCTACTACTTTTGTTGGTATCTATAAAGTGATGCAGAATTTATAAATTATTATATTTATATGTATTTTAATTTTATCTTGAGGCTTAAAATCAACTTTTTAGACTCCCCCTACTCTAAACCTCTATAAAATATATACATTCCAATTAATAACAAAGTTGTGTCTTGAATAATAGGTGCTATATTTATCACGTTATTAAAATAGAAACACACTTACTGCGACTCATGAAAAAGGATTAATTAATGATTCAAGCACGACCGGTTAATAAAGGGTTATTAATCTCACTGCTTCCTCACGTCATTTTATTAGTTGCGGGCATTATACTTACCTACTTTGCTCATATTAAACACCAAGAAGCCATAAAAAATAAAATAAACAATGCGCTTGATAACCGCCTATCATCGCTTTCTACAGGTATTAACAGTAGGCTCGATTTGTATCAATATGGGCTATTTGGTTTAAAGGGCTTTGTACATGGGATAGGTGCAAATAACTTAAACTATCAAGCCATAACTAACTACTCTGGGAGCCGTAACTACGCTAAAGAATTCCCTGGAGCTAATGGTATTGGTTATATAAAAAAAGTTAGCGTTGAGCAATTAAATAAATTTTTAAATGATGCAAAAAACGATAGACCCGATCAGACATTTAATTTGAATACACTCGTAGCGACTAGTGATGAGCATTTTATAATTCAATATATTTTTCCTGAGCAAAAAAACTTACAAGCAATTGGATTAGATATTGGATCTGAGAGCATGCGCAAACAGGCAGCACTAAATGCTGCCATAAATAATACAACCCAATTAACGGCGCCACTGACTTTAGTACAAGCGAATAAACTCTCACAACAAGGCTTTTTAATATTAGTGCCAATATATAAAACCATTATTATTTCTGATAATAAAAAACAGCGCCTTAATGAGCTTTTAGGTTGGGCATATTCGCCGTTGTTAATTGATAAAATTTTAGACTCACTTTCACACCTTGATGAAAATCAACTAACGATAAGTGATATCAATAACAATACTGAGACTGATTTTTTTAGTTATGGCATAAAAAGCAAAACTAACGATTATCAATTAACTAAAATTATAAAATTAATGGGTAGAACGTGGAAAATTACCATTGATGCCTCAGACGCCTTTATTTATAACCTTCATCTCCCTAGTCGGTATCAAGCCATTGTTAATGGCTCTTTCGCCACTATTGGCTGTATGTTTGTAGTTTTTTTAATGCAATTGTTTATTTTTAGAAGAAACCAAAGAATTAAGAGAAAAACACTTCAGGCTAAAAAAAATAAACTCGCATTGCAGCAAGCAAACTTAAAACTAGAAAGCGAAGTTAAACAACGTACGCAAGAAATAGCCGATATGAGCATGCTCCAACAAAGTATTTTAAACAGTGCTAGTTATTCAATTATAGCGACCGACACAAACGGCTTAATCACTCTATTTAATCCTGCCTCTGAAAAGTTATTAGGCTACAAAGCGCAAGATGTTATTGGCATTAAAAACCCTGGCATATTTCATTTAAAAGAAGAAATTATAAAAAAGGCTAAACTACTTAGTGCTGAATTAAATAAACCTGTCACCCCTGGTTTTGAAGTATTTATCTTAAAAGCAACAGCAACAGAGCCAGATATTAATCAATGGACATACATTTCTTCTACAGGCGAGCAAATACAAGTTAATTTAAGTGTCACCTCGTTGTTAAATAACGAAGGAGACACCGTTGGCTACTTAGGCATTGCTTACGATTTAACAGAACAAATTGACCACGAGCAAGCCCTTGGTCACTCAAAAGAACTTGCTGAGCAAGCATCGCAAGCAAAGTCTGAGTTTTTAGCAAATATGAGCCACGAAATACGAACCCCGATGAACGGTATACTTGGCACATTACAACTATTACAAGAACAACCGCTTAATGAAAAATCAAAAGAGTATTTAAAAAAATCACTGTATTCAACTCGAGCACTCACCACCATTATTAACGATATTCTTGATTTTTCTAAAATTGAGGCTGGCAAGCTCTCATTAGAGCATAAGCCTTTTGACTTTTTTGAACTTATTCATCACTTAGATTCAGACCTAGGTGTGCAAGCGACAGATAAAAACATTTACCTTAAATTTGTGATTGATATAGAGCACAAGCATTGGGTGGGCGACCCAGTTAGACTCAGACAGGTATTTTTAAACTTAATATCTAACGCGATTAAGTTTACATCTCAAGGTGGCGTTACAGTAACGTTTAGGCTAACCGACGAAAAAAAAATATGTTGTTGTATATCAGACACCGGAATTGGAATCTCTGAGCAAGCAATTGATCGATTGTTTGAGCGCTTTGAACAAGCTGAGCAATCAACCACGCGTGAATATGGTGGTACGGGCCTTGGCTTACCCATCACTAAATCATTAATAGGCCTTATGAATGGCGAAATTAAAGTAACAAGCCAGTTAGGTTCAGGGAGTCAGTTTTATGTGTACTTACCATTAAAACAAGCGCAGGTGGATGACAGCACATTAACAACCAAAAATATTGAGCTTCCTGACCTATCTGGAAAAATTATTTTATTAGCTGAAGATAATAAAATAAATCAGCTTGTTGCAGCTGCGATGCTTGAACCCACTAAAGCCACCATTATTATTGCCAACAATGGTTTAGAAGCGATTTCATTATACGAGTTACACAAACCAGACATTATTTTTATGGACATTCAAATGCCAAAAATGGATGGTCTTCAGGCATGTAAAAAAATTAAGGCGCTTAATAGCGAACAAATTGTTATTGCATTAACTGCTAATGTTTTTACAGAACAAAAAGAAATATACAGGCAGCTATTTGATGGTTACGTTTCAAAACCAATCGAAAAACATGAACTTGTCGGCATGTTATCGACACTTTGCTTAGTAAATAATTAGTCATTCTGAGGGCATTAAAAAACCCAGTTATTGTTACCTTTCGATATTAATAACTGGGCTCTAAGAATAATGGGGGAGAGGGATTCATAGAAAACCAATAAACCATTGTTTATAAAAAATAATACCTTTAAAAATAAAACAAAGGAATACTAATAGGTATACTAAAAGCTATTTATCTTTAAAAATAACCATGACTGCCACAAAATTCTGAACACCCTCAACGCCCTCGCTGAGCTTGCTCTACCCTTCCCAAGCATCTAATAACCTAGTAACCTTAGCATCTATAGATGATATGTCTTCCTTCATAGCTTTAATCTCACTGATATCATCAAAAGTTCTCTTTTTAAGTTCGTATTGCTCTTGCACTTTTGTATCTTTAGAAATCAACTTAGGATTTTTCCTAGCGTAATTTATTAGCTTTTCAATATATTTAGATTGGGATATTTCATCCGCATCACTAAGCGCCTTTAGTTTATCACGCGCTGATCTAGACACCTCCAGCTGAAGTTTACACACTTTATTAGATGTATTTTTTAAGCCTCTTTCATAGCTTTTCCATGCTTTATAGAGCTTATCAAGGTTAACTTTTTGACTATCTTGATTATCACTTATACGTTTTATTTCATCTCTAATAAAGCTATCTAATGTGGCATCTGGAAATTTAAAATAATTACTGTAACTGTCATAGCGGCATGCTAGCCAGTTACGCAAGTCTTCGTTATCTTCCTTGACCCAAGTCAAAATTTTCTTGTTATAAATCCAACCTGTCATTAGTTCTTCCTTGTGTTTGGTGTTTGTAGATTTCATCCAAGACAATAATTTAATACCTATTAGTTAGCAAATATTTCTTTGAATTTTTGCATTTCAATTAGATTCTAACTTACGCATTAATTAGCGTTTAAATACAGTACCAGTTAGTGACTTACTTTAACTCCAATTAAACACTAATTAGATGTTTTATTTATTCAATAAAATAACACCCTGTTATTGTGTTTATTCAAATGTTTTGCTCTACTACTAGGTATCAACATCCCAAATAGAAGCAGTCAAATGAATGAGTTTTTTAGTTTAACAACTAATTTATCTCCACATACAAAGTGGATATTAATCCGCTTAATTACAGGGAGAATAATTGGAGACGAAGTATCTAAAAATGACTTAATCAAATTAGGGTGTCCACACAATAAATTTAAAAAAGTGCTAGAAGAGCTACAAGAAATTAATGCAATATCAAAACTCGGATCTGAGCATTTTAAGCGTGGAAGACCAACACTTTCATATAGTTTTATCTACGATAAACCCAACGATGTTAGTAAATTAATATCTAGCGAAATGCTGGCAAAGCTCGAGAAATTTAAACTAAGGGTGCCTGTTAGATTAGTATGGTCTTTCTTTGCATTAAACCAAGATGAACATGGGTACATAGAAGGCTTTACAATGGCAAGTATAGCTAAAGCATGTAGGTTAGAATCGCCTCAGCTAAAAACGGCTATAAAGCTACTTAAAAATGGAAACTTAATAAGCCAGCCAGTAACAGGATGTACGATCAAAAAATATCACAGTTTAAAGCCAAAAGTAAGAAAAGGCTTAGTTGGTAGTGAAGCTAATAATTTAAAACGTAGTTCTGTATTTAAAATAAAAAAAGGCAATAAAGCATCTAATATATACCTGATGGTTATCCCTTTAATAATCTCACAAATTAAGAATAAAAAACCTAATTTATACACAGCGGTATTTTTACCATTATTACTCGATTCACCTCATAGAAGAGAATCTCTTTTTATGGAGTTACTTCGTCTTGAAAATAAGTGGTTAGATAGTGATACCAAGCAAAAAGATGAAATTCAATTTTTGAAACAACAGCCGACTCAAGTTTTCGATTACTTCGACGATGTTCTATTCAGGTTAGCTTCTTACGGTTTATTACGCTTACTGAATAAGACGGGACATGTACTTAAGCCTATTTCAGAAGAAGATGCTTTCAATCAGATTTTAAGTCCTGCAAACTTTGAGTTCATGGCAGCTATTCATGGCCGTTTAACCTCTGTGCTAATAGGAAGTTTCGCGAACCTACTCATTCATTATATTTTATTCAACTTATATCAGAATAAATGTGATAGCACCCTCCCTACTATCCCTAGCAAACAAGAATACTTATCATGGGTAACTAGCTTGGGTTGTACAGATAAAAATATAGATATAGAACTCATAAAAACCCCGACTAAAGCTGTATATCCAGATATAAGTTCAATTGAAAATTTAGTTATCTCTTCTAGTATCGACTTTAGTGATAAAGTTAATATTACCAATATGGACGTAGATTTTAGAGACCCAAAATCCAATTTAGAATCTGGTCAACACCCCGTATTTCAATGCGCCCCTGATTCCTTTGAACACTTTTATAGAGCAGTCATAACTTCAGAGCGATTATAAACACGTTAAACAGCACCCCAGTAGCACATTATTAAAAATAGGTATAACAAATCTGATTGATCTTTTTTCTTTAAATTTCGGTTTGGTAATATTTATAAGAGTTACTAGTAACGAATCTATTATCATGTCAAATACAAATTAAAAAACTACTACTCAGACACCTGATATGAACTAATACATACCAGGAGAAACAGTATGAACAACCCAACACAGTACCAAATAATTAAAGGCCCTTTGTATAATGAGTACGGCGTACTAGCAAGAGAAAAACAACCGTTAGTTATTCCCTACTTAGATGCTATTCAAAAAGTAATGGATAACGCTATCACAGAACATAAAAGAACGTTTGCAGTAAGAGTTGACTTAAGGTTACCTGATTATTCAAATACTATTGATTTAAATTGCAATGATGTTTGTACTCGTTTTATTGCATCACTTACAGCACAGATTAAAGCTGATGCGATACGTAAAAAGCGCAAAGGTAAAAAACCACACCCTTGTAGTGTTCGTTATATTTGGGCAAGGGAGAAAAACACTGCACATAGACAGCATTATCATTGGGTACTACTCTTCAATAAGGATAGATATCACTGCACAGGTAAGATTGACATCGGTAATGACAATTTATTTACTAGAATTACAGTTGCATGGGCTAGTGCTTTAAATTTACCTTTTCATGAAGTACTACAGTTTGTGCATTTACCAAAAAATGCTCATTACTACCTTGACGCTAACAATACAAATTTTAAAGCGGATTACAGCAGTCTTTATAAACGAGCTAGTTATTTAGCAAAGCTTAATACGAAACAATATGGCTTAGGGCAGCGTTGTTTTGGTTATAGTCAGAGGTGATACTTTAACTAAGACCTGTGCTTCTCATAAATTGTTCTAACGCGCTTTTGAGACCTTCAACTAGCTAAATAAGCTCAAACCCTTAGTATATAAGGGATGGCAAGTTCCCAAAATAGCATTACGAGAAGCGCTATTTACGCTACAAAAGCAAAAAAAGAACGCACTGCATAAATGCGTTCTTTGTTTACTTCTAATCAAATAAACTCGCTACTCCAGCCAACAAGCCACTAGCAAGAGCTAATGGCACCGTAACAGGTGCAGATGCCACACCTAACCCAACTACTATCGCACCAGATACAGCAGCTCCTGCTACAGCACCAGAGCTTACAGCAATAGCCGTTCGTCCGAGTGACGGCTCACTACTACCGGTTATCTGTTTAGATACTTCATTTCCTACTACACCGCATGTAACGGCTTTTTCTAACGACATAACAAACTTACTCCTATTATATGTAATAAATTTATAGCTCTAACTCTTCAAAGTCTTTATCGATTTCCTCCTGGGTTATTCCAATGTAACGCAGTGTCGTTGCTTCCGAGCTATGGCGAAGCATTTTCATTACACGGGCGATGTCTTGGGTTTTATGATAGAGGTGGTAACCTCGTGTTTTACGCATTGAGTGAGTACCTAGCTTTAAATTAAGCTCTTCACCCACTAACGCAAATGCTCTTGTAACAGCCCTGCGTGACAAGGGTCGTGGTATTGAACTCTTAGATTGTTGATTGCGATACGATTGAAATAAGTAAACATGATTGGGGTGAGTGATACGTACTTCGTGGATAAACGCTAATGCTTTCTGATTAAGCTTAATCTCTGCCAGCTTTCCTGTTTTACTCTCAAATATAATTAACCTGTCGTTTTGAATATCTGTAAACTTAACAGACAACAAATCAGATATACGCAATGCTAAGTTCAAACCTATATTCCAAATATGGCTCATCTGTTTAGAACACCGCTTTTCGAGCAAGTAACTAATTAACTTAACTGTATCAAGGTCCTTAATCGCTTGTACTTCAGCCATCGCCAACTCCTTACTCTGTTGTAATAGTGACCTGGTAGCAACCCGTGTTGTAATACTCAACAAAGTTAGCCACAAACAAGGTTAAAAGGTCCTTCCCCTCTCGTTCACTCAACCAGCCCACCAGCATGTGATATACCCGTTTAATCACAAAACGCACATCAATTTCCTTTACTAATTCAGAGTCCACTCGGCCCTGGTATGAAAAATCAGTAATATATACAAGCACCCAACCAATACCCCGTTTTTCTAGCCTTACCTCGACTGGATGAAAGCCACCGGCTTTAGCGCTGTAATCTTTATCACGAAAATTAATAATTAGCGCCTTAGCACATCCTACCGACTCCCCTGCTTTAGCAACTGCATTAACGATCACACCAAATAATGATTCTGGTACGTCTAATCCTGGCACTTGCTCTATTTTAATAGCCATAACCTACTCCCTTTAAATTAAGCCATGCTCAGCGAATGAATAGCTGGTTTCACCAATGATGATGTGATCGACTATCGAAACATCAATCAGGTTGAGCGCCTGCTGTAATTTGGTAGTAATTAACTTGTCGGCCTGTGACGGCGTACTGACGCCTGAGGGATGATTGTGCGCCAGTATTACGGATGCTGAATTTAGCGCTAATACTTCTTTAACTACCTCTCGTGGGTATACGCTTGCTGCGTTAATAGTACCCCTAAATAACTCTTTGTATTCAAGTATGCGGTTTTGGCTATCCAAAAACAGCACTGCAAACACTTCATGTTCAATCAAAGCCAGCTTATGTCTTAAATATTCTTCACTGTCTTTCGGGCATGTTAAAGCCCCATGCCTAAATTGCTTTTGAGCAATTATGTAAGCTGCTGCTTCAAGTATTTGTTCATCACTTACTGGGTGATCAAATTCGTATAGTGACTTGTTATTTTGCATTGTTATGCCCTCTTAATGGTTATGCAAAATAGTGATGTATATGTTTAACGCTTTTGTCTCGACTCAGTAAAAAATTACTACCCCCGGAAAGGATATGTACTACTAACCTAACCGGAGAAATCCCATGCGTTTAATCAAATTAAAAGAAGTTTTACATATCACAGGCCTAAGCCGTTCAACTGTTTATCGCTTTATGAGCGCTGGTGGATTTCCAATGAAAGTTGAGCTAGGTGGTAACTCTGTAGCCTGGGTAGAAAGTGAAGTTGAAGAATGGATAAGTGAAAAAATAGGAAAAAGAGATACAGCTTTGACTGTGGCTTAAAGTGCTAGCCCGTTATGGGGTAACACTAATAATGCTTAATTCATAGCAAAGTCTAAAGTCGGTTTTTAGAAGCACTACAAGTAGATTCCACAATACTTTTTGCTCTGCCAATTAGATTATTTAGCCCTTCCGTTTCTAGCAGGTCCTGTATATCAATTTCAAAACCACTTGTTATAACAGGAAAGTTATCTAGCTCTGAGGGCTCTGAACTCAATGGTATATTTGAGCATTTGGACCATAAATCATAATACCAGTTACCTGCTATTTCTTGATATGGGGAATAAGCTCTTACACTTAGAATACTGGTAGATTCTTCAATTGAAGTTTTTATCCCTAATGCATCAGGCTGACCACCTAAATCAGATTTACCATCAACAGCTGTGTCTAAATCAACTTTTATCTCAACTAAACAATGCCCTGGCACTATTTTGTTGTTATCAAAGTCAGTTTTAAATATAAAGTAACTAGACATAGCAGGTAATAAATCCCACTGCCATTTTTGAAATGGGTTTATACTCAAAGTCGCTGGTCTATCAAAATTAGCTGGTCGCCAGACATAAAAACTTAGACCTAGCTCACTAGCCAGTTTATCTAAATTACTATATAAACGCTGATAAAAAGCTACCAATAGGCGATGTCCTGTACGGACTTGCATTAAAAGTTCTGTGTTTGAATTATTGATATCCATCAATTTAATTTCCATTTAGTAATTGAGTTAAGAGATAAAGGTTGAAAGCTTGCTTTTGAAATATTATCAAGCCTCAACTTACTATCGATATTCAACCGCTCTTTTTCCAAGAGATATTCATGATTTAAAGTAATCGGCTTGAATGAAGCTAAAGTAAAGTCTTTCCATTCAAAGTTTTGAATATGCACATTGTAAAGCCCTAATGCGGCTATCATATCTTTTACAACGCGCTGCTCACGTAGTTCTCTAGTAACGAAAAGCTCTTTTAGCATAGGGACCAATTCATGCCAATTTTTTGCAGCAGCGTACTTAAGTACTTTAAAATCGTTTTCCAGCCTCTCAAGCTGTTGGTTAACTTCACCTTTAGATACACCACCTAAAGCCAAAAAATATAGTGGCTTATGCTTAAAGTTACTATTTAATAAGCCTTTAACCTCTCTAGACCACTGTTCAAAATATTGTTCACCTCCACTAGGTGGTTTAACTTCAATCAATATATTCACTTTTTTAAAGCATAAAATAACATCTGGCTCAACAAGGCTTTGCTGATCGTTAATTATAGTAAACCTCGGCCAGTACTCTATTTTTTCTAATTCACCTAGGGTTCTAGATAGATACAACTTATCTTTTATATCAAAGCACTTAGCCAATATAGTAATTTGAGACATTTGATCTAAGTAACTAAACCTTTCAAAAAAAGTAGACGTTAAAAGATCTTCATAAGCCTTAAATATTTCACGCCAAGAAACGGCATCACCTTGAGCATTTTCGATTCTGCCAGCTTTATTATTCAAAATTGCCATCAGCATAATAGGCACTCTTTTATTTTAATTATTAATAGTATCAAGCTAAAGTTCACCTCATCTCAAATTCTGGCCATGTTTTGCCATAATCTAATAACTTTTCTGAACTAGAGACAACAGTTAAACAACTTCCCTCTTCATGTCGTTTTAGCCGTGTAAGGCCTGTATAAATTAATGCGAGAGTTTTAAGGTCTGTCTTTGAACCAACATGAATCACTAAAGCTCTAGATTCCCATCCTTTAAAACTATGAAGTGTTGTAGCTTTAATACGAGCATCACCCATGTAAAAACCTACTTTTTGACGACGTGACTCCTGTGGATCCTGTGCAAATGTATGAACTGACTTGATACCATTTAGCCCGAGCTTCTTGATTACGTCATAACCAAACTGTTTGCTGTCGCATAAAAAGGTACTATCCACCACAGATAAACTATTGTTGTAATCATTAACTGTAGCTAACCTGAGGAGTTCCTCATTACAAGCTTGTGCTGCATTATTCTCATTTACGTGTACCCAACGAAGAAAACATGGCTCTATTGCTAAACCTTGCTGTACTGACTTAGGAAGATTTACCAGCTCAGGCGGCATAAATCTTGTTGCAAATTCACACGCTTTTTCTAAAGCCTCCTGTGGCAATCGATAACTTGTTTCAAGTTCACTCCAAGGTCCACTAAAACCCGCTCCTTTCATAGCATCATCTGTCCAAGATTTTGCTGTATCATAAATATCCTGAGTCGCATCAGCTACTAACAGCATTTCTCCATCAACTTTACGTACTTTCCTTAAAACAGACCACCAGCTAGGCATAAAATCTTGCCCTTCATCAACTAAAATCGCGTCGTATTTCGTTACTTCACTTTTTGGGTTGTCAAAGATACGCTCTAATAGATTAGGCAGCGCTACGTTTAATACTTCTTGGGTTGTACCTCCACTCCAAAGTTCTTTGTATTCAGTTTCATAACCACTTTCTTCACACACCCGTTTACACCAATAATGGAAGTTTAACCATGTAATATCTTTACGTGTTCTCCCTTGACTACTTGGCCAGCGAACAGCCACATCCATTAAATAATGAAGAAGTGTGATATTAAAGGTAACGACTAAAACATTTTTCCCCTGTCCTAGTAGCTCTGCAGCTCGAGCAGCAAGAACTAGTGACTTACCTGAGCCTGCAGCACCACGTATACGTCTATATCCGCTATTAGTTCTACTAGTCGCCAAGTCTTTTTGAGGCTTATCTAGCATTAAGGGTTTTCTTTGTTCTGCAGCAAAATCAGGCTCAATTAACCAGCTTTTAAAGTCTAGATAGAGCTCTTGATTCATAAACTTTGAATATAGACGTGCACCACCTGAAAATACTCGATTAATATCGCCACTTTGTAATGAATCAGCTCCAATAACAGGATTAAGATTAAAGTATTTATAGGTGTCTCGATACTTCATACTTTTATCGAAAAGGTTATGAAGTCGTTTTTCATCCGCAAAAGGAAAAATAACTCCTGCTGTAATAGCAGCAAAGCCAGAGACTTGCTGTAAACGAGGGCAATAGAGGTTAAAGATCTCTTGTTTATATTGGTATACTTTTTCTATAGGGTTTTGGCTTTGTAATGAGAAAGACTCTCCGCCCTTGGTTCCAATAAGTTTTGGCGCTCCTCTACCATGCCGCTCTTCAACATGATATTTCATGGCATCTAAATCCCAGTCTTTAATTTCGTAAACTGCGATACCAACTTTTGGATTTAATAATACAAAGTCAGGTCTTAAACCGTTTAAATGCGGCTGTATATAAATTTCCCAATCTTCAGCTAAATGTTTATCAAAAAACTCGAAGACTAGACGTTCACCTGCGGTCAGAGGCTGCCTTAACTTATCAAATTCAGATACGGGTGGTGATACAAATCGCGCCATAAAATTAAATTCCGTTTAAATTTTTACTGTGGGCTTTACCTTCAGAAAGTACTTTATCTACCCAATTGAGTGTAGATATCGCTTCTTCCTTACTGCATAAGTTAAAGCTAACTTTATCTGACTGAGTCCCCATTTCAGAACCTTCGGAGAATCCATGTCCAGCCTTAATAGCGCCTAATGATGAAATGATATAACGGTCATGAAAAAACTTGTTTGGGGCGGTAATTAGCTCGAATGAAGGTAAATTTTGGTATTTACTTAAGTATTGATTAGAGAAAATAACTTCCGGTTCTACAGTTTCCATACTAGTTACAAGTTTTATTAATGTAATACCAGAGTTGCTATTCATTTTAGCTAAAATCTCATCTAGTACAGGGTTTTCAGATAACCGAAAATACTGATCTACAATAGTTATAACGCCACCTAGCTTTATAAGTGGCTCTATCATCGATATTATTTCTGCCGAGCTTTTATTTACAGTAATTGTGGGAGACTTTAACCAGCGAACATCTTGTTCTAAGATATCTTCATGACTAATGGAGCTCGCAAAACTTTCAGAAATCACATAATTAAAAGGAGCTAAAACGATTTGGTTTTGACACCAATTAAACCAGCTACTTCCATTAACATCTCTTCGATATTTTGGCAGTATAATAAAGGGGTTAACTTTTTCTTTTTGAAGCTTATTTAGATAGTTCGTAATTGATTTTTTTCTTACAGGTTTGAGTTGTTCAGACTCTTTTGCAGCTTTATGAGCTTCTTGGGCCCATTTCTTAAGAGGTGCAATAATATAACGCCCTTTCTCATAACCAAATTCAGTTTTTAATAAGCTATAATAATGAAACTCAGCTAAGCAACGGGGATCGAAAGCTACTTCTTGATACATCAGAATAACTCCTCATCACGTTCATCAAAAAAGCCACCAGGCCAATCTTTTTCAAAGTCACCATCAGAGGTAATATCAAGCTTTTTGACTATAACCCCCTCTTTTGACTTAGACAAAAAAATCACACTAATATCATTGGGTAAAACCGGGACTTGACCAACAGGTAAATTACCATCAGAAGTTTCTCTAACTCTTCGTAAGAGTCTGAGTATTAGATGCTCACTATGTGTCTCAATTAAAAAACTACCCTTGGTATTGCTTTGTGTGAGTAAGTCACCAATAGCGACTTGAACACGAGGGTGAACATGTAATTCAGGTTGTTCACAGGCAATAATGCCTTTTTTATTAGATTGACTTGCTACAATTAGAGGTAATAATTGCGACACACCTACACCAATATCAGATGCATTGATTTCAATATTATTATGGCAGTCCCATAAAGTGGATGCTGTCCACTTATCGAACTCCTGGCCTACATATAGACTCGAGTGAAAATCTTTACTCTTACGTAATTCTTCAATGTACTCCCTGTCTATATAGCTTTCTTTAGCATCAGGATTTTCTTTTGATACAGAAACTTTTAATGATTCACCAATAACATCAGACATTGCTAGTACATCTTCAACAGTTTTCAACTCCATCGTTGGCGTCACATAACGCGATGTTAACTCATCAGTCTTGTAGACCAATTTATAACCTAAATTCAATTTATCTTTGTCGAACAACCATCTGTTTATTTCTGTATCACGTATTAAGTCCAGCTTTTGTAACTCATCCCAACATGCTTTACCTTTGTACCAATCTGCTTGTTCAGGATAAGGATTATGCTGATAATTTGCATCGGGTATATGCCTCAAAGGCCCTATACAAAGGCTATTATTTAATAAGGCTAATAAATTATCCAATGGTGAAATAAAAATATCGCTCAATATTTCATGTATTAATAAGGTTTGAGTTTCATCTGATAATTCAAATGGTGTTTTCAAAGAGCGCCCTAATGAAGGAGCCGCTCCAATACGGCTATTAATTCCAATTGTCTGCTGTAAAGTCTTGCTACCATTTATAGTCAGTAATCTTCCGTCTTTTACTATAAGCTCATGTAATTCATTAATAAAACATTCATCAGACAAGCTAACTTTATCATTTTCAGTATATAAGCTTAGTAAATCATCTGCACCTTTGCTGATCTCTCTAGCTGTTGGTAATTCAATCCCATTTAATTGAAAAGCTTCCGTAATAAGTTCTGGGTGAATATGACCATTTTCGAAAGACGATACTATAAACTCATCTTGCCCCTGTGGCTGAAGTAAAGGATGTAAATAGTTAATTGCAACTATCTGCGGTTGCATTTTATTCGCGTCGCTTTCAATTTGAGCTACACCTACACCATCTAAACGTACGATATATTTCGAGATATAAGCGTCCTTTAGCTTAAAAGACCACCTAATCTCAAATTTAACTTCTACTTTATTTGCTTCGACTGCTGGGCTATCTAAATAAAAACCAAGGGCCTCTGGAAGTAAATCTATTAATTTGTAGTAACTCTCACCAATTTCGCCACATTTATCGTATTCGACACCAATAGTTATACTTTTATTTAAATCTTTACCATTAACTAAGTTTTCAAATCCACCAATATGTTTATGCCCCATAGCATCAATAAACATAGGGTTACATTGTTCTTTTGCTAATATTTGCTGCAAGTAAAATAATGCAGTTATCAACGAGCTTTTACCTACACTATTAGGCCCAAAAAGCAAAGTAACTGGAGCAAACTCAACTTCCTGCTCTTCTTTAAAAGACTTGAAGTTACCCAAAGTAAGTTTTGTTATTCTCATTTTCTTCCTTAAATTATTATTTAAAGCTCATCGATCCCGACGTTCTAAACTTCAGTTATATATCCACTTTTAATTGAAGTACTTTCGCAACTTAAAATTATGAGATATCTTTAATATTATTCTTTTATTGCTCAAAATTAATTTCACAAGCTTGCAAAGTAGTAAGCTCATCCTTAGTGCCACTTAACCTCACAGCCCCATTGACGACATTAGCTCATGCTCACTCACAACTTCAGGCGTTACTACCGCATCTCTTAGCATGGTTTTCTTTGCGAGTAGTTTGTCTAGGTTCACATCAAACGAATCATATTCTGGGTGTAAAAGGCAGGGTAAGTGAATAAACACAGGCTTTTTTTGACCAATACGATAAACACGATCTGTAGCTTGCGCTTCTTTTGCGGGGTTCCAGTGGCGTTCTAAGTGAACTACATGGTTTGCACCAACAACCGTTAAGCCAACACCTGCCGCTACAGGCGACATAATTATAATGTTAAAGCCTTCTTCTGCTTCAAAGTCAGTGATCATCCCTTTACGAGATAGCTGATCTTTTTTTGTAGCAATCGCTTTGCTGTCTCCGTTAATAACATGAATGTTTAGCTCATAAATTTTGTCTAAGCATATTTTAAGAACAGCCTGAAGCTTTTTAGTCGTCGCAAAAATAATTACTTTCTCTTGTTTGTTTTTTATATCTGACAATATATCTAACAACATACGCAACTTTTCAGACTCTTGTAAATTACGCTGTGCCTCTTTGGCATTATTAGGTGGCTGTTTAAAAACCTCATCAAGCCTTGGATGCAAACTAACAGCTCTTAATTGCTGTAGTACTGTTAAAGCATGGCCGCCGCCCTGCTCTTTTGCTTTCTCCTTTCTATAATCTTCAACAATTTGGTTGTAGCCAAGCAACTGACCTCCGGTCATATTACGAGCTAACTCTGGAGCAAATGCCATATTGTCAGCCAAGTCTTTATGAATACCTGTTTTTATTGTTTTAGTAGGCATTCCGGTTAGCTCGTCTTCCTTGGTTCGGCGTAACATAAACTGCCCAGCAGCATTACGTAAATCGTTACCAACTTCTAAACGCACCTCTGCTTTTTCTTCCTCATTAGCACTACTTATTGGCTTAATCCAGCGCTCTCTAAAATAGCCCCAATCGCCTAATAGCCCTGGTTGCGCTGTATCCATTAAACACCAAAACTCGCTTAAACTATTTTCAACAGGAGTACCTGTAGCTAGTAATTTAAAATCAGCTTTTAGTGCTTTAGCTGCACGTGTTGCTTGAGTATTTGGGTTTTTAATATTTTGAGCTTCATCAAATATTACAATTCCCCAGTCAATAACACATAAAGAAAATTGGTAATCCCGTAGCGTTTGATAAGTCGTAATAACAACACGTCTATCCATATCTAAACGCTTTGTTGCTGCATCAGCCCCAACATGCAAAGCGTAACGAATAGATTTATGATCAGCATGCGAATCATTCATTACCGTCGCAAGCTGCATAGACTCTCGTTCAGCCCCTTGAACTTTAAACTCTTTTAAATCCCTTGATGACTGCAGGACTTTAATATCTCTAAATGGGGAATCTTTAAAAGTAGCTTCAACCTCTTGTTCCCAATTTTCCAGTAAACTAAGTGGAGCGACTATTAATATGGGCTTTTCGGATTTATTGCTTTGCTGCTGCATCGACAAGTACTCAGCCAGCATAACTAACGTCATATAGGTTTTACCAAGCCCCATATCATCGGCTAGTAAAGCCCCTTGCACTCTATACATATCATCATGGTTATCTAATTGCGCTGACTTAAGTAACGACATCATCCAGCTAATGCCAGACTCTTGATGAGGGAAAGGTGTTCGCGCTAAATTAGTTCTGTCAAAACTAATAGCTCGGTCTAACTGCGCAACTTTATTTACAATGTCTTGATTATGTTCTTCCGCATCTTTTAGTAACAAAGAAACTTGCTCTTTACGAACCAGAGTATCTTCAACTTCAGGCGTATCTGAGTCATCAGGAGGGTTTGCTAAATTTTCTCTTACCTCTGCGAGTGTTTCACTAACTCGCTGCTCATCGCGTATGTCAATTAACTCATCATCAACAACAACACTATCTGCATTTTGCCCTTTAGCTTGCTGGTAACTTTGCTCAAACGATACAACATCTTCCTCGCATTCAAGCAACTTAACTAAGCGCTCTGGTGGCTCACTATCTGTATTTGTCGAAAACCAGCCATTACTGCCATCGCTGTCTTGACCAAAAGGAATGTGTACCATTTTGCCAATACCAGCAACTCTGAGAGAAAACCCAAGATCGAGATTAAGAATAGACGCATCTAAAAAAGCTGAAGGGGTTTTAATAAATTCTGCGACTTTGTGTGCAGGAATGGTTCTATTTTGCAGTACTTCTTTAACAGCTTGTTTTTTATCGTCAGTAAGTAAAACAATGCGGTCTTTTATTCGCATTACTTGCCCGTCGCCCTGTAACTGAGCTAAGCGATTTTGTAAGTCTTCAGATGATGATCCATCACCAAAGCTTGGGCTAAGCTCTAGGCTACCATCAACCTGTTGATTTGCTGTTACTGTAATTTGTTGTGGTTGTACTAAATCAAATTTATCAAAATGTTTTAAATCTAGTTTTAACCCATCTTTAACTGCTTGCTGTAACTTAGCAACTGCCAACACATTATTTAGCTCAGTGCGGTCATCGGGCGTAAGCGACGAATGTTTTTCTACGGCTAAAACAGCATTAAGCTGCTCTGGCGTCATTAAATATTGTGTTTGCTCACTAAAAAAAAGTATCGGTCCTTTTCTTTTTACTGGATATTTTTGCTGCTCAAATTTTGCAAACAACTGCAGCGAAAAGCTACTTTTAGTTGTTCTACCTTGAATATCAACGTCAAAGTCATTATTAAAAAAAGGCGGTAACCCTAAAACTTCTGCATCTTCTGGGTCTAATAAACATGCTTGCTCACTATCAAGCCTAAAGCCATTAGGCAGTGTTTCAGCAATATGTCTTTCTTCAAGCATTTTAAGTACTACATGCTGAATAAGCTGACTACTTGCACCCTCACCTTTGTTTAGGCAATGAAATGTAGCTTCATTAGTGGCAAAATTAACGCCATACGAGTCATATACTAAGGAGTATTTATCGTCCGCTAAATGACTATTTTTATTATTAGGCAAAAGCCCTTTTATCAAACTAACAAGTGACATGTATTTTTAAATCCCTTTTTAATATTCCTAAAGTTCATGCTTTTCTCTGAAGTGGGCTACAGCGAACGGCTCCATAACTCTTCAGAGTTTAAGGTGACCCTGCCTTTTGTACGTAAAGAGTAAAGTGCAAAATTTACCTGGTGAACACTTTTGCGAAGCTCAAACTCCTGCGCTAAGATATTAGTAATTGAGTTACTATTTATAGGTTGATGTACATCTAGTACATGCAAAATTAAAGACTCCAGCGATTGAGTGGCTTCCGTTTTTGTATCTACTTCTATTTCTACTTTTTCTTTACTTCCTAAAACAGGTAATCCATACCGACTTATATATCTTCTGTATTCGTCTTTATAAAACAGTTTTTCTAAATCGAGTTCAATACCGTTTTGAGTTAAAAACTCTATGGCCCTGTTTTGCCAAGTTGTAGGTGAGTGAGTTATATCCTTAAAATTACCATTAGGATAAAGTTCTCTAAAATCTTTAGGAAAGCGATGTATTAAATCGGAGCGGGTAAATTCACTGAGTGAATAATCTATTAGCTTTTCACTAGGTAGGCCCATATAAATCCAAAGTTTAAACTCATGTGAACCTTCTACTATGTGAAAGTCTCCACAATCTAGATAGATAATAGAAGTGTGAGTTTCTTGAGATCCACTTAAATTTATATAATTTATTTTAAGGTCATTCCCCAATACAGTCTTTACTGTCTTCGCAGCATTAGTACCGAGCATTAAGCGGGTATTACGCACAAATCCATGTTCATAAAGCCCTTCTAAAAAGCGCTTACGTGCAGGGAACATTCTATTTAACGCTTCATCGCCGGTGTAATTTGCGTACTCTTCAATAGCGCCTAAAAATAGCCGCAAGTCTTCTTTGGCAAGCCAGCTTGTCACTGCTTTTACTCTATTCTCACCAATGGGCTTCCACCACTGGCGGTAATTTGTAGCAGTATTAGCAATACGCGGGTCGCCCGCTAAGTTCAGTACAAAGTTTTGCCATATTTCACTGGGTGCGCCTTGAGAGCGGTCAATAATAATTTCAAGCGCTATGTGCCCTATTCGTTTACCTTCTTCAAAAGGCATAGTGGCAACATCGTGCTTTAAAAGCTCATGCAGCACATCATGTTGCTCACCAACGGGAATTTCTTTCAGTGTATCCAGGTAATATTGCGCGTGGCAAATATCTAAAAAACGCCCTTGCGGCAGCTCGTTTAAGCGTAGTTTTTTTAATTGTTCGCTTAAGTCTAAGTGGTTTTGTTTGGCAAGGTTAACCAAAGCCTTAGGAGCGGTTAAATCAAACAGCCATTTAGCCTGATTAAGCACAGACAAAATTGTGTCGCTTGTATTTTTGCGATCTTTTAAACGTTGCTCTATTTGCTGGTTAAGCCACTGCGTTAATCGATTAAAAATATTGCCATCAACCAGTGCATCAAAATAACGATAAACTAACGAAATTAAATTCATTAACGACGACATACCCAGTTTGGGATGTTTAGCTTGTATGTAATCTATTGTTTCTTCGTTTAAGGAGTTTTTTCTTACGTCTTCTTTATCTATCCATAACTGAGTTAAAACACGCACGCCTTTTCGCTTAATTAAAATTTGTTTAAGCTTTTCTTTTTGATCGTACATAACGTAGCGATTAATCTGTTGCTCAAGGGCTTTAAACTCTTCGCCTTGCCCTGCACCATCAGCAATTTTTTTTGTTTGTAATGTTAGGCTACTCCACTGTTGTGACATACGCTCCCAGTTAAACTGAGCAAGCTCTGGAATAGGAGGTAAATGCAGCATAATTAAGGCATCTCCAAACGGCTTCTTACTGTTTCGTATTCAGCGCTGGTGGGCCTACGGATTGTAAAGCGAATATCAATGCGTCTGTTTGTCCTAAAATCACTCTCTGTTAGCTCTTCAACAACCATGCGCCTTGTTGCCGCATAACCACTCACCGAAAAAAGCGGGTTGCCTTCTTTGTTAGTAATACTTGCTAAATCATGTTGGCTTGGCAGTAATTTAACCCAAAGTTCCCAAAGCGAAATAGCCCTAAAGGTCGATAAGCCCCAATTACCTTTACCCATCATGCCATAAAAGTTTTTACTGTCGGTGTGCCCTTCAATAAAAATAGTATCAAGAAATTGCTCACGGTTTTCTTTATTTATAACCTCAGCAAGTACCTCACCAATTTCAAGTGCAGTGCCTTCAAACTCTGGGCTTATATTAAACGCTGCGCTATCAAACCCTAAAATATCGTTAGGAATACTTAATACAGTTTTATTTTCACTAACCGTGACTTGTATGCCTCGTTTTCGCAGTAAATCAGCCGCCTCATCTAAAATTGTTTTACGTACTTCTTCGGCTTTGTGCAGCATTTCTAGCTCTTGAGTAAATGCTTGTTGCTTATTTTCAAGCTCTTGTTTGGCTTCTATCAGCTCAACCATCAACACAACAGATGCTAAAACAAATAAAATAAGTAAGCCCGACAAAATATCCGAAAACGACATCCAATAAGGGTTTTCTTCGTCAACACTTACTTGGTTGCTTCTAAATACTCGCATTAGCTACGCTCCAATTCATCCACTAAATTAGTAATTGTGCGTACTGTTCTAAGCATTTGGTCGCTAAATTCACGAGTTGTGGTATTCCAGGTTTCCATACGCTCTTTAACTTGCGTATTTACTTCTGATGAATAGCTACGTAACCACTCATTCGTTTGCTTTTCAATATCAGCTACTTGCTTAGCTAAGGTATTACTTAGCCCTTCAAAAGATGCCTCAACACCACTTATAAACTCAATTTGATGTGTTTTCATTTCGCTAAAGCCGCTTTGAGCTAATTTTGCCGTACTACCAAACTGCTCTGTTGTAGCAACAAGCGACGTTTCAAGCCCTCTTAGCACTTTAGCTTGCTCAATTACGTGATTTGCTAATGCATCGTTCTGAGCAGAAATACCTTTAATTGTGTCGGTCATATCACCTAAGCGCGTATCAAACAGCTCTGTTGCTTTTAATAAATTGCCCGATAACACCCCAATTTGGTTTGCGCTATTACTCAGGTTTTGGCTACTTGTAGCAGATGACTCCGCAACCGTTTTAAGCTCCCCTATAACCTCTTTATGCTGTGTAATAACCGAGTCCATATGTGTTTGCGTACGTTTTACAGCATCAGTCATCGAGGTTAGCATTTGGTCTTGTTGTGCTAGCCACTTATCTAACTGCGTTTGTAATTGCTCACGATATTCTGAGTCACGCTTAGCCGCTTCAAGCTGTTGGCTGTTAATTAATGAACCAAACGTTTCTTCAAGCGTCTTTTGGCGCTGCTCAGTGCTTTGCATAAAGCTTTGTAAACTTGTTTCAAGGCCACTAGTAAACGCCTGTTGCTGCGCCGTTGTTTTTTCGTTTTGGCTAGAAAGCTCATTAACAAATCCACGGTTCGATTCGCCCATCGCGCTTTGTACTTCAGCCATAGAGTCAGAAAGCTTATTAAGCGTTTTCGATTGCTCAGTTAACCAACCACCTAATACCGACTGTAAATTATCTACATGGTTTGCTTCACGTGTTGCTTGCGATTCCTGTTGCGATTCAATAGCCGTAAATAACTTTTGCTCCATAAGCTGTTGGCGTTCTTCGCTTTTGCTAAGCATCGCTTCGAGTTGCTGGTTAAATTGCGATGATGCCCCCGCTTGTTGCTGGGCCATTAGCTCAGCTTGATTACTACTTTGTTCAAGCACTGCACTCATTTGCGCGCTCAGGCTACTTACTGCCTCATGCATTTGTTCAGTCGACTTTTGTATAAGCTCGCCTTGGCCTCTGCCCGCCGCTTGCATGCTCTCCGTAAAGTTACTAATTAAATGCTCCAGCACGCCGCTGGTTTGTTGGCTGGCATTACTGACTAACGACTGCATAGCAGGTGCCATTACATTGTTAAGTGCGTTAGTAAAAGCATCTTGCATGCTGTCACTCACACCCGAAATCGTCTCCTGTAATTTATTACCAATTCGCTCATGCAATTCCTTTAAAGCCTCACTGCTATCACTGGTGTTTTTAGAAATATCAACAAGTGATTTTTCAGCAGGCAGACGCGGGTATAAAAAATCAATGCGGTGCTGTACAGCAGTAATATTTCGTATGATTAAACGCTCTGCTATTTTTTCAATAAAGTTGAGCAGTAAGCTTAAACCTACCCCCCATACAGAAGTAACAAAAGCAAAAGCAGCACCACTCATCATGCTGTTTATGCCAACTTTTAATACTTCTATGTCCTCACTGCCAATATTAATGTCGCGCAGGCCCATGGTTAAGCCCATAAAGGTACCTAACACACCAATTGCAGTCAAAAATGAAGGGGTGGCCGCTAATAATCGGTTAGATGTAAGGCCTGCAGACAGGGTTTTATGGTTAAAAAAGTGCTCCGCGTCCAAGGTATTATAAACACGTTGTAAGCGGTCGTCTTTTACTAAACTTTCACCAAATTCATGCCACAGGCTGTGCACTATTTTAGATTTTGACGCTTTAGCACGCTCGCTAATAGCCAAGCTATTATCATAAAGCGTGGTAATAGATTCACCATTAATAATGTGCCTAACTTGCTTTACTCGACTATTGCTCTTAACCGTAAGTATAATAATCGAGATAAAAGCAACAATAAACACGGCTATTAATGCAAGCCAAAACGATACCCCTAATACAGATTGCGGTATCAACCAATGCGATGGCATAAAATCCAACATATTTACTACTCCCTTAGTTTATTGGGTATTACTTAATTTTTGTTATAACTCGCCAGCGAATGCTTTTTGGCTTAAAGAGTTGAAACAACTATTAGTCGAAATAGATGATAAGTCGCTCCTTTCGAGTAATTCATTTACTTTTTCAGATATTAATAAGAAGCGTTGCTGAGCTGCAATATTTGGTACGATTATTCTTACTTTACTTAGCCCTTCTTGATTGATATTAGTAATCGTTGCGGTATTAGATGCTTCAATTAGTTGTTGTCTCATGCTGTTAACCCTAAGTTGTATCGATAGAAATTTGGGTTCGACTTTTTCTTTATCAACAGACATTCGAATCATAAAAGAACTAAATAAACACAGCTCATCTGAATCATAAGCTGAGCAAAAGGCCACTCCCTCTCTTTTCACTGATGAGCGAACAAACAAAAGGTCACCACGATTTAATTTATATTTTTGAATTTCCTTTTCAGAGACTTCTAACAATGAATACTTCTTAGGACTAAAAAAAGGTTTTTCATATAAATCGCCTATATTTGCTACCTTATTTCCTCTTCCATAAAATTGTTTTGATTTTCCAGTACCATTTTGGAATGAGCAGGCTAATTTACCTAAGGTAGAAACTTCCCATCCTTTAGGGTTGGTGACAGGATCACCGAACATGTCTAGGAATACGCTGCGCAGGAAGTCGTCGGCGAGTTGAATGGCTTGTTGGCGTTTTCGGCGGATGGCGTCGGCTTTATCTAAAATCGCGGCAATGCGCTTTTGCTCGTCCAGTGGTGGTAATGGGATTTCCAAGTGCTTAAGGAAATCTAGTGTAATTCCTTTTACTGTTGCCCCTTTGCCCTCTGAATCAATATACTGCGCCTTAGATTCTAAAAATCGTATTAAAAAGTCACGATCAACTTTCGTCTCATCATTAATAAATAATGCCTTAAGATCCTGGTTAATCGCCATATCTACAGTGTTAATTGCAAACTTACCCAAAGCCATTCTTGTTGCAGTAAGAATAGTCCCCGCAGGGATAATGTTGGTAGCAGAGTTATTTACACCCAATTCAGTGATAGCATCTACAGTTTTAGATATTTCGTTGCTCTTTAAATCTTTTACAGAAGCCCATGGAATATTACCATTCCAATATCCCTCTATTTTTTTACTTGGTGTTCCACCACCTTTTATCGTGACCAATTCACCTAGTTTCATTAAAGGCCAAATCACAACATCCCCTCCAGCTCTTTCAAATCAGCCAGTATTTCGTTTTCCAAACTCACTAATTTACCTAAAATCTCTTTTGGCGGATCGTAGCTTTCTTCCTCGTATACCACTTCTTTATAGCGGTTGATTGACAGGTCGTATTTGTTGCTGGCTATGTCGTCTTTACTTACCCAAAACGCCTTTTGAGTTTTATCATTGCTATCGCTTGTTGCCTGAGCTTTATCGCGCGCTTTAAATTCGCTAATTAGGCTTGGTAAGTCGTTGGCTTTTATTGGCGTGCGTTTGTCATCCAAGCTAAAACCGTCGGCTTGTACGTCGTAAAACCATACGTGATCGGTGCTGCCACCTTTGGTGAATATAAGTATGGCGGTAGAAACACCAGCGTAGGGTTTAAACACGCCACTTGGCAATGAGATTACGGCTTCTAGCTGGTTGTTATCCACCAGCATTTGGCGCAGTTGTACGTGCGCTTTCGATGAGCCAAATAATACGCCGTCGGGCACGATAGTGGCAGATTGGCCGCCTATTTTTAGCATGCGCTCAATAAGGGCAACAAATAGCAGCTCGGTTTTTTTAGTTTTTACTTTACGTAATAACTCGGGGCATACGTCTTCTTCGTCTAGGCTGCCTTTAAATGGCGGGTTGGCGAGTATTATGTCAAAGCCTTCTTTTGCTTTTTGCGGGTAGTGCTCTTTAAAGTTTTGGCTTAGGGTATCTTGATAATGAATGCCCGGTTGTTTAATGCCGTGCATTACTAGGTTCATGGCGGCTACGCGTAGCATGGTAGCGTCAAAGTCAAAGCCGTTGAACATGTGAGCATCTATGTGGCTGCGCTGCTCTGGGGTTATTAAGTCGCCTGAGTAAAGTAAGTTTTCAAGCGGTTTACCGTTATCATCAAGCTGTATATTGCCATTTACGTCAAGCACAGGTTCGCGCTCTATGCCCTCGGCTGATGTGTATTTTTGTAATAGGTATTCGTAACTTACTGACAAGAAGCCACCGGTGCCGGTTGATGGGTCACAAATTTGGCTGGTGGTGCTTGGATCCATCATTTCGACCATGGCGCGTATAATATGGCGCGGAGTTCTAAATTGGCCGTTAATGCCTGCGGTAGTAAGTTTGCTAAGCAAGTATTCGTACAAATCGCCTTTGGTGTCTGAGTTTTCAAGCGGTAGGTCGTTTACCATTTCAACGGCTTTTACCAATAAGCTTTGCTTTTGAATCATTAATTGCGCGTCTTTCATAAACTCATTAAATACCGCGCCTTCTGGCGATACGTCGTCTGAGGTTTTTGAAAAGTACGGAAACAGCTCATCTTTAACCAGTTTGTATAACTCTTCGGCCCCTAAATGGCGCAAGTTTTGCCAACGAATATGTTGCTCGGCGTCGCTAAAGCGGCGGTTAAATGGCTGCTTAGTACGGGCACTTCGTTTTTCGTCGGCTTGCTCGTTCATGTCGAGCATGCGGGCGTACATTAAAAAAGTAATTTGCTCTACTACGGTAAGCGGGTTAGTAATGCCGCCTGTCCAAAATTCTTCCCATAGTTTGTCGATTTTACTTTTTAAAGGTCCGGTTATCATTAATGTGTATCCTAGTTAGTGCTGCTAAAGCACGTAGTAAATTACGCGCTTATAAAATTAAAGGTGTATTTGCTTTTCAACGCTTTGGGCTTTGCTGCCAAGCTTTACGTCAAACTGCTTAATAAACTGCTCAATTACATCGGCTTGTTGCTGGCTAAATACGCCGTCGAGCCCCATGTCGTGTATTTGTGTAAAGGGCGCATCGTAAAGCTGAGCTATTTCAATTGCGCCGTGGCGAATCAGGTGGTTTTTTAACATACCAATAAAGCGCTGTTGTTTAGCATTTACATGGGTGTGTATTTGCTGCACAAAGGTAGTAAAGCTCTGTTCTATGGCGTTTTTGTTCATGCCGACTATGGTACGCAATATTTTGTCGAGCGTCGCGGTTGATTCGGGAAAAAACTCTTTTAATGTGTTTAAATCAACACTTGGGTTTTGCGTATGCACTAACGAGCTTAATTGCGCTAAGTCGGCCTCGGTTACTTGTTCACCATTGCGAATTTTTTTAAGTACGCTGTCTGTCTCAAATAACGGGGTGAGTGTTTTTTCTACCTCTTGGCGGTATATTTGATAATCAATAGAGACTATTTTTGTAAGCCTATCAGCTTCGTGTATTTGGTTGGTGTCTTCTTTTATATCGAGTATAAAGTCACTTTTTGGCGGTGTTATGTCTTTATTACGCAGGTGTATAATACTGCGTAAATTAATGCGGCTTTGCTCAAGCGCTGCATGGGTTAAATACTGCCAATATTGCTCGGTTTGTATTTCTGCTATTGCAGGTGCTTTGCTACGCACTTCGTTCAAGTGCATTTGTAGCGATTCAACTTTGTTCATTACATTTTGTTTAGCTAAATCAATTTGGCTTTCATCGGTAATTAACAGCGTTTGAATGGTGGTTAGCTCAGAATCAAATTTATAGGCTTCACTTTGCCCCATAATATTACGCCATTGCATAAGCGGCGCTACTTCTTCTAGCAACGTTTGTACATCATCAGGAATAAACTGATTAAGGCGTTTTAGGTCTTTAAAGGTTTCGACCACTTGCCAGTTGTCGCGCACCGATATTGATTCCATTGGCAGTAAGCAAATATCGTCGTGAATTAATTTTATTGTTTGATCAAACACATCCATATTGGCTTTTTTAAGGGCGGTTTGTGCAAGGGTTACCCGCGCTTCAAATAGCTTTTGCAGTAACGATTTAGCTTGTTTTACGTCTTCTTCTTCTGGATTTTCATCAAAGTATTCAAAATTTGCCCAGTGGTCGAATATTAAAAAGTGAGTTTTGTGCTTACCTGGGCCATATAGGTTTTCGCATAAGCGTGTGCCACGGCCAATCATTTGCCAAAATTTTACTTTTGATTTTATGGGTTTGGCAAATACAAGGTTTACACATTCTGGTACGTCTATGCCGGTGTCGAGCATATCGACCGATACAGCTATGCGTACGCTGTTTTCGTCGCTTGATTTAAAGTCGTCTATTAGCTCTTCAGCACGTTCGTACTTTGAGTGAATAACACGGCAAAAATTAGCACCGTGTTGCGGGTAAAGCTCGCTAAACAATTGTGCCATTAACTCGGCGTGGGCAATGTTACGGGCAAATATGATTGTTTTACCTGGGAGCTGTCCGTCTTTATCGCGCAGGCCTTTTTCCATTAGGTTACGTAGTATTAGCCTGTTGGTGTCTTTATTTTTAATGGCTTCGTCTATTTGTTTTGCGTCAAAGTCAAGCTCGTTAGGGTCGATGCCTTGGTCTTCTAATTGGGCTATTTGCTCATCGGTTAGGTTGTCTTTTTTAATGCCTTCGCGCAAAAACTGTGTGGTGTAACTTACAATTTTGTAAGGAACTAAGTTGCCTTGTTCTATGGCGTCTTCAAGCGGGTAATTGGCTGTTGGCATTTTGTAATCACAGCTAAATAAATCACAGGTTGAGCGCGATACCATTTCTACCGGCGTGGCGGTTAAGCCCACTTCTAGCGCGTCAAAGTATTTAAAAATATCGCCATAAATATTGTAAATTGAACGGTGCGATTCATCGGCTACTATTAGGTCAAAGTGACCTACGTCGTACTTGTTCATTATACGCAGCATGCCTGGGTAGGTTGCTATAAATACACGCGCACTCGCTGCGGTGTTTTTAGCGCTTTTACCTACAATGTGTACTGGTTCGTTGGTAAATTCGGTAAAGGCATTACCCGCTTGTTTACGTAGCTCTTTTCGGTCACATAAAAATAATACGCGCTTAGCCCAACCTGCATCGAGCAGCCGTTTTGCAAGGGCGATAGATACGCGTGTTTTACCTGTGCCGGTTGCTTGCACAATAAGCGCTTTGCGGTGCTTGTCGCTAAAACGCTCACACACACGAGTTATGGTTTCCATTTGATACAAACGCCCTGCTACTGCGGTGTCTATTGGCGTGGTGTTTAGCTCTTTTTTAAGCGTGCGTTGCTTTATTAAGTACTGCAGGGAATCTTTTGAGTAGTAACCGTATAAACCTCGGCTGTTATAACCTTGCGCGTCGTCTAGAATTTTTATATCCCAACCGTTCGAGTAAAAAATAACGGGCCGTTGCCCAAATTGCTTTTCGAGCGCGTTGGCATAAAGCGTTGCTTGCTGGCGGCCTTTTTCGATATTTTCGCGGGTACGTTTGGCTTCTATTACAGCAAGTGGCTTTCCGTCGTCATCCCATAATACGTAATCAACATAGCCTATACCTGTTGTTGTAGGTTGATCTGTTACTTTTACTTCTTTGCCAACGTCTTCTGTTGATTTGTCGTCAAGTGCTACATTCCAACCTGCATTACGCAGGTCTAAGTCGATAATACGCTTACGGGTTTCATCTTCGTTAAAGTTAAAACTTGAGTTAACAATTTGCTCATTGCGGGTTTTAACCTGAGCCAGCTTTTCAGCATCAATAGTTTGTTTTAGTTTTGCTGCTTGCTGCTGTGCTTGTTTTTGTGCAAGCTCTGCGGCTTCTAGTTCGTCAAGTGCGCGTTTTAAACGGGCCTGATTTTCGGCTAGCTGCTTGGTGAGTTGCTTGTTCTTTTTTGCAAACTCGGCATCACTTTGGTTAGTTGGCTGTGTTTGCTCAGGTGCTTTAAACTCTGGGCATTCTTGTTGCGTGCCATTGGCATACGCCATAAATAAGTACGAAGCTACAAAGTAGCTTTCTTTTAATATCCAAATAGCTTGTTGTTGATCTACTTTGCCTTCGTGAGCCGCTTGGTTGCCGCTTTTACGAATGGCATGGAGCTTATCGGTAATTAAACGCGGGACTGCACTGGTAAAGTCGTCGGCGGTAAGTTTGTCGAAAATATTAGACGTTGGTAAAACAGGTAAACTAAGTTCTTTATATAAGTAGCCTACTACTTTTTCGGCAAAGCAACGCAGCTTAACTAATGAACTTTGTGGATCGGTAATCGCATAGTCTTCTGCAAAAGCAGCTAACTGGTGTAGCTCTGGCCAATTTGATTGAATGTGTTCAAAGTTCATTGATTGCTTCATTCCTGATTACTTCCTTATCAACTAATTTACCATGCGTTATTATTTTTATGCGTTTGCAAGCTTGCGAATATTAAGCCGTTATATTTATTTTTATATTATGTGTTACTGCACTTAACCAGTAGCTTGTTTCAAAGCTTTGGTTATTGGAGTCAATCGCTATTTTTTTAGCAAGCTCGTTGGGTAACACCTTATTTATTTTACTCTTTATGCGGCTGCAAGTTTGCTGCACAAAGGTTTTTTCCATTACCTTTAAATTACTGTGTAAACCGTCTCTAAAATCTTCGGGCTCTATGCCAAACGTATCGCGGAATATACGTAAATCACTACTATTTTGCTGTAAAAGCATGAGATATTCTTTGCTGTAACGCAAAGACTCTTCAAAATCACGACCCACAACTAGCTTTTTATGTTCACTTTGGCTGTATTGGTTTAACCATAAATAAAAAGCAGTTTCTTTTGCGGTCAGTTTAATTTCGATACCTGCAAAGGTGAGCGTTTTTGCTTTTGCGTTTACCTCTAGGGTTAAATCTTTTTTATGAGCAGAGTTTAAGCTTGCTACTGTTTGGCTAAACGATGCACTTTGCATATTTGCAATGAGGGTTTCGTCGATAGATTGGCGCATTCGTACAAAGGGGATTTCGGCAAGGGTTACATTTGCATTAATACAGTTTACTTGCGTGCCATTTTTACCATCAATAATGTGGTCGTAAGGTGTTGGGTAGTAAAAGTCTCTAACAAATTCAAATTCGTTATTCACAAATACATGACTGAGCGTATCTTGCTCACGGCCTAATAATGACATGGCATAGCCTAAATAAAACGCCATTGTTTTACGTCCACCCGCAATCGATGCATGAATACTAATATCGTTTTTATTGGTAAGTTCAAACACTTTACGCGTAATAAAGTCGGCCATGTAGGTTTGTTCTATTTCAGATTTAGCATCATTAATAGGTTGGCCTTTGTCATCTTCTATTAGCCAAATATTTTCATCGGGGAGTTTAATGTTGGGAAGTTTATAATCTGCTATTAGTTTAGCTAAATGACCTTGCTCAAATAATCCATTAGTAAGCATTGGCTTTGTGCTTTTTGTTGTTATAACAAAAACCTCTTCGGGAATAGGCTTACCCTGCTGATAAAGTGCAAAAAGAGTTTCGGTTAATACTTGTGGGCTTGCACCAGTAACTATTAGTAGTACATTCTTCATCAACGATCCTTTTGTATGAGGAGTCTGCATAATACATAAATTACATAGTTAATGAAACTTGTTTAAGCTCAGTGAATTAGAGGCCTAATTACTTAGCTTTAAACTACTGTATATAAACAACGATAGCTTTAATTTAATAACTCTTTAATCAACACAGAACCTAATTGCCGTGTATTAAATGGATTTCCGTTGCCATTTAAAATTGAAACCCCTAACTCTTTAGCAATATCACGTAAGTAACGCTTGCTTGGTGTTACAAGCTCGTCATTTAAAAACACTTCAATAGTTCCGCTTTCAAGCTCTACTAATTTGTAGTTATTCCATGTTGCTTCTTTTACGTTTAGTAATACACGTGGCTTAACAGGTGGGTTTATTAACTTACTCATTGTAATACAGCTTTTACCCGTTGCTGCATCACTCATTAGTAATCTAGCTTGCTCAACTGGCATATCTAACAAAGTTTCAACTTGCATTTCGTCTGTATTGATTCTTAAAATAATTATACGATCGACCAATTCTAACGTATTAGTATTAAAGCTAATATGGCCGCCTGTATGCATCCTACCTGTTGTTTTAACTGATATACGCTCGCCTGTGCTTGATACAACATCATAGCCCGCCTGGTTAACCTCTGTTGCCATACGTCCATTCGTGATTAGTGCAGCGTAAAGCTCCCCAATTCTACCAGTTAAATGTCTTAGCTCTGTTGCAGGCACATCCCAACTTAACTCCCTTTCTAACCAGCTCATAGCTTCACCTAGTGATTGAATAATCTGCATTTGAGTTAAAGCCATTTTATATCCTTATTTTATCTTCTAACCAACTTTTAAAAGGTGTTTATGCCCTGTTACCGACAGTGTACCCTGAGATGCTCGGCCTATATGGTCGCTCCACCAATTCATTAGCTCTCTGCGTTTTTCTATGTACTCAGCTCTATTATAAGCAGAACGAACTTGATTTTTATCTACATGCGCAAGTGCGGCTTCTATCACATCTGGGTTAAACTCATGCTCATTTAATGTTGTACTCCCAAGCGAACGTAAGCCATGGCTTACTAATCTACCTTCAAACCCCATACGTTTTAGAGCCATATTAGCTGTTTCATTGTTGATATGATTTCTAGGGTTTCTGTCTGACGGAAAAACAAACTCTCTGTGCCCTGAAATTGGTTTTATTGCCTCCAATAACTCTAAAGCCTGTTTTGATAAAGGAATGACATGCTCTCTGCGCTTTTTCATGCGTTCAGGGGGTATAGTCCAAAGTTTATTACCAAAATCGATTTCATCCCATCGCGTACCGGCAGCTTCACCTGGGCGCGTAAGTGTATGTAACTGCCATTCAATTAAAAAACGAGTTACGCGCTTAATTGATGCTATAGCAAGTGTTTGCATTAATTCAGGCAGCTCCTCTGGTTTTAACGAAGGCATGTTTTGTTTTTGCGGCTTTTTGAAAACCTCACTAATCCCTGCAAGTGGATTAGCATTAATGTAACCACTATTAACTGCGTGTATCATGATCTTTCTTAAATACAGGCATAGCCGCTTAACTGTCTCTAAGGTTCCTTTTGCTTCTATGGGTTTTAAAATCTTAATCACTTGTGGTGCATTAATTTTACCAATGGGGTATTTGCCAATAACCGATAAAATATGCTTGTTTAACGATCGCCAAATATCTTCACCATAGTCTTTGGTTAAACTTTGTTTTTTAACCTCAAACCACTCTAAAGCGACTTTATTTAGCGTTAACTCTTCTTGTGCTCGTTTAAAAGCTAAGGTTTCGTCTCTATGTTCTTTAGGGTCAGTCCCTAGAGCAACCAACTCCCTGGCTTCTTGCGCTAGCTTTCTAGCATTAACAATTGATATATCGGGATACTTACCTAAGCCCATGTTAATACGCTTTTTTGTAATTGGATGATAGTAGTTAAAGTTCCAGAGCTTAGAACCACTCTTTCTAACTTTTACTTGTAGGCCATTACCATCAGATAAAATAAGATCTTTATCATCTGCTTTTACTTTCTTTAGCGCTGTATCGGTAAGTTGCTTCGCTGATCTTGCCATAAAAAATGAACCCTACTCCAATTTAGTATTCTTTATTATGGCAGTTTATTAAAGGAATACCATATTAGATACTAAAGCTTTGAGCTTGGGTGAAACAGGATGGGACGAGATGATACACTAAGTTATTGATTTTACTTTATTACAGGCACAAAAAAGGACGTCCTGAGACGTCCTAATATTGAATAATGGTGGAGGGAGAGGGATTCGAACCCTCGTTAGGGATAAACCTAAACACACTTTCCAGGCGTGCGCCTTCAGCCACTCAGCCATCCCTCCACGGTGCTGCAATTGTGTAATGCAACAGCGCGCTATAGTATGAAATAGACCCTTAAGGTGCAAGGCATTTTTAAATTTGGGCCTTTAAATGCTTACTAATCAAGCAACACTTACCTATAGGCACAAAAAAACGGCTAAATCTAAGACTTAACCGTTTTTAATTTATACTTTAAAATGACTTAACCTGAACTCTGATTAAGAGATTTACTACGTATTGAATATGATGATATTTAAATTTATTTTCTCTAGCCAGAGTTTAGGTTACTTAGCCATACTCGCGGTAAATTCAAGCATGCGATTAAGTGACTTAAGTGCGCCTTCGCGTAAATCCATATCAACAAATACTTCTTTGCCTTTAGGGTCAATTAGGGCTTCCTCAATCGCTTTTAAGCCATTCATTGCCATCCAAGGGCAATGAGCGCAACTTTTACATGAAGCGCCCTCACCTGCCGTAGGAGCCGCAAAAAACTCTTTATCTGGACATAGTTGCTGCATTTTATAAAAGATGCCGCGATCAGTTGCTACAATAAACTTTTTGTTGTCCATTGTTTGCGCTGCTTTGATCAATTGGCTCGTAGATCCAACCGAATCGGCAAGAGCAACTATTTCTGCTGGTGACTCAGGATGAACTAAAACGCCTGCATCTGGGTGTAGCGCTTTCATGTCTTTGAGTGCTTTTGTTTTAAACTCGTCATGTACAATACATGCGCCATTCCACATAAGCATATCAGCACCGGTATTTTTTTGAATATAACTACCAAGGTGCTTATCTGGGCCCCAAATGATTTTTTCGCCTTGCTCATCGAGGTGCTCTACTATTTCAAGTGCACAGGATGAAGTTACAATCCAATCTGCACGTGCTTTAACAGCCGTAGAGGTGTTTGCATATACAACTACTTTACGATCAGGGTGCTGATCGCAAAACGCAGAGAACTCGTCTATCGGGCAGCCAATATCTAACGAACATGTTGCTTCAAGCGTTGGCATAACAACCGTTTTATTTGGCGTTAAAATTTTGGCTGTTTCGCCCATAAATTTTACGCCCGCAACAATAATCATATCTGCATCGTGACGTGCGCCAAAACGCGCCATTTCTAGCGAGTCGGCAACGCAGCCGCCGGTTTCTTCAGCAAGTGCTTGAATTTCAGGATCGGTATAATAATGGGCAACAAGTACTGCATTTTTATCTTTTAGTAATTGTTTTATACGCGCTTTATATTCGCCTTGCTCGTCTTGTGTTAACGGTGCTGGCTTAGGGGGAAAAATATAACCTTCAGGCATAATAGTTTGAGCTAGACTCATGTTCTCGACCACTTATCTACAGTGCATTAATTAGGGCGAATTATACGAGAATATGAAAGCAAATAACAGCGAACTAGTAAGGCTGTTTATAAAAAATAAAGTGGGAAATTAAAAAAGAATATAAAGGAAAGTATTAGAGAGTGGTGGGTCATGATGGATTTGAACCATCGACCAATTGATTAAAAGTCAACTGCTCTACCAACTGAGCTAATGACCCGCTCTAATATAAATCTGCTTTGTAAAAAGCTTGCGTAAATCCGCCGATTAAACTGTCATAGAATGGTGGGTTATGATGGATTTGAACCATCGACCAATTGATTAAAAGTCAACTGCTCTACCAACTGAGCTAATAACCCGCTCTATGCACTTATTCAATTAAGAATGAAGCTTACGTATATCCGCCGACTGATGCCAAATTCTATTCACAAGGAATAAAAGAATGGTGGGTCATGATGGATTTGAACCATCGACCAATTGATTAAAAGTCAACTGCTCTACCAACTGAGCTAATGACCCGCTCTTATATAACTTTTCATAGAATGGTGGGTTATGATGGATTTGAACCATCGACCAATTGATTAAAAGTCAACTGCTCTACCAACTGAGCTAATAACCCGCTCTATGCACTTATTCAATTATGAATGAAGCTTACGTAAATCCGCCGATTGATGCCAAACCGTATTCACAAGGAATAAAGAATGGTGGGTCATGATGGATTTGAACCATCGACCAATTGATTAAAAGTCAACTGCTCTACCAACTGAGCTAATGACCCGCTCTATTGTTACGTTTAAATGCAACTTACTACTTTGCGTAAATCCGCCGATTGGAACCAGTCATTATTCACAAGGAATAAAGAATGGTGGGTTATGATGGATTTGAACCATCGACCAATTGATTAAAAGTCAACTGCTCTACCAACTGAGCTAATAACCCATTCCAGTTGCTAACTTATTACTAAGTTAAAGCTTACGTAAATCCGCCGATTGATGCCAAACCGTATTCACAAGGAATAAAGAATGGTGGGTCATGATGGATTTGAACCATCGACCAATTGATTAAAAGTCAACTGCTCTACCAACTGAGCTAA